>JAKSBP010000175.1 GCA_022361035.1 Clostridia bacterium
ACAGCCTCAAGAGTCGATATAAATCGACTATTTTTAAAGGCCATATAGAATTATAGTAGAGAAAAAATGATATAATAATTAATAGGAGGCTAGAAGAGAAAAAATTATGTTATAATAAATTAAATTATAGATAAACAAATTTATCGTTTAGTGTTGTTTCACTATATATAGATGTGTGACTTACAAGCTTAATAACCGAAAGCGGTCTCTGAGGTTTCTTTTCGAGGGATTTGTAGTATGAGCCTAAGGGATTCTCAGTAGCTGTTAAGGTAAGTTAACGTTCTCAATTACACATCTATAGAATAATTTTCTAGGAAGGGTTTATATATGAAAAGAGCTTTTACAGGCCTTAGAAAAGAGATATTGAACATAATAGAAACCTCTCAAAATCCCATATCAGCTAAGGTTATTCAAGGAAAACTATCCCTAAAGCCCGATACATCGACGATATATAGGGCCTTGAAATTCCTTCAGGAGAAGGAATTGATAGTGAGTTTAAATACATCTAAAAATATCCAGTATTTTTACTCAGCTAATAAACCCTACAGCCATTTTATTTTATGCAATGAATGTAGCAAAATAGAGCCCTTTTATGATTGTGTAGCCTTCCATGTACAGGAGAAAATTGAAAGGGAGTATGAATATAAGATACTCGACCACTTTTTTTACTTTATTGGAGTATGTAAGGATTGTCAGAATAAACAATAGAAAATATTTAGGAAAAATAGGGCCTTTAAAGGGCCTTTTTTATTTGGTTTTTGCAAAAAATTGTAGAGAAAGAGATTCTATGTTTTAAGAGCTAATAGAATTTTCTATAGGTTTTTATAGGTATATATGTATATTTTTAGTAAAGATTAGGAATGATAAAGAATAAATAATATGCAAACTAATTGCGCAAATGATTTGCATGTTATATAATATCTATAAAGTTCACCATGACAGATATCAGATAATGTATTGAAGCTTACAAAGTAAATTCAAAGAAAGAGGTGTTAGAATGAAAAGGGCCTTTAGCCTAGTATTATTAGTACTATTATTATTTGTATCGGCTTGCAGTAGTCAAGACACTATTCCACAATCCGGTGATACAGTGGAAGGTGAAGCTAAAATAGGTGAAGCTAAAATAAAGGTTTATACAAGCATATATCCAATGTATGATTTTGCTAAAAAAATAGGTAAGGATAAAATTGATTTAGAATTAATGGTTCCACCGGGGGCAGAACCCCATGATTGGGAACCTACGGCAAAGCTTATGGCAGAATTGGAAAATGCCCATGTCCTTATATATAATGGGGTACAGATGGAGATGTGGGTAGATAAGGTTATTGGGTCCTTGAGCAATAAGGATTTAATTGTAGTAGAGGCATCCCATGGAATAGATTTATTAAAATACGAAGGTCATCACCACCATGACGAAGAACATTGTCATGAAGGACATAAACATGAACATCATGAAGCTCATAGTCATGGGGAGCATGAACATGAACACCATGAAGGGTGTGGGTGTGGTCATAGTCATGGTCATGAAGAAGACCATAAGCATGGAGAATATGATCCACATCTTTGGTTAGATCCTATTAGGGCAATGGAACAGGCTAGGAATATTAAGAATGCCCTTATAGAAGTAGATGAAAAAAATAAGGATTTTTATGAAACAAACTTTAATGAATTTGCCAATAGCCTTCAAGAATTAGATCAAAAATTTAGTAAAGAATTAAAGGAGAGAAACATAGACGAGATAGTAGTTGCCCATGCAGCCTTTGGATATCTTACAGATAGATACGGACTTAAGCAGATAGCTATCTCAGGCTTAACACCCCAAGAAGAACCTAGTTCAGCTAAAATGGCTGAAATAACTGAATTAGTCAATGAGCATGGTATAAAATATATATTCTATGAAACCCTAACTAGCCCCAAGCTTGCCCAGGTTTTAGCTGAGGAAACGGGGGCAAGCACTGCAGTCCTTAATCCTATTGAAGGAGTAGCTAGGGAGGATATGGATTCAGGTAAGGATTATATATCTATAATGGAAGAGAACCTACAAAGTATTAAAGAGGCTATAAATTAATTTCTTGCTTTAGTAAAGGGTAGATTTGTGAAATAGGAAGGGTCGTGACCCTTCCTGAGGCTGTTAACAAACTCCCAATTTCTGCGTTACTGCTAAAATCTCCGGTGCTCACTTAGTCAATAAAATTTGAGAACGAACGGATAAGTTCGTGGGAAATTTTATGGTATTTGCTAAAAGCAAATAGCCTTCCTTTTTATTATAAGCTCCGCTCCTCGATTTCAGCGTGCCTTGAACTTGAAAGTTTGTTAAAGCCTATCATCTTGTTAACTTTGTTAACAATCTGAGGAAGG
>JAKSBP010000337.1 GCA_022361035.1 Clostridia bacterium
GTTATTAATTAATTTTTCATCATTTCAAAAAAGGTCTTTAGAATTATGGAGATAATAATTTAATAATTATTCATCTTGTAGACAAAGTCTACAAGATGGCAGGCTTTTGAGAAATACGAAGTTCGAGGCGTGCTGAAACCGAGAGGCCGTAGCGTATATAGAAATACGTAAGGATTCTTGGTTGAAGCAACAACGAAGAAATTCGGGTTTGTCAACAGCCTGAATAATTTAATAATTATTGTTTTTATAGAGAATCAACTTTTAAGATGCACCGAATGTTTATAATAGAAAAATAAAGTTACTAGGGGAAAGGATAATCGATAGTATAGAAAATATTGGGGATAGAAAGTTTATAGGGTTAATGTCAGATGGTTTTAAGTATAAGAAGGATACTAATTGAAATTGTGTGTAAGGAAAATTCTCTGGATATTTAATCATATCAGGAAATTTTCAAATATTGTCTCCCTTCATATATAGGTCTAGGTACCTCATTTCTTACTTAATCCAATCTATGGTGTATTGTAAAAATTAGTAGAATTTTTACTCTTAGAATCATACTGGCTTATAATCCTATAGAATCAAAATAATATAGGTGAGTTTAAAGGGTTATTAAAGGGAGATATATCTCCCTTTTTTTCTTTGTATGATAAAAACTACCTTATAAATCTTCATCAGAGAATCTTTTGTAAACCTGTTTAGCCTCTATTTATTATATTAAAACAGGTTTAGATCATGAGCTAAAGGATTCTCAGTGGCTACTTGAGTAAATTTATCTTTACAAGCGTATATCTATATATAAGCTTTTAAAGATCAATAAATTTTAAATTTAGAATGTGTAAGACATTAAATTAATAAAGTCTTACACATTCTTAAACTACCTATTTAAAATCATCATCATCGTAAAAACTTTTAGGATCTATTATATCCACATCATTTTTAGTTGACCAAGGCATGACATAGGCATTTTCAATTTTTGAAATAATGGGATAGTCATGGGAATTATAACTCTTATCTATTAAATTCATAGCTTCCTCAGCACTGAAATATTCCTTATCCTTGGTATTTTTATGCTTATTCACATTACTCACCTCTCAAATTTAGGATAAAGGTATTTTTGACCCTCGGCTTTCAGCTTTTAGGAATTTATTCCTTTGGTCTTTGGTAAGGATTCAGTTACATTCTCTAGTGTTTGATAATCAATTCTGTAATCATAATCTACCATTTTATAGTACAGAGTTTTAAGTTGTATATAGGTTGAAAATTAAATTTTCATTTTAACCAAAAATAAGACCTATATAACTATAAATATCCCTATATTTATTATTTCTTTATAATACAGAAATTATTAGGAGAGAAAATTTTGTTATAATGTATTTAAAGAAGGGTATTTCTGTATAATATAGAATCTAAAGATATATAAATATATATAAAGTAATTTACCTATAGATGAGTGATTGAGAAAGTTAACTTACTACAGCAGCCACAGAGAATCCTTTAGGCTCATGCTATAAATCTGTTTATAGATAGGTAATAGAAGGTAAAACAGATTTATAAAAATCGCTCAAAAGGAAACCTCAGAGCCTGCTTTCGTTTATTAAGTTTGTAACTCACACATCTATATAGATGTGTGACTCATTAAGTAATTTTAGATTTTTAATCACATTTCTATGGGAAAAGAATTTAAACTTTTAGGGAGTGAAAGAAAATGACTTATCATTCAAAATTAGCTACAGAATTTCTCAATGATTTATTTGATGCAATTTTACTGCTTAAAAATAGGGAAGAATGTTATAGATTTTTTGAAGATGTCTGTACCATAAAGGAATTACAAGCGATTTCTCAAAGATTACAAGTTGCCAAGCTGCTCAGGGCCAATAAAACCTACCATGAAATAGAAGAAATAACTGGAGCAAGTACAGCTACAATCAGTAGGGTAAATAGATGTGTTCTTTATGGTGCCGATGGATATAACATAATATTAGATAGACTCCAGAGGGAGGAAGAAATCAATAATGGAGAAGGAGAGAAAGAAAAGTAGATGAGGAAATTTCATAATTATGCAATTTCCTCATATAGTTAGTTTGAAATTATAATTAGATTATAAAATATTTTTTAGTTTAAAGCTTCATGTATTATATATTTTAAAAATCAAGAAAATCTAAGGTCTTAATATAGTGACAAAAAGTTCATGAAGTTTAGACATGGATTTATGTATGTATACTTTGTTTAGTTTTAGACTGTAGCTTAGTATTTAACTAGATTTTACCATGATATCCTTCAAGTTTTTAGCCGCTAAATAGGGATCTTGGGATGCCATTATATATGACATTACTGCTGCTCCATTGGCACCTGCCCCTATGACCCTTTCAATATTGCCCTCATTTATTCCTCCTAGTCCTATTAGAGGAATATTTACTTTGGACTTAATATCTTTAATGAGCTTAATTCCTCTAGGCTTAAGACCTCTTTTACAGTCTGTTTCAAAAACATGGCCTGCTAAAAGGTATTTTGCACCAAGCTTTTCAGCCATTACAGCCTCTTCTAAGCTGTGGACTGATAAACCAAATAACACCCCATTTAAATCTAACCTTTTTTCCATTAGGTTTTTAATTCCTATGTGAAAGAAATTTGCATTACATATTTTTGCAGTCTCTAAGGAACCATTAATAATTAACTGTGCACCAAAGGAATTAGTTATATTTTTTAGTTTAAAGGCTATAGGGAGTAGGTCTTCGTGGGATAAGTCCTTTTCACGCAATATAACAGCATCGACTCCTCCCCTTAGACTTTCTAAAACTGTACTATATAGATTACCTGAACCTATAATTTTTCTATTGGTTATGAGATAAAGCACATCAGTCGTCCTCTCTCAAAATATTAATATTTTTCCCTGCCATCACCTTATTCATATTTCTCATGGAACACATTTTTCCACACATTGTACAGCTATCCTCATGCTGTGGGGTGGATTCCCTTCTATACTCTCTAGGTTTTTCGGGATCGATTGCAAGGTTAAACATTCTTTCCCAATCAAGATTTTGCCTTGCCTTACTCATTTCATAATCCCAGTTTTTTGCCCCCTTTACATTCTTGGCAATATCAGCGGCATGGGCAGCAATTTTAGTAGCTATAATACCCTCCTTCATATCCTCAAGGGTGGGTAATCTTAAGTGCTCTGCTGGAGTAACATAGCATAGGAAATCGGCTCCATTGGAGGCAGCTATAGCACCGCCTATGGCACTTGTAATATGGTCATAGCCTGGGGCTATGTCGGTGACAATTGGACCTAATACGTAAAAGGGAGCACCATGGCATAGCTTCTTCTCTATTACCATGTTTGCAGGGATTTCATTTATAGCCATATGGCCGGGACCTTCTATAATTATCTGTACATTTCTTTCCCAGGCCCTTTTAGTTAATTCTCCTAGCAGGATTAACTCCTTGATTTGACTTGCATCTGTTGAATCATTAATACTTCCAGGCCGACAGGCATCTCCAAGGCTGATGGTAACATCGTACTCCTCACAGATATCAAGAAGTCTATCATAGTTCTCAAAAAAGGGATTCTCCTTATTGTTTAACTCCATCCAAGCATAAAGTAAGGAGCCGCCCCTTGAAACTATGTGATTTAGTCTCTTGTTTCTCTTGAAAACCTCAGCTGTTTCTCTATTGATTCCAGCGTGGATTGTTATAAAGTCAACACCATTTTCAGCATGCTTTTTAACAACCCTTAAAAACTCTTCTCCCGTAATATCCTGTAACTCCTTATCGTAAAAGCCTACAGCGTCATAAATTGGCACTGTTCCAATCATAGCAGGGGACATATCTATGAGTCTAGTTCTAAATTCCTCAGTTTTTCCATAGGAGCTAAGGTCCATAATAGCTTCTACCTTCAATTCCAGGGCCGATTTTACCTTTTCTAGCTCCTTTTCTATATTGCAGCAGTCCTTGGAAATTCCAAGGTTCACATTTATTTTTGTTCTTAGGCCCTCACCAACTCCTTCAGGACTTAGGGAGTGATGGTTTTTATTTGATGGAATAACAACCTTTCCTTGGGCTATCTTTTCCCTTAATATTTCGACATCCATATCTTCCTTTGCCGATACGATTTCCATTTCACTAGTGATGATGCCCTTCCTTGCAGCATCCATTTGAGTTGTATAATTCATATATAATCTTCCTTTCCACATTAATAATTATGCAATTTGCTAAATTATTTAAGATTTTAAAAGATGTCTAATCTTAGAAGAATATAAGAAGCAGCCTTTTTATCCTATCAAGCTTTAAACATAATGATATATTGTAAAGTCATATAGCCATCCAATCCTTGAATAGGGGTTGATAGCCTTTGCTTAACAGCATTTTCCTTATTTCTTCTACATTTCTTTTATCGCAGATTTCAAATTGACTGTCGCTTTTTGTATTAGAAGAATGGCCTCCAACCTCTGTAGATACTCCAGCCGATATTTTTGTAACTCCTAGGGGAATAAGATTATCCCTAAAGCTTTGACTTTCCCTTGTGGAGATGGTTAGGCCAATTCTGGGAAGGAAAAGCCTTTGGGCCAGGATTATTTGGACTAAATCCTTATCCAATACTGAATAAATATCGTTGAAGCTTCCAATGTGGGGTCTAAGCCTTGGTAGAGAAATGCTTATCTCTACATCGGGGTATTTATCTTGAAGGTACTTACCATGAAGCCCGGTGAAAAAGGCTTCCTTCCTCCAGTTATCCAGCCCTAAAAGGGCTCCAATATTTACTCCCCGCATTTTTGCTCTACATCCTCTTTCAGGGGCATCCAATCGAAATCTGTAATTTTTCTTTGGGCCAGCTATGTGAACTCTATCATATATTGTCTCATTGTATACTTCCTGATATATAGTAAGCGAGTCTACTCCAGCCCTTATGACCTCCCTATACTCATCCTCCGTTAAGGGATATATTTCAATGGAGATAGAATCAAAGTATTTTTTTACAGCCTTTACCCCATCAATAATATAGGAGAGGGGAGATTCTTTTTTTGATTCCCCGGTCAAGATTAAAATATGTCTTAAGCCCGATGAAGATATGGCCTTTGACTCCTCCTGGATTTCCCTTAGGGACAGTTTTTTTCTTTTTATATCATTACATAGATTGAAGCCGCAGTAGGAGCATTTATTTACACAGTAGTTAGATAGATACATAGGAGTATATAGCTGCATTGTCCTTCCAAAGTTCTGTATCGTTATTTCATGGGATTTTTGAGCCATCTCCTCAAGAAAATTCTGGGCTATAGGTGACAAAAGGGTTAAAAAATCATATACATCTAGAGCTTCCTTGTTAATTGCCTTTAATATATGGGATTCTGTTATTTTCTCAAAGAAACTAGAAAAATCAATATCTTTGACCTTAAGGTATTTATTATAAAAAGACATGCTGTACCACCCTCATCTATTCATTTAAAAATCCAGTCAATGGTGAAGAAGCTTCTGCATATAGTTTCTGGCCTGATGCTCCGGCAAGATAGGCTATTCTTCCAGCTTTGACACTGAAATTAAAGGCCCTTCCCATTTTTACAGGATCTTGAGCAGTGGCAATAGCTGTATTGACCAAAACAGCTTCTGCCCCCATCTCTAGGGCCTGAGCAGCATGGGAAGGCTTACCAATCCCTGCATCAACTATGATTGGCAGGCTGATTTCATCTATTAATATTCTGATTAGTTCCTTAGTTTGAAGTCCTCGATTCGTACCTATTGGAGCACCTAGGGGCATAACCGCTGCTGCTCCTGCATCCACTAAATTCCTTGCACTTATCAAATCGGGGCTCATATATGGTAGGACAATAAAGCCTTCCTTTGCTAAAATTTCTGTGGCTTTGATAGTTTCGTGGTTATCTGGAAGGAGGTATTTGTTATCTGAAATAACCTCAATTTTTATCCAGTTTCCACAGCCCATAGCCTTTGCAAGTCTAGCTATTCTAACGGCTTCCTCAGCGTTTCTTGCTCCAGAAGTATTAGGAAGCAATATACAATCCTCTGGAATATAATCTAGAATATTTTCTTCCTTAGAGTTTAAGTCTACCCTTCTAAGGGCCATGGTTATTACCTTGGATTCAGAGGCTTTAATAACCTCTGGAATGATTTTCTTATCAGGGAACTTTCCAGTTCCTATAAAGAGTCTACTGTTAAGCTCAACTCCTCCTAAAATAAATTTATCCATAGAATTTACACATCCCTTTCTCCCATTATTATTCTTAAAACCGTATTGGCTTGGTGATTAGCGGCTATTGCAACCCTAGGAGCCATAAGTCCACAGCCCGGTCTAGCTTCGGACTCCCCATCTCCTATTAGATAAAAATTATCTCCTACCTTTCTTGTAACAATCCTATTATTTGAGAAATATCCCGCCATACCTGAAGCCGCCACTATGATTTTAGAGGGCATTTTTTTAAGTACTGTATTTACAAGTAAAGCCTTGGAATTTGGATTATCAAAGGCTTCAACTATAATATCCACACTCTTAAAAAGTCCTTCTATATTCTTTTCATCTATAAAGATATCCTCTGTTTCCACCTTTACGAAGGGGTTTATCTCAGCAATTAACTGATTTATAGCATCAGTCTTTTTCATTCCTATGTGTTTTATAAAATACTGCTGTCTATTTAAGTTACTAGGCTCAACCACATCAAAATCTATGACCTTTATATAGCCTATACCTATTCTGGCCAGGGATACAGCAACATTGGAGCCTAGACCTCCAAGCCCTGCGATTCCAACCCTTGCGTTTTTAATTTTTTCATGTACCCCCGGTGTGTGGCGAGAAACCATAAGGCCTTCAAGCTCTTGCATTGTAGGAATCTCTCCCCTTTTTATAAGGGTTAGTCTATCTTGATTTTTAAGAAGCACATCTTCTTTGATTATAAAGCCATTATAAATCACTATATCTGCATCCTTTTTAAATATCTCCCTTAGGGAAAAAGCTGTAGAGCCTTCATCTACCATAATAGATTTTTCATTTAAAAAGATTTCCATTTTAACCACCGCCTACAAAGCTGATAATTTCTACCTTATCTTCCCCATTTAGAATATAATCTGGATAATTTTCCTTTGAAACTATTTCTAGATTCACTTCAACCACTACCTTATTAATATCTAGATTGAGGTTTTGAAGGAGCATAAGAATTGTAATGTTTTCAAAGTCCATTTTCCTTCCGTTTACAAGCATATTGAGCCTCCTTTCTAGTAATAGTTTAAGTTAAAGATAGGATTTAACTTAAACTAATTTCTTTGAAAAACCTTATTTACAAGATTGAGGTTAAGGATTAACTTTAAATAATAAAAGGGAGGCAGATTATCTGCTTCCCTCATAACATTTATAGAAATAGACTAGTAAGTAATAAAAACTTAAGATAAATCTAGAAATTTCATCTCAAGAAATTCTAGGAAAATAGCTTAAAGTAAAAAATCACAAATTCTAGAGAATTTGTGATATGTATACAATAAATACATCATAAAAATACTTACTATAGCACACTTCCCTACGGTGGTATTAACCACGTCAGGTTATGAGGGTCAGAAATAACATTTCTATCTCAGCCTATCTCTATAGGCCCCCCTAGTTAATATTTAGTTGTTATTTAAAAAGAATTATAACATGGATGATATTTTTTTACAATAGTAGAGAAGTAAATAATTTGAAATATATAAAAAGATTAAGGTATGAAATGCCTAAAGGAAATTTAGCAAGTATGGAGAAATATATAGTAATTTAACAGGTTAATTTAAAATTAAGATATATACAAAACTGGAGGTGCTTTATGGTATGTAGCTACATGAAAATAGCTAGATTTTTCAAAGAGAAGCTAAAGGAAAGAAAAACTGTAATTATAGCTATTGATGGACCCGGTGGCTCAGGAAAATCATTTTATTTTAGACGTGATAGAAGGGGGATAAGTTAAATGAAAAAGGTTATATTTTTAATCATAGCTCTAATGCTTATGTTTGGGCTTGGTTGTTCAAAGGAGAATGTAGAAGAACAGCAGCCTGAAGTACTTGGAGTAGTAAGTATTTCTCCTTCTAAATTACTTGAAGGGGATATGAGAAGGCTTAACCCACATTTAGGTTTGAAGACAGGTTGTGTAAAAATAAAATATCAGGGTAATAAGAAAAGGATAGCTACAAAATATGAAATCTGGGAAAAGGGGAAGTTAAAAAATTCCTTTAGAACTGTAGGGATGTCAATTGATGGGCAGTATGAGGGAGAATTAAGTGTATTTTTACAAGATTTTATAAAGGAGAATATGGAAAGGCCATCGAAGATGGTTATGACAACTTCATTTATGTACGATAGAGGTAGTGTGTCTTCAACCGAGTTTTTAAGAAAGTTTAAGGCATTCTATACCAGTAGACTTGAAGAATTAGTAGATACCATAAGGGTTAGAGACGATGAAGAAGTGGCAGTATGGGCATATACAGCAATGGATGGTAGTTCAAATGTTTTTTTTCCGAAGGCTACAATAGAGGATGCGGCTAAGGATGCTGACTGGGCATTAGTATTAAAGCTATATTTTGAAGATTAATAAAATTGTGACCCTATGGCAGGGAGAATAGAATTCTAGCAGGAGTATAAATATAATAAAAGTAGAAAAAACTAGACAAGGCTTTATTGACTATGTAATTCAAAAGATGTAAAATTATTAATAAGCTTAGATATTGATAACAATGGGGAGCTGGATAAATCCGGCTGAGAGGAAGCTGTATTGTTTCGACTCATAGGACCTGAACTGGGTAATGCCAGCGGAGGGAAAATATTGTCTATTGATTTACTATTATGACAGTTAACTCCCTTTATGCAGTTTAGAATGAGGGAGTTTTATTTTTTAGATATAAAACAATAACTACAAAATCTATAATAAAAAATAGCCTTGTCTATAGAAAGGAGAATCTATATGTCTAAAATAAACTTAAGCCTTCAGGTTTTACCCAGGGTTCCAGATGAGAGAATTTACCAAGTAGTCGATGAAGTTATAGCTTATATAGACTCTACAGGTATAAATTACGAGGTTGGACCTATGGAAACAACCATGGAAGGCGAAATTGACGAGCTTTTAGAGATTGTAAAGGGGGCCCAAGAGATATGTGTTAAGCAGGGTGCCACTAGAGTTATGTCGGTAGTTAAAATTGATTATAAGCCCGAAGGTGTGACTATGGATGAGAAAGTTGGAAAATATAGAAAATAGAATAATTCCCATTACCTTTTTAGGAATACTAATTTTCCTATGGTATTTTGTGGTTGAAAGAGGTATAATACAGAGGTTTATCCTACCATCACCTGTTGATGCAGTCACTACATTGTTTAGAATTCTACCAGAAATTAAGCACCACTTAATTGTCACCCTTACGGAAGCATTTTATGGACTCATATTTGCAATTGTTTTGGCTGTGGCTTTAGCAGTACTTATGGATAATATTTTAATGCTGAAAAGGGCATTATATCCCCTTTTAGTAATTTCTCAGACTATACCTATACTAGTTTTAGCTCCACTTTTTGCCATGTGGTTTGGTTTAGGTAAATTTCCTAAAATTATAGTAGTTATGTTGGTGTGCTTTTTCCCAATAATAGTAAGCTTGTTAGAGGGTTTCGATTCTGTAGATAAGGACCTTATAAACCTTATGAAGTCCATGGGAGCCAGTAAAATAAAGATATTCACAATGGTAAAATTTCCTGCCTCCATAGTAAATTTTTTCACGGGACTGAAAGTTGCTGCTACTTACTGTATAATGGCGGCCTTTATCGGTGAATGGATGGGTGGAAAGGCTGGACTAGGCCTTTATATGATGAGGGCTAAGAAATCCCTACGGATAGATAAGGTTTTTGCTGTTGTACTTTTGATAGTTATATTAAGCATGGTATTATTTAAAATTGTGTCCATACTTCAAAGGCTGTTGATGCCTTGGAACAACGAAAAGCAATAATGAAATTTCAGTAAACTATTTCAAATGACATTAGGAGGAAGGGTTATGAAAAAGTTAGGGTTATATTTATTAGCTATTATAATATTAATTGGAGGAGTTACGGGATGCGAGGGTAAAGCACCCCAGGCTGATATTAATCAAGACGAGGAAGAGTCAGAAAAGGTTACATTCATACTAGAGTGGGTTCCCAATACAAATCACACAGGCATATATGCTGCCCTTGAAAGGGGATATTTTAAAGAAGAGGGATTAGAAGTTGAAATAGTTCAGCCCCAAGAGGGCGATGTAAATGCCTTAGTTGGAGCAGGTAAAGGAGAGTTTGGAGTAAGCTATCAGGAACAGGTTACTATGGCGAGAACCGTAAAAAATCCCATACCTATAACAGCCGTGGCAGCTATTATACAGCATAATACATCGGGTTTTGCTTCACCCACCCATAAGGGCATAAAAAGTCCTAAGGATTTTGAAGGAAAGAAATATGGAGGCTGGGGAACGGATTTAGAAAGGGCTTTCTTAAAGACACTTATGGAAAAGGAAGAAGGAGACTTTGATAAGCTTGAAATATATGACATACTGAGCTACGATTTCTTTACCAGTGTTACAAATGATGTGGACTTTCAATGGATTTACTATGGTTGGGATGGGGTAGCTGCAGAAGTTAAAGATTTTCCAATAGATTTTATAAAGCTACAGGATATTGATCCAAGACTAGATTTTTATACCCCAGTGATTATTACAAATGAAAGTACTATGGAAGCCAAGCCCGAGTTAATCAAAAAGTTTTTAAGGGCTGCTTCAAGGGGTTATGAGTTCACAATTGAAAAACCCGATGAGGCAGTAGAGTATCTTTTAAAGCACGCACCAGAAACCGACAGAGAAATAGCCATAGCCAGTCAAAGATACCTAGCCGATGAATACAAAAAAGATGCCGAGCGGTGGGGAGAGATGAAGCTTGAGGTATGGGAAAGCTTTGGTAAGTGGATGTATGAAAATGGGCTCCTTGAAAATGAGTTAGATGCAAAAGAGGCATTTACAAATGAGTACCTACCAGAAAAATAAGCTTTCTGTAAATAATATATATAAGAGCTTTGGAGATATCTCAGTAATAGATGATGTGTCTCTGGAATTAAAGGAAAATGAGTTTGTATCTCTATTGGGGCCTAGCGGAAGCGGTAAGAGCACAATTTTTAATATAATTGCGGGACTAATTAAACCCGATAAAGGGAAGGTTTATATTGAAGATATGGACTTTACCGGGAGAAGTGGAAGGGTAAGCTATATGTATCAGAAGGATTTACTTCTTCCATGGAAAAAGATAATAGATAATGCGGCCCTTCCCTTGGTAATAAAAGGTACTAAGAAGAAAGAAGCAAGGGAGATGGTAAAGGGTTATTTTAAAATATTCGGCTTGGAGGGCTTTGAATACAAGTATCCCTTCCAGCTTTCCGGGGGTATGAGGCAGAGGGCTGCTCTAATGAGGACATATATGTTTTCAAAGGATATAATCCTGTTAGATGAGCCCTTCGGAGGTCTAGATGCTATAACTAAGAGAAGGATGCAGTATTGGCTTTTAGATGTACTGAGCAATTTAAATGCCTCAATTATATTTATAACCCATGACATTGATGAAGCTATATTTTTGTCCGATAGGGTATATATACTTTCCGATAGACCTGCAAGGGTAAAGACTGAGATAAAAATAGATTTGCCTAGACCTAGGAAAAATCAAGTTATTACCACACCAAGATTCAATGAAATAAAGAAGGATATTATAAATATACTGTAAAATTTACTTTATTTTCTAGTTAATATGATATTATATTAATTAGAATATTCTTATATTGATGTTGTAAGAGGTGAGAAATTAAATGGAATTCCTAGGATCTTTTAAGGGTAGAATTAAATCCTTCGATTCTACCGATTTATATTATGTTAATGACATTCCCCTAAATCCAAGGGCCATTATTGTAATAGTACATGGCTTTGGAGAACATCTTGGCAGATATGAATATGTAAAGGACAAGTTTTTAGACTGCGGTTATGGGGTTATTAGGCTGGATAATAGGGGTCATGGCAAGTCTGGGGGAGAAAGAGGACATATTAATAGCTTTAAAGACTTTGCTAAGGACATAGATGTTATTATTGAGCTCATTAGAAATGAAAGACCTAATATCCCCATATTTATGTTGGGGCATAGTATGGGAGGCTTTATAGCGGGAGTATATGGAGTACTGTATAAAAATAAGCTGAGGGGTCAAATTTTTTCAGGTGCTGCTACCATAACTCCAAATCAAGCCAGGGGAATAAAAATGATTTTATTGAGGCTGGTCAATAAATCCCTACCTAAAATGCGTATGAAAAATCCCCTTGCTGACAATGAAGAGGATGAATTGATTTTGAGAAGTGCCACTTTTAATTTTTATATAGAATTCCTATATACTGGTATCAGGTGGCTAAGGGATAATTCTATAAATTACGAATACCCTTGCCTGATATTACATGGGGAATACGACAAAGTAGTAGACAAAGAGGGGTCAATGCAGTTTTACTCTTCAATTTCTTCCAAGGATAAAGATATAAAAATATATGAGGGCTTAAAGCATGAAATATTGAACCATGAGGGAAGTGATGTAGCTTTAGAGGATATACATAGATGGATAGAGGAGAGGAGATAACCCCACTTTTAGAGGGGTTATCAGGCTATTGACAAACCCGAATTTCTTCGTTGTTGCTGAAACCAAGAACCCTTCCGTATTTCTATATACGCTGCGGCCTCTCGGTTTCAGCACGCCTCGAACTTCAGATTTGTCAAAAGCCTGTCATCTTGTAGACTTTGTCTACAATCTGA
>JAKSBP010000097.1 GCA_022361035.1 Clostridia bacterium
CTTTTTTTCAAATAGCTGTATTCATAGTTATTAATAAAATATTTAAGCTCATGTCGCAGCTTTTTGTTCCCATGTTCCATCCTTCTTCCTCCATGCTTTAGTATCCTATTAAGTCCTATATATTTGTAAATTGCCTTTATATAGGCAAATAAATTTCCTAATTCACAATAAACTTTCTAACCCCATGGGCTTCTTTTCCATCTTCTATGAATTGGTCGAATGCCTCCTGCCAGTTTCCCTTGGAATCATATACTATTACCTTCCAGAAATATTCACCTGGCTTCAAGTTATCTACTCTACAACTCATTACTTGTAAATCCCTATATTCAGCTATGATATTCTTGAATTCATAATCAGTACTTAATATAAAGGTATAACTTAAATCATCATCCTGTAAATCGTAGGATGCACTCCAAACAAATTTATGGCTTCCACCTTCATATTCTGGTTCTCCCAGGAAAAAGGGCATGGGATTCTGTAGGGATTTATAATAATACGCTTTATTGTTTTCTGTCACTTTACCTAGGGAATAATACTCTTTTTCATAGCTCCTCTGAGTAATTCTAAGATAATCAATATCCGGCGGCTTAAAAATCGACTCCTTTACAGAAGCATAATAACTATTTAAAAATTTATTGGTATTTTCCTCATTGATGACAGTCGATAACTCCTCAATTTTTTTACTAAGTGCTTCAATATTATCCATGTCCTTAAAAAATCTATTAAACAACACCATATTCCAATAGGCTGATATACCTTTTCTCCACTTACCCCTATATTCCTTTTCAGTCCATGCTCCATCATAGTCCCAAGGTATAAAAAACCATTTATCTGAGTTTAAGGGACTATACAATGTAAAATTTCGACTGTTTGTATCGTAATTATTCATGAGAATATTTACACCTAACCACGTTAATAGATTATCTCTGTCAAAGTGTTTATCAACTACTTCATTTATATCTCTATTGTAATCATTAACATTTTCAAGCATCTCTATCAACTTTCCATGATCTTCATTTCCTCGTACCTCAAGAATCTTTTCAAATTTACTACTTTCATAGGTAATATCTTCCTTAGATTTTATATTGTCTGGATACCTGTGAAACTCGAAAAACTCTGCCTTATATAAATGACCCTTTGGGTCAAGATTATGCCTCCTTAAAAACCTTTTGTTATACTGCTCAATAAAGGTGTATAAACCATAGGATTTAAATTTATCCTCCTTTGTTTTAGAAGATAAATCCCTTATATACAGCTCCACAAAGCCTGTACGCAAACTACTAAAATCAGGAAGAATCTCGAAGTAATCAAAGGATAGCTTATTTCTTATCCTTAAGGAGTCTGAAGCATGCTTGTTTAAATTAATGGTTTTAAAACCCTTCCATTTTTTAGTATCATCAAAGAGCTTTATCTTGTAGGACTTTTGACTAGCGAATCGTGAGGATTGTCCCCTAATCTCAATGGTAGCATTTGGTACGGGATAAGGATTAGTGGCTAAATACTCCCTATCAGTGCTAAAAACCATTTCCACTACAGGGTCATTGTCATCACTGACATAGTCTCTATTTGAATCGTTTATACTATTATGGAGTTCTTCAAAGGTCACAGCCCCACTACTTCCTGGAGGTAGTAGGGTTATATAGAGCCTATCTATATGTGAATCCTCATCCTCACTATAGATTTCCTTATTATCAACTAGTTTAAGTTCATTTAATGGATTATATATGGATTCTTCTATACTATTATCTTTATCGACACTCATTTCATCTTCATAATTCAATTTGAAATCTTCTTTTTCTTCTATAGATAAACCTAAAAATATAATAGCCGATATCAGTATAAAAAAACCAAGACCTAGTCCCCAACCTCCCCTTTTCATGAAACTCAGCCTCCAATTTTATTTATTCTATCTATTAAACCTTCCAACAGTCCACCCTTTTTATCTTTCCAAGATACCTGAATACAAAAAACATGATATTCTATATCCTTTACATATCTTCTTAATTGAATTATCGCAAATATTAATGATAATAATGCAGCTACAAAAAAACCTAAACCATAATGTATTTCTCCTAGGGAAATAGTAGTCCAAGTAAAAAAATAACTTGTAGCCATGAAAAATAAGGTAATATAGAAGGCATCCTTTTTATTGTCATAATACAATAATATGGTCATAATTACAAACATAATTATAGCACAGTAGTAACCAAGTACTAGGATATTAAATGTATCAATCATACTTGTGGTAAATCCAACTAGGGGTAATATTTGTATCCCCAATATTATAAACCCAATAGAGAAGAATAGTTGTATCTGCATAATATAAATCAGTTCCCTATATAGGATTTTTTCCATATCTTTTTTTGCTAATTCAATATCTTGATAGCATGCACCGTTATTAATTAGGTGAAAATAATTCCTATATTTCTCATAAAAAGCAGTTTCAACCTTCACAACAAATATCACCATAGTTGGCATTATGCTTAAAAAGGCATAGAAGGCTGGAATATCATAAAAGGGTGCATAAACATAGGTATCGGCAACAATATGATTCATGCTAGAGAAGCCCCAAAACACAAAATTGTGTATATATAATCCAGTGGTATAAAAAATATTTGTTAAGAAAATTAAATAGTATTCACTAAAGTATTTTATAAAATTAAAATAGAGAGTGCTTTTTTCTTTAAAATATTGCTGAATCTCAAAGACCAATAAAGTTATGACCATAATTATACATATGTCAAAGGCTATTAGTATAGATAAAATTTTATCCATCCCCGTATAGTTTATTAATATATAGCCAATTATAGCTGCTGTTAGAGTACTATATAAAAAGCTGTAGGCTACTCTTTTAAAGTTCTTCACCATGGATATATATATACTTAATAGTGTCTGAACAACGAGCCCCACAAATAGAATATATGAAAAAAACTTGTAGGTAATGTCCAGGGGAGATCTATAGTAAAATACAAATCCTATTATCCCTGAAATTATAAGTATAGAAGCCATGGACCCATACAAAGCAGGTACAATATCCTCATTATTTTCCGTGTATAACCTATCGGAAAGATATCGAGACAGCATCATACAATAACCACTTGATAAAATTACTGAAAAAATAAAGGAATATGTTATTGTAGCTTGCAGAATTTCCCTTTCATACTTTCCTACACCAATATATTTTAAAAGAAGCTGTAAAAGGGTTATTACTAAAACACTAATCATAATAGGGCCAATAGTTACAAAGGTTGAATATAAATACGCCCGTAGATTAGAAAATAATCCTTCATTTTTAAAAAGCTTTTTCAATTCGAAGCCTATTCCTGCCATCCTTTTCACTTCCAAACTTTAGATATAATTCCTTATACTTTTTAATAAAGTCCTTCTTTCTATACAAATTCTTAACCCTATTAAATCCATTCTGACCCATTTCTCTACGTAAATCCTTATCATTGCAAAGCTTTATGATAGATTGTGCAATACCATTATAGTCCATGACATGTTCAACAAATCCTGCTTGACCGAAATGATCATCCCTTCCAAAGAGAAGGTCTTTACAGTCTCCAACATTTGTACATACATAAGGCTTTTTAGCTGCCATACCCTCCATTAAAGCCAGGGGCTGCCCTTCACTTATACTGGTTAAAACGAGCATATCCATTTTTCCAATATACTCAAGTATATTGACTGACCCTGTAAAAAAAAGGTCCTGTAGGTTCATCTGCTTTGCCAACTGCATACATTCCTCATAGTAACCATTATCTTCTCCCTTTGGTCCCATTACGTAAAATCTTGCATTTCTAATCTCATTCTTTACAATATTGAAGCTTTGAAGCATGGTTTTTATATCTTTAATCGGAACTACTCTGATTATAGCTCCTATATTAATAATTTCTGTATCCAAATTCCTTTCGCTAGAAATTTCACTGAACTTTGAAATATCCACACCATTTGGAATTATATGAATCTTTTCTTCTTTACACCCCAACTCTATTTGAAGTTCCTTATTATTATTAAACAAGGATGTTACAACGTCAGAATAATTATAGGCACATCTTGAAAGATTATAAAAATAGTTAATCCATAGCTCCTTATAGTATCCCTTAACCCAATCGGCCTTTATTATTTCTTCCTCCCTTTCCCGGGTATATATACCATGTTCCGTTAATATGAAGGGTTTTTTGTGCACGTGTTTTGCTTTACTTGCCAAAATCCCTGCATAGCCTGTGGAAACACTATGATATAAATCGGCCTTAGGCATATCCTGCATAAGCAAATAGAACAATACTAAGTACATAGAACGCATAGTCCATAGGAATTCCGTAAAGGGGGTATAGGGATATTCACTAACGTAAACATCTTTAACTACATCGAAAAAATTTTTACTCATAAAGAATTCTGAAGCATGTTGGAATCTTTCATCTCTGAAAAAATCGAATATATTATTCCATGGAAAACTATGGCCTTTTAATAATGCCTTTAGTCCATTAATTTTTTCATCATTTAACTTATACTTTTTAACCCTCTTATTATCAATAAGCTCTATATCATCTAAAAAAACATCCCTTATTTCCACTATATTATCAGGAAGGTCATATTTAAACTTGCCTTTATTGCTGGATTCAGCACCTATGGCATAAATGATAAATTCATGTTCGGGACAAGCTTTAATTAATGTATTAAGCCAACTTGATACTCCTCCTAAAACATAGGGGTAACTACCCTCGGCAAAAACACAAATACGCATAGTATCACCTTTTAAAATTAATTTGGCATATTGGCCTATAGGCCTCTATAAGATAGATATCTTTATCAATTTCCTCTATATTACAGTCTTCTAAATCTAATATCTCCTTCTTTGTCTTTAAAATAAAATATGTTCTATCGAAGAAGTTGTTTATATAAATCCTTATATATTCGTCATTCTTTTCGTATTTTGGTTCACAAAGTAAGTATTTTATCATCTCATTGGCTCCTTCTGAAGCCGTCATACCCGGTAACCATCTATAATCATCGAATACCCTTCGATTAAGCTTATCATATTCCCTTAGTAGCTCATCCCACCCTTTACCTTGGTTACGGTTACTATCTAAAAGATCGTCGGGATGAATAAAATGGGAGAAAACACCATGACAGGTGACACCATTCATTACTAGCCACTGATTTTCAGGTGAGTTTACATAACCCGAAGTCATCCTTGGAAATTCAACTATACCATCGGCAGATAGTTCAAACTCCTGCTCGTAATCATCCCTATAATAGGAATGGTTGTATAGGGAAGAAATGATTTTAATATCGGAATCTGCTTTTAAAAGTGCCTCCCTTCCCTCGGGATACAAGATATTCGATGGAGGTACATATACTCTAAAGCTATAGTTTGGAAAGGCTTCCTCAGATAACCTATTGATTTCTTCAATCCCATCAACCATAGTGTCGACATCTTTCCAGGGCTTGTAACCTAGGGTTTTATCGAATAATTCACTAGCAGCAAGGGGTTGATGATTATATCCATGTATACCAATTTCACCATCGTTGTTAATTAACTCCCTACCAAAGTAGATGTAATCCTTAATACTTAACTCAGTGGACCCAGGCTCTATTTTTTCAACTTCATCATTATATGTCCCGATAACTACACCAGTATATTTAATATTATATTTTGAAGCCATTCCCAGCATATCGGGCCACCATATATCTTTATAGAATCTTAGAATTGTTCTTCCAAAGTCTCTTTTTATTATTTCGTCAGTTCCCTCGGGAATAGGTGCAGGGAAATCATCTATAAAGCTTATCTTAGTATTCATAATGGGATAGATGAAGTCTTCCTCCAAGGTTCCAATAGCCCCCAAAATAAAGCCCCTATTCATTTTTTCCTCTAGCATCGTCCCATTGAAGTATGCAATCTTTCCTTGTCCATATTTTTTCTTCCATAACAAAGGAACTCCATCTATTGATTCCGCATACTTTTCACAATCTCTTGTAAGTCTTAAGCTCATGGCTGAATTTTTTATAAATTCCTCCTCCCTAAGCTCAAAGCCCTCACCTTTTATAAGAAGATTATCCAGCAACCTAACCCCTGCTGTGTCTATATAGTCGCCAAATTCATTGATTCCAAGCTTCCTAGATATACGAGAAAATCCTTCATTCATATCCAGTCTAAAGGCGAAAAACAGATTGCCACCTTTAAATACATATTTCATTAACTCATTAATATTACTTAGCTTTCTAATATCCTCCATAACTATAATAATTGAATCATATTTATTATTTATAGTCCTAATATTTTTAACATCTATTGTTTCATACTCTTTTTTTGCATAATCTAATATCTTTTCGAAATTATTTTTAATTTTGACAAATACTTCTTTCTCTGAATCATAGATAATCAGACTCTTTTCTGAGGAAAGATTTTGTAACAGACTCTCCTCTATTTTACTACCGGATGCACTCTCAAAGTCTATAAGTTCAAAGTTTTTATTTCTGTTTAGCCGTACAATAAACTCAGTTCGTGTAATCTCAATGGTAATTGCAATCAATATCACACATAATAGAACAATAATAATACTTTTTTTTATATTCATTTAAGCACCATCCAGCCAAAATCTTATAATGTTTATACCCCTATTTGAAAGTTTTATTGGGGACTTTAACAGATTGTTAAAAATTACATCAAAGGCCTTTTTATCCTTTTTAAGATAGTAATATTTTAGGTTAAGTAAATATGAATTTTCATCTCTACAATTTTCAAGATAGGTTTTGCAATACTTTCCCATTTCGTCTATCTTCCCAGTTTCATATAGGGCATTAATTAATCTATCATAATAATCAGCATTTTCCCTATCATGACTTAAGAGTTTTTCTAGTAATTCAATATAGGTAAATATATATTTTTTTCGAGCAAATTTGTCCATCAAATCACTGCTTAAGTATTCTTGTAATACATCGGCATACTCCTTTAATAATCCAATGTCTAACTTATTTTTCTCATATTCCACTGAAAAGGCTTGGAGCTTTAGGTCTAATTTTCCCTTTATTTCAACTATGGCAGCAGCGGCATAATGGGAAGTTTCCACATCTTCATCCCTAAGGGCGACCTTGAGCATGTCAATGTATTTACTTGACTCTTTTTTTAAAACCTCAATTAACTGCTGCCTCTTTACCTTTTTATCATTAATAACTAGTGTCTCCTCAATTGGTACAATATTTGTATCCTTCTGTCTATCAAAGCGTTCAGTAAACAGAATTAAAGCATCTTCAATATCTACCTTATTATCGATGTCCTTAGTACGCCTCTTCCTTGATATGTATAACAATAGTACTAAGATGTACCCTCCAATAGGAAAAAATAATGATATTATAAAATTGCAAAACCTTTCCTGCTTATTTATCCTATTAGCACCTATAAAGAAAATGAGGCAACTAAGCACTAGATGTCCCAGCATGTAGATTACCATAATATTCGCCCTCTTCTATTAATTCTGCATTTATGTTTATCCTGTCAAAACGATTTATTACAAATTGAGCCTCTTCAGACTTCGTGTTAGACAACAAAACAAATAGCTCATCTTTATCATTAATTCCCATATAATCTAATTCTCTTATACTTTTTTCAATTTTATATGGGATATCTCCATCCTGCCACCCTTCTTCCTGCACTTTTAATAAAATAAAATCCGTATTGTTTTTAATCTTTGCTTCTATCTTGCTCTTTAATAGCTGTGAAAAATATTTATACTTTAAAACGAGACTTCCACTAATATACTTTTTATTGTATATTGCTTCATCATATTGATAGGCACGGGCTAAAGACGCTGTAACTAAGCTTGAAACAACCCTTAAGAGATTTTGCTTGTATAGGGATACAGTTTCAAATTCCATGGTGTAAATACCTATTATTGCTAATACCTGTTCATTTACAATAATAGGAGACATCATCATTGGCAAGAATTTTTTCAGCCTCTTATTTACAAACATGGACTTAGTATTTATTAGATTTTCTATTTCGGGAAAATCTCTGACCTTAATGGATTTATCAACATCTATATTGGATTCCTTAGACTTTGAAATCAACCTTAAATAGTCCTGATTTTTTGAAACAGAAAAAATACATATATCCTTGGATTTCATAATTTCTCCTATGATACCAACGGTCTGTCCAAAAATCTTCTCGGGCTCTAAGGTGTCTAAGGTACTGGTAATTTTATATATTTTACCAAAGCTGTCTTCAGAGCTTATTATTTGATCTTGTAATTCCTGCCTAACTAGTTTACTTTCATTGTACATATCATAGAGAAAGTTAAATTTCTCCTTTAATTCCTTAAGTTCTTCCTCTCTTGAACTAACCTCCGTCTCTTTACTATCAACTGAATATCCTAAAACTGCTCCAACAAAAATGTATAGGCTAAAATGAATCAAAGTGTTTATATTGTAAATTAGGGAAACTATATCACGTCCTACTTCTCGGATTTCCCAGATAAAAAGCGAACAGGACAGAAGAACAGCTATGGATGATTGCTTTAAACCATATATAATAGAAATAACAATAATATATATTAATTTTAAATCAAACCCCATCTCTATTCCAAAATTATTAGAAAATTCAGATAGGAAATATACAATTAAAAAAGACAGTATATTTTCAAAGTAGGGCAGTAATTTTTTTAATGAACTGTTCCCCTTCTTCTCTTTTTTGCCTTCTTCCTTTCCTATTATTTTAACAGCATCCTGCTTATGATAATTTTTATGCCAATGGTATGTTTTTTCAATGCCCTCATCTAAGCTATAAATGGGAGCCCAGTTTAACTCCTCTACAGCCCTATCATTTAATAATCTAGAGTGCAATATCTCATTTTCCCTGGCTTTTACATATTTAACTTCAACCTTGCCAGTATGGAATCTTTTCAGTGAATGAATTAAATCATTTACACTTTTTTGACTATCGGTAGACACATTAAGGAGACTACAGGAACAGAATTCCGCAGTCTTGTAGATGGCATCTACAAGGTCTTCCACATAAATAAAATCCCTAGTCTGCTCCCCGTTGCCATAAACCAATAGGGCTTTGTTATTTAAAAGATGATTCATAAAGATTGAAACAACGCCCCCCTCACCCTTTATGGACTGCCTGGGACCATATACGTTAGAAAATCTAAGAGCTACAGTATCTAAATTATACATGTCCCTCCACAATCTACAGTATTGTTCCCCCGCTAGTTTACTTACTCCATAGGGAGATATTGGCTCCAATTCATCTTCCTCTGCCAAGGATAACCTTCCAATACTTTTATATACGGCGGCTGAGGAAGCAAAAATAAATTTCTTAACCTTAAATTTACTAGATAAATGGAGCATGTTAACTAACCCTAAAATATTCGATTGGACATCTAAATCCGGTCTTTTTACTGAATCCATAACATTAATATGGGCCGCTAAATGCACAACTACATCAAAATCATTATTGCTGAATACATCTTCACATTTTTTATCTTCAACATTCATTTGGTAAAACTTATGCTTAATTGTAACGTTTTCTTTAGAGCCAGAAGAAAGGTTGTCTATTATATAAACCTTATATCCTTCTTTAAAAAATCTTTCAGCAGTATGGGACCCTATAAAACCATATCCACCTGTAATAAGAACTTTCATAGTCCACCCCCTTGTTGATAGGATAAGATTATCTTTAAACTATTAGGATTGAAGATTTTTCAATTACTCTTTCTCAACTGATTATATAGAAATCCCAATAAATTTTTACATTTTGCTTCCTTCAATATCCTTAAAACATTAGTTATTGAAAAAATCAAAATGTAGATTTACAAGTTCCTTCTATATAATTAATATTTTTCTAGGTTAAAAGTCCTGCATTTTTCCTAGGCACATTTCCTATTCATATTTAACACTTAAAATAAACTCTCTTTATTCTTAATTTAATATTAATTATATTAAATCCATTTTTTTAAAGAAGCTTTTAATCTATATAGACTATTATAATACTAATCCCTACCACATTTCAACAAATTTAATTATCTAGGCAAATATTAGGGCATAGGATAAAAATATCTTTATTAAAACTTAAATATTTAATCTTCATAAGGTCCCAAAAAATAAAGAGAAAGGGTGAAAAGTTGCTGCTTTCTGGTTCAAAAGTCCTGAAAAACTAGGACTTGACAAAAATCGAACTTCCAGTTTTAAGTAGGAAACTCCCTTACAAAAGTAACTTCAGACTATTCATAAGACCAACAAAAAACCCCGTTACCGTTTTTATTTTATCCAGTAACAGGGTTTAATCTTATTAATAGCTTCCTAATTTTCTATGAATAGTCCCTTGAGATAATTTGCCACACCATTCTCGTCATTGGTTTGAATAATCTCATTTTGTGGAAGGGCTTCCTTAAGCTTTTCATGGGCATTTCCCATTATTAGGCCCTTTCCAACGAGTTTAAGCATTTCTAGGTCGTTTAATCCATCGCCAAAGGCAATAGCCTCCTCTGCTTTAATTCCATATTGATTTAATACTGTTTTTAAGGCTGTTCCCTTTGAAACTCCATGGGCCATAATCTCTAAACAAGCCGGGAAAGAAAAGGTTATATTTAACCTATCTATAAATTGCTCTTCTATTTTCTCCTTTAGCAATAGTAATTTTTCATGGTCTTGACAAACAAAGAATAATTTTGATGCGTCATACTTTTCTAACTTCTTAAAATCCATAACCTCATATCTAAATCCCGATTCCCTATGGAATTCAACAAGCCAATCTGTTTCTACTTGAACAAACCAACTATCTCCTTGATAGACATTTGCATGTATCTCACCATCAATATCCATATTTAGAATCTCTTGAACAATAATATCATCAATATCATAGGCCAATAGTTCTTCTCTCCCCACATCATGTACCCTAGAACCATTTGAAGTGATTAATATTGTGTCTAATTCTAGTTTTCTCCTAATATGGTCTGCATCAATATGATGTCTTCCTGTAGCTATGAAAAACTTAATTCCTCTATCTATAACCCTTTTTATTATTCCTTTAGAATAATCACTTATCTCATGTTTGCTATTTAATAATGTACCATCTAAATCAGAGATAACTGCTTTATATTTCATAAGACACTCCTTTATTTTTATTATCCCATAAAGTATATCTTATGTTTTAAAAGTTAACAAGACCTAAGATTAAAACTTAAAGTATTGTTTACATTTTTGGAACTTTCTTGTAGATAATCAGAAAAAGTTATTATTTTACATACATTAAAAACCCTTAGAAACACTCGATATTTCCATAGATATAGAAGAGTGATTGAGAATGTTAACTTACTTCAGCAGTCACTGAGAATCCTTTAGGCTCATGCTATAAATCTGTTTATAGA
>JAKSBP010000161.1 GCA_022361035.1 Clostridia bacterium
ATGAGGTTTTTATAATATCCCTTAGGGTCTCTACTCCTGCTTTATGTCCAGAGATTCTAGGCAGCTTTCTTTTTTTAGCCCATCTACCATTACCATCCATAATAATGGCAATATGCTTTGGTCAATCTATTTTATCTATATCCTTTGACTTCTCATCAAGATTCTTCTTTATAAACTTTCCTAACATATACAAAAAAACCTCCAAGCTGTTAAAACATTTAACCCTCCAAATAAGGAGGGCTAAAAATAGCTGACCGTTATTATTATAGTATTATCAAAATTTTGTTGTCTTACAACTCTACATTCATCTTTTTTGTCTAGGTCACCAATAAATGGAGAGGAAGTTTCTTTAATTGATACATTAAAGAATTCTTTTAAATTTTTAATTTTTTCCAAAGCATCTTCTAATTTAATACCTATTAAATCAGGTATTTGCATTTAACTTATACCTCCAAAATTTCCTTTTCTTTTTGAGATATTGTCTGGTCAATCTCTTTAGTGTATTTATCAGTGAGTTTTTGAACTTCTTCTTCACACTTCTTTAAATCGTCTTCAGTAAGTTCTTTATTCTTTTGCATCTTTTTAAGCTTGTCATTTGCATCTCTACGCTCATTACGAAGTGCTACTTTTATTTCTTCTCCCAACTTCTTTACTATTTTTTGGAGTTCTTTTCTTCTTTCTTCAGTTAACATAGGTATGGCAAGACGAATAATTTTACCATCATTTGAAGGATTTATCCCCAAATCCGATTGAATTATAGCCCTCTCAATATCAGAAATAGAGCTTGCATCGTAGGGCTGAACAACTAATAGTCTTGGTTCAGGGGCACTAACACCAGCAATTTGCTTTAATGGAGTTTCAGAACCATAATAGTTTACAGTAATCCTATCTAGAAGGGCAGGATTTGCTCTGCCAGCTCTAATACTAAGCAGTTCTTCTTTAAGAACACCTATTGATTTTTTCATTTTTTGTTCAAGATTGTCATGAATTTCTAAACGCATAAATTATCCTCCTTTACATGGGTACCAATTTTTTCTCCTAAAATAACCCTTTTTACATTTTCAGGATTCTTAAGACTAAACACAATAATTGGAATTTTATTGTCCATACATAGGGAAGTAGCTGTTGAATCCATTACTTTTAAACCTCTATTTAATACTTCTATATAAGTAAGTTCATCGAATTTTTTAGCCCTTGGATTTTCTAGAGGGTCACTATCATATACACCATCAACTTTTTTTGCAAGTAAAATAACTTCTGCTTCTATTTCAGCAGCCCTTAGAGATGCAGTTGTATCAGTAGAAAAGTAGGGATTTCCAGTTCCAGCAGCAAATATTACTACTCTTCCCTTTTCTAAATGTCTAACAGCCCTTCTTCTAATATAGGGTTCAGCTATCTGTCTCATTTCAATAGCCGTTTGAACCCTTGTCATAACATCTATATTTTCTAAGGCATCCTGTAAGGCCAAGGAGTTTATTACTGTAGCCAACATCCCCATATAATCTGCTGTGGTTCTGTCCATACCTTGACTACTTCTTCCTCTCCAGAAGTTGCCTCCACCTACTACTACTGCAACTTCTACTCCCAGTTCTAAAACTTCCTTAACTTGCACCGCAAGGGAATTTATTACTTCTTGGTCTATTCCAAAACCTTCTTGGCCTGCTAATGCTTCACCGCTTAACTTTAAAATAACTCTTTTATATTTGGGCCTCACAGTAATTTACCTCCGTTCTACTAATTCTACATAAATAATAAAAAACCTTTAAAATTATTTTAAAAAAGAGAACACCTTTGTGCTCTCTCGATTTGAAGTTTTTCTTTTGTTATAGATAACCAATATGAACAAAGGCTAAAGCTCTTTGGTTTTTGGCAAAATTTTTTCGGAGAAATGATTTACAATAACTTCTATGAAAAATAATGGATAGTTTCATATTCTCCATAAAATCTATGTATTTTACACTTTGGTTTATTGATTTTGAATTTGCTTAGCCACTTCCTCTGCAAAGTTTTCTTCCTTCTTTTCTATACCTTCTCCAACTTCAAATCTAGAAAATCTTCTGATATTTAGGTTTTCACCAATTTTTGCTATCTTTTCATTTAATAAATCCTGTATAGTTATATCTGGATTTTTAATAAATGGCTGTTCTAAAAGACAAACTTCCTTAAAGTATTTTTCAATTCTTCCTTCAACCATTTTGTCGACAATCTTTTCAGGTTTTCCTTCATTTAATGCCTGATTTCTAAGGATTTCTTTTTCTTTTTCAATTACCTCCTCAGAAACTTCTTCACGCCTAACGTATTGTGGATTGGAAGCTGCTATCTGCATTGCTACATCCTTAGCAAAAACCTTAAATTCTTCATTTTTAGCTACAAAATCCGTTTCACTATTAACTTCAACTATAACACCTATTCTTCCACCATGTATATATGATTCAACTAAACCTTCTGCTGCTATTCTTCCAGCTTTCTTAGCAGCTTTAGCTAATCCCTTTTCCCTTAATAGTTCAATAGCTTTTTCCATGTCACCATTAGTTTCAACAAGGGCTTTTTTACAATCTAACATTCCAGCACTAGTTTTTTCCCTTAGTTCCTTTACCATTGAAGCAGTTACTGACATTTTAAATTCCTCCTCATCATCACTATATAATAAAAGGTAAGAGTAGTAAGGGTAAATCCCCCTTAAAGCCCTTACCGTTAAAGTTCAAATTAAATGTTTTACTCTTCTACTGTTTCTTCAACAGCTTCCTCAATAGTTTCTTCAGATTCTAATTGTTCCCCTTGCCTTCCTTCTATAACAGCTTCAGCCATTTTTGAAGTTATTAATTTAACGGCCCTAATAGCATCATCATTTCCCGGAATAACGTAATCTACTTCATCGGGATCACAATTTGTATCAACAATAGAGATTATAGGAAGTCCTAGAATTTGAGCTTCTTTAATAGCTATTCTTTCCTTTCTAGGATCTACTATAAATAGGGCATCTGGTAAACCATTCATAGTTTTAATTCCATTTAAGAATTTTTCTAATTTTTCTTTTTGATGTTTTAATTTAATAACTTCCTTCTTAGGAAGAGCATTGAAAGTACCATCTTCTTCCATTCTCTCAAGTTCTAATAATCTTTCAATTCTCTTTCTTATGGTTTTGTAATTTGTTAACATTCCACCTAACCATCTTTGGTTTACATAGAACATTCCACATCTTTTTGCTTCCTTTTCAATTGCTTCCTGAGCTTGCTTTTTAGTACCGACAAAGAGTATTTTCTTGCCTTCTGAAGCTAACTCCTTGATAATTTGATAAGCTTCTTCAACTTTTTTTACAGTTTTTTGAAGATCGATGATATAAATACCATTTCTTTCAGTAAAAATGTACTCAGCCATTTTAGGGTTCCATCTTCTCGTTTGATGACCAAAATGAACCCCGGCTTCTAGTAACTGCTTCATCGAAATTACTGCCATATGCTTTACACCTCCATGGTTTTTCCTCCGCCTCAATCATTTTCTTAAATAACCCATTTTAGGCACCAATTTAAGAATTTTAAGACGTGTGTATTTGTTACCTTAAGTAGTATAACATATTAGTTATCCTTTATGAAAGAAAAATTATTTTATTTTAATAAAATTGAATATGGAGATACTACATCTTGAAAATTTTTCAAAAAAAAAAGACTGTACGTAAAACTACAGTATAATTTTTATTTTCTGGCCTTTTTTAAATTTAGAATCAACATAACTTCACCAGTACCCATATTTAACTTTTTAGCAATCTGATGTAAACTTAAACCTTCATGTTTTAATTTGAAGATTTCAGAGACCTTATTATTTCTACCATTATCTTTTTCTTCTAAAACATTTATATTATTATTTTCATTGTTTTCACAGTCAGCTTCATTTATAAGATTTGTCCTAGGATTATTGTCATAATTTTCTAAAACTTTTTTATCTACATGTTGGATTTTTGACTCAAGGAATTCATACTTTCTTTCTATTTGATTAATAGTATCGTTAAATGTATCATTAATATCATCAATAATATTTTCTAAGGATTCTATTGTGATAACTAGTTCATCATCATTTTGTAGAAATTCCTCAGATATGGCTTCCTCATCTATTTGACTTGATTGTTTTAAAATAAATATGGTTGAAATCAGAATGAAAAAAATTCCAATTATTAAAAAAGCTAAACTTAACATTCTACACCCCATTATATCTTTATATCAATTTTTGAGCTGCTGCTATTACTTGACTTATTACTTTTATCTCCCATCTTTTTTTCACTACCCTGTAGAGATTTGTTTTTGTCATTACTATTAACTAATGCACCTTCCTTTTTGTCCGTTGTATTAACCTTTTTTAACTTTTCTTCCTCAATTTTTTTATCTTTATTCAAGGATTGCTGTAATATATTTTCACCTTTATTGGCCATATCTTGGCTCATCTTTGAAATGTTCTGTGATTTAGGTATTAAAACCTGCATGTCTATGGGTCTAATAGGCATAATATCCCTCCTTTATACAAGAGGAGAAATTACTATTTCACCATCTTGCTCTGATAATTTAACGTTTACTAATGGGTTTTTTACAATGTAATGGGTGTTATTAATTCTTATGGCAGTACCAGCGTAAATTTGACCAGAAGATATCTTACTATTTTTTAAGGATTCAAAGTGTGAGTATAGATTTTTTATTTTTCGTTCTAAATTTTTTATTGTTTCATCATATTTATTTCTTGCTTCTAGATATTTACTCAGGAAGCCTTCCCTTTTTGGGTCCTTACTCTTTTTACCTTGAACAAGGTCTATTGCTTGATTAATTTTTTTGAGGTCAACCTTGGTCTCTTCAATTAACTTTTTAGTCTCTTTAATCTCTCTTAATAAATCTTCATCAATACCCAATACGATTCTTGTAGGGGAACCAATTTGACTTCCAATAGTTTTAGCAATAATTTCTTTTCTTACACTTAAGTTACCACCTAATATTAATCCTTTTTTTCCTGATGCCATAATTTTTCCAAAGCACTTTATATCACAATGAATTATAGCATCACAAATAATATCTCCTTTAACCTTAGCGTAACAGCTTTCCATAAACTTACAGACTAGATTCTCCTCACAGGTTATCCTAGCACTGTTATGTATACCTTTATGTACTATAATATTTTTAGCAATAACTTCTGCCCCTTCAACAACACCAAAAATTTCAACCTCATCCTTAGAATTTATAGTGTAGCCAGTCTCTACGTTTCCTCTAACCACTACTTTTCCTTCAAAGGTAATATTTCCAGTAGAAACTCCCACATTGTCATTGATTTCTAATACTTCAATCAAACTAATTCTATTATTCTCAAACTCAATAACTCCACTTTTAGCAGCACATAAATATTTACCATCATCGGATACTGCTACATTCTTCCCGGATTTAAACTCAAAATATTTACCGGGTCTACCCTTAATAACTCTATCAGTTACTGTCTTTCCATCCTTACTGTCAATAGGTAATATTTTTTCCGCTAGTATTTGTCCTTCATCTGCCTTAAGTATGTAGTCAAGTTCCTTATGGTCTACAGTTCCATCCTCTAAAAGCTTAGGCTTTGTCTTTTTATCCACATCAAAGTGATATTCTATTTTACCATCTATTCCATTCTCATGTCTATCACCTTCAGCTATAGATAACCTTTCGACTTCCCTAGGATTTTGAATTATATCATCTATAACCTCAACCTTTAAACCGTAAACCACATTCTTCTTATTAAGAGCCTCCATTATATCTTCTCTATTTATCTTTATTTCATGGAAATCACATTCTATAGTTATGAATGCTTCATAATAATCACTTGACAGCTCAACTTTAATATTTGCTTTTATTTCCTCTAATTCCTTATCTTTAGTAAGCTCATCTGCATTACTATTTACTTGCTTATTACTTTCCATTCTCTCACCTACTTTTACTTTATGTATATATACTCTTCAAAGAATTTTTTAACTTAACAATACATTTTGTATGGAGCTGAGAGACTCTTGACTCAGAAATATTTAAAACCTTTGAAATTTCTTTATAAGTTAATTCAGAAAAATAGTAAAGATTTATTATCATTCTTTCTCTTTCTGGAAGGTTTTCAACCGTTTCTACAAGAATTTCCTTTGTTTCATTTTTTATATATTTTGACTCTGGCCTAGTTTCAATATCATCGCAAATAATATTAAAATTACTATTCTCTGATACCCTTTCGTCAAGAGAAATAATTGAGAAAATTGAAACCTCAGAAAGAAAGCTGCTTAGTTCTTCAACAGAAATATTAAGTTCCTTAGCTAAAACTTTATCATCAATCTCTAACCCATATTTGCTTTGTAACTTTACCATAACTTCTTCAAGCTTCTTATACTTTTGCCTCGTTGATCTAGGTACCCAGTCAAGATTTCTTAAATGATCGATAATAGTTCCCCTTATACGAAAATTAGCATAGGTTTCAAATTTAACATTCTTGTCAGGGTCAAATTTATCTATAGCATCGATTAAACCAAGAATCCCATAGCTGACAATATCCTCATATTCGACATTAGAATTATAGGAATGATATAGTCTACCTGCAATTATCTTTACAAGCTCAACGTTTTTAGTTATTAACTGATCTTTTATTGCCTTGGATTTATTACTCTTATATAATTTTAATAACTCAAGATTATCCATAAAACATTTCCTACTCCCTAGAATATTTTTGTAATAAATTTTGAAAATTGCATAATCCCTATCCCACTTAATCTCTTTAATTTTCATATGTTATATTATGCAATTTTCTCAAATTAAAATTCTTTAATACCATGGCCAATAGTTTTTACTATTAATTTTCCATTTATAGAATGAAATTCTATAGTCCTACCGTGTCCACCGCCTGTGTCTTCAGCCTTAATAGGTATTCCATATTCTTTAAGGATTTTTTTTACAGCAATAACGTTTCTTTCACCAATTTTCATAATATCATTCTTTGTCGAAAATGAAAACATTTGTGCTCCACCAGCTATTTTGCTAATCATTCGACGTTTTTTAGCTCCATTTTTTACCATCTCATCAATTAGCTTGTCTATTCCTGTATCGGCAAATTTGAAAATATTTTTATTATTTTTAATAGATTTACTAGATGGCAACATTATATGGGCCATCCCTGCTACTTTTGAAATAGGGTCATGAAGACAAATTCCAACACAAGACCCAAGTCCTAGCGTAGTTAATATTCCAGGTGACTGTACAGTTTTTAAGTCAGCCATTCCAACTTTTACTACACTACTCATGATTAAATACTCCTAAACTCTTTAACAATACATCATAGGAATCATAATCAGGAACTAGTAAAAAATAACCACTAACGTTATCGCTTCCTTCTAAAAACTCTGTTTCTATTATCAATATTTTGTCACTAACTTGACCAAATTGAATAGCTGGTACACTCAGTATGGCTCCAGCCATATCAATAGCCAATGATGGCACAGAAATTTTCATATTTAATCCTGTTAATGACGATAGTGAAGAAACATAGGCACCTGATAAAATATTTCCAATTTCATTTAAAGCTGATTTTGCAAAATCATCTATGTTATTTAATTCATACCCATCCATAAGCAACCTTACTAAAGTTTTAGATGAGTTAATATCTAAAAGGAACATTATGGACCCCTTTAGATCACCTTCAATTGTAAATAAAACACTACAGACCAATGACTCTGCTCCCCCGATTAATTCTGGAACATCAGCAAAATCCAAGACTTTAACTTTTGGAACATTCATATCAATTTTTTTATTTAACATCTTAGCCAAGGCCGTAGCAGCATTACCAGCTCCAATATTCCCTATCTCTTTTAATACATCTAACACTAATGAATTTAGTTTATCTATATCTAGATAACTGTCCATTTAAACACTCCCCATTATAAATCCTTTTCGATACTATTTATATCAAGAGCTTTATAAAGGTCAATAATCATAATTATAAGATTATTCTTTTTACCAATGCATTTTACAAAGTTTTCTTCATTAGTGCCTTTTAGAGATGGGGCTTCGTCAATATCTTCTTCAACTAATTGTATAACCTCAGATGAGGAATCTACAATCATGCCAACGGTAACTTCATCTAGTTTAGCAATAATTATTCTAGAATTATCATCATACTCTTTTTCCCTAAGCTTAAATCTTTTTCTCAAATCAATTACAGGTACTACATTACCTCTTAGGTTCATTACACCCTTTATAAAATCCCTAGTATATGGTACACGGGTCATAGGCATAATTTTCTCAATTGTTTCAACATTATGAATATCTATGCCATAATACTCGCTGTCTAATTTGAAAAGAACATATTCTTGAATAGCCATAGGTTTCCTCCTTTTTTAGTTCATAGTATAGATATTTTAATAAGTCAATTTTTTCTATTTAAAATAAAGAGTTAGGATCAACAATTAACGCAATTTGACCATTACCCAAAATTGTTGCACCAGCAATAATCTTTATACCGGACAGGTATTTACCTAGGGACTTTATTACCACCTCTTGCTGACCTATTAAATTATCAACTACTAAACCAGCAGTTTTATCACCTTTTTTCACTACGACAATAATCATTTCATCGCTATCTTCAGTTACTTCATTAACTTGTAAAATTTCATTCATTCGTAATATTGGTAAAGTATTATTTCTAAACAAAACAACTTCCTGGTTTTGAACTTTTCTTATGCTATCAGATTTAATTGTGGTAATTTCTTTAATTGAGTTTAATGGCAATGCATACTTCTCTTCTCCAATAGTAACCATCAAAGCTTGAATAATTGCTAATGTTAGAGGTAATCTAATAATAAACTTTGTACCCTCATTGGCCTCTGAATGAACTTCAACTAATCCACCTAAAGATTCGATTTTTGTTTTTACAACATCCAGTCCAACACCTCTTCCAGAAATATCTGAAATTCTTTCTGCTGTACTAAAGCCAGGTTTAAATAAAAGATTAGCAATTTCATGGTCATTCATATTTTCTACTACTTCTTTAGATATTAGACCCTTAGATATTGCCTTATTTTTCACTTTTTCTATAGCAACACCTTGTCCATCATCTTCAACCTCAATAACTACATTATTCCCATCGGGATAGGCCCTTAAGAAAACATTTCCTGCTTTAGGTTTATTTAGTCTCTCTCTAATATTTGGATCTTCTATTCCATGGTCAATAGAGTTTCTTAATAAATGTATTAATGGGTCACCTATCTCATCGATAACCGTTCTATCCACTTCCGTTTCTTCACCTGTCATATAAAGGTTTATCTCTTTTCCTAATTCCTTAGACAAATCCCGTACCATTCTAGGAAATCTATTAAATACTCTTTCTATAGGAACCATTCTAACCTTCATTACAGCATCGTGAAGGCTTGTAGTTATTCTTTCTAAGTATTCAACGGCATCATCCATATTTGTATTCAGTTTTGAATCTTCTATATCTTCTAATCTAGTTTTGATAATAATTAATTCGCTTACTAAATTCATTAAGTTGTCTAAACGGTCAATATCAACCCTTACAGTTTTTGAGGTTTTTGCCTTAGATTTTTTCCCTTTAGTATCAATACTTGAATGTTCTATATCTTCAACTTGATATTCCGCTACCTCTTCAACAAGCTTATCCTTGAGAACACTATCGTCACTTGATTCAGCCATAATTTCTCCAATAATAACCTCATCAATTTCAGAGATACCTTGTATTTCCTTTGCAACTGTTCTTTCATCTAATTTTGTAATAAATATTATCTCAAAGGAACTATCAAATTTTTCATCCTCTATTTCTTCAGCGGATGGCTTCGATTTTATAATTTCACCGAATTTTTCTAATGTATTAAAGACGATAAAAGCTCTAGCTGACTTTAGCATACAGTTGTGAGTTAAAACAACTTTAATTTTAAATGAATTAAAATCTCTCTCTCTTGCTTGATTTACTGCATTTCTAGTAATTTCCTCTAATTCAATTGAAAACTTACTAGCTATGTTAATATTATTTGTCTGCTTAAAATCATTATTTTCGTTATCCCTAATGCTAGAAATATCCGTAGAAGCATAATCGTTATTCATAATACCAGTTAATTTTTCTATTAGTGGCTTTGGATCTATATCCCCTTCCGCACCGTTTTTTATAAGTTCATTTACATACTCCTCAAGGGTATCAAAACATTCAAACAATACATCAATAATATATACATTTACTAGTATTTCCTTGTTTCTAATAGATTGGAGAACACTTTCCATTTCATGGGTTAAATGTGCCATTTTCATGTACCCCATTGTACTGGACATACCCTTTAATGTGTGGGCAATTCTAAAGATTTCATTAAGTATGCTTAAGTCATCAGTAGTTTCTTCTAATTTTAGAAGTAATTGATTCATACTTTGAAGATGCTCTTTAGACTCTTCAATAAAAATGTCTATATATTGATTCATATCCATACTCTACACCTCCACTGCCTTTATTATTTCATCACTGATATCATCGATTGGCAGAACCTTATCAACAACGCCAAATTTGATTGTTGACTTAGGCATCCCAAAAACAACACAACTTTCTTCATCCTGAGCAATTATGTACGCAGAATTGTTTCTCAGTTTCTTTAGTCCCTTTGCTCCATCAGCTCCCATACCAGTAAGAATTACCCCTATTATGTCCTTAGATTGCGTTTTTTCTAAAGAATACATGAGTGCATCAACTGAAGGTCTATGTCCTGATATAGGTTGGTTCCTATTTAAACTAATTTTAAAATGGCTTCCTTTTTTAATAACTTACATATGTTGGTCACCGGGTGCAATGTAGGCATGTCCAGGAAAGAGTATATCATTGTGCTCTGCTTCCTTAATGTTAATCTCTGATATCGAGTCAAGCCTACTAGCGAGAGATTTTGTAAATCCAGGAGGCATATGCTGTACAATAACCATGGCTGCATCTATAGCCTTAGGTATTTTAGGTAAAAGAGCTTGCAAGGCCCTGGGTCCTCCTGTAGATGTACCTATTGCTACAATTTTCTTTATCATCCCCTTTGCTGTATCAGGCTTACTAATTAAAGTATTCTTTTTAATTATTTTAGGAGTATCAGTCCTATAAAGAAGTTTTTTCCTATACTTAACTTTAGAAGCAATAATAATTTTTTCTAATAATTGATTTTTCATATCTTCTACATTGATTTTAAAAATATTACTTGGCTTGGCAATAAAATCTACCGCTCCAAATTGCAGGGCCTTGATAGTCGCATCGGCACCTTCCTTGGTTAAACTACTTAACATAAGTACAGGTACAGGATAAACATCCATTATCCTTTGAAGTGCACTTAAACCATCCATGATGGGCATTTCCACATCTAAGGTTACAACATCGGGTTTAAGTTTTTGTATCTTTGCTACTGCTTCTTGGCCATTTTTAGCCGTATCTAATACTTCAATACTAGGATGAGAATTAATTATGTCAGAGAGTATCTTCCTCATAAAAACCGAATCATCTACTACTATAACCTTGATTTTAGACATTTATATCAGCCCTTTTTTTCTTAATTTTCTTTGACTTTTAAAAATAAAAGATATGATTTTTGAACGAATAATTTCATCAATTCCTGTAAAACAAACTCCTACTTCATACTTCTTTATAACATCAGGTAAAGATACGCATCTTGTAACTTTACCAAAAGGCTCTATTATTTTATCGTCAAGAAAGATAATACATTTTACAACAGTATTAATTGCTAGTTCTTCCTTTGTTATTAGTCTTAAACCTCCGCCACTAATATCTTTGCTTACAGCTGAGATTTTTTTTACAACGTCTCCATTTTCAAATATCTCTAAATCCATATCTAATACTATATTAAACCTGAAAAAATCTCTTCTTTGAAAATATTTTATATCACTTACCTTTTTAACAATGGCAACTTTAAAATTGCCCCTTTCCATCCTATTTATGACTTCTCCAGTAAAATAGAACCTCCCTTTATTTTCTTTATGAAATACTATATCTAATTCTCTGCCAATTGATAAGGGATATACTTTCCCTTGATGAATAGGGATAGTTACAGAAATTTCACTATCACTAATTACCCTTACTACAGTGCTTTTCATCTTTAAAAAAGATTCTTCATTATCGATTTCTATCTCAATCTTTTCTCCAATATTTAATAATTCACTGATTTTCTTTTCCAAAAATGATCCCCCTTAGTTTACTTCTGTTCCAAATTTTCTTAAAAATTATTTTCAAAAAAATTTTTTATAGCTTATTGATTTTTAATATTTATACCCTATTAAAAAGATTATTGACAAACCTTTTGAAATTCGAAAAATTTTTCAATTCATTTCTGTTGTTAAGCAAGTTATAAGCTATAGAATCGATTCCTTTACTTGCTACTGAGTTGGGAAACTTCAGCAAAAAAGGCTTTTGTTCTTTAACGGATTTCCTGACAGCAGGGTCTTCATATATAAATCCCAATTTTTCCACTTCAAAATTTAAAAATCTCTTAGTTGCTGAATTTATTTTGTTAAAGACTTCATGACCTTCTTTACTTGTTTCTATACGGTTTAATACAAGTTTTATAGATTTCTTATCTCTTTTAATATTTTTTATCAGAGCATAAGCATCAGTAATAGAGGTAGGTTCGGGAGTAACTATTAAAATCACCTCATTAGCAGCTTCAATAAATGACATTACTGAATTGTTTATACCGGCTCCAGTGTCTATTAAGATATAATCTGAACACTGATTCAACAAATAAAAATTAGAAATCAAATTCTCAATTTCTGAAAGCTCTAAATTGATAAGATCTAATATTCCAGAGCCGCCTGAAATTATATTTATATTATTTGGCCCCTTAAGAATTACGTCTAAGATACTAATTTCTTTCCTTATAACATTAGCTAAAGTAAACTTAGAAATCAACCCCAAAACAACATCAACATTACTAAGTCCTAAATCGGCGTCTATTATAGTAACCCTTTTATTTGCATTAGTTAATGCGATACCTAAATTAATAGTAAAATTTGTCTTTCCTACTCCCCCCTTACCGCTGGTTATAGCCAATACCCTAGTACTGTCATCTGTTTTCTTATTCATACTAATGATTTTATTATTACTCTGCTTAAAACTGTCAATAAGTTCCCTCAAATTATGGGCCTGATCCTTCATATTAATCACCTACAAGCGAATTGACAATCTTTTCTATATCAATTAATTCTATATCGTCAGGAACACTCTGGCCAGTAGTTATGTAAGATAAGGGCATAGACGATAAGAATTTGGCATTAAGAATGTTTCCTAAGGATGAAGATTCATCAGCTTTAGTAAAAATTAAGTTATAATCATCTAAAAAGTCGTAGGATTGTATTATACTTTCAATATCCTTGTAACCAGTGGTTAAGCTTAAAAGTAAAAACACTATGGGAGACTCTACAGTTGAAATTAAACTCTTAATCTCTAATAATAGCTCTTTATTTTTATGATTTCTTCCAGCAGTATCAATAAAAATAAAGTCCTTATCATAATGCTTCTCAATGGCACCTCCCAATTCATTTGGTTCATATACAACAGTAAAGGGTACATCTAAAATTTCACTATAGGTTTTTAATTGATCCACCGCTGCAATTCGATAGGTATCAGAGGTTATAAATGCAACAGATTTGTTGTTCATAATGGTCTGTTTGGCCGCTAGTTTAGCAATGGTAGTGGTCTTTCCTACACCGGTTGGTCCAACAAAGAAAATAACATTTTGTTTCTTTGTATAATTCTCCATAGTGAAGGGGCTGCCTAGATAATCCTTTAAAATAATTTTGATAGCATTTCTAATAGATTGATCATTCTTATCGGTGATACTCATTTGTCTACTAACAATAGATAATATCTTATCAATAACAGGCTTTATAACGTTTTCTTCCTTAAAAACTTTTTCATATTTCTCTAGGACCTGTATATTTTGTGAACTTGGCGTACTATCCATTTTACTTAATACATTAGTCAATAAAGATTTAATTGAACTTATTTCATTATTAATATTAAAGGAATCATAGGTGTTAGAATCTAGAGCTTTACTATTCTTAATTAAGCTTTCATTAAACAGATTTTGATTCAATGGATATGATAATTTGTTATCATCCTTTTTGTTAGTATCCACAGCAGCTACTACTTCAAATAGGGGCTTTTTGAAAAGACCTGTTAAACCAGGCTTTTTAATTTTTCTTGTATGGAGTATTATGGCATCTCTGCCTAATTCACTTTTAACTTTAATCATGGCCTCTTGAACATCCTTGGCTATATATCGTTTAACTTTCATTTAAACATTCACCGTCCCTATAGACTGAATCTCAACATCAGGGTTTATTTCATTATAAGATAATACAATTAAGTCAGGTATAAGCTGTTCAGTTATACTTTTAAAGTAAAATCTAACTATTGGTGCCGTAATTATTATAGGTTGTTCACCAATTGATACTAGTTTCTGTACGTGTTTAGAAAGATTGTTTAATATATCCTGAGTAACACTTGGACTTAAGGATAAATATGAACCATGTTCCGACTGTTGAATAGACTCCATAATTAATTTTTCAAGTTCTGGGTCCAATGTAATAACCTTAGCTTTTTTATCTGGTATATATTGTCTAGTAATCGACCTTCCCAAGGCTTGTCTAACATATTCGGTTAACATATTTGTATCCTTAGTAATAAGGCAGTAATCGGCTAAAGTCTCTAAAACTGTTACTAAATCTCTTACAGAAACTTTTTCCCTTAGTAAGTTACATAAAACTTTTTGAATATCTCCATAGGACATTAACTTTGGAACTAATTCCTCAACTAAGGCTGAATTATTTTCCCTAACATTATCAATCAGTGTCTTAACTTCCTGCCTTCCTAATAATTCATAGGAGTATTTCTTAATTATTTCAGTTAAATGAGTTGAAATAATTGATGAGGGATCAACTACTGTATAGCCAAGGATTTCAGCTTTTTCACGATCATCTTCTAGAATCCATTTTGCCGGTAAACCAAAGGCAGGTTCAATAGTATCAACACCGGAAATCTCTCCCTCCACATTCCCAGGATTCATGGCAAGATAATGATTAAACATGATACTTCCTTCAGAAACTTCAGTTCCTTTTATTTTAATCGTATAATGGCTTGATTCTAATTGAATATTATCCCTAAGACGTATCATGGGAACAACCATACCTAATTCTAAGGCTATTTGTCTTCTAATCATTACTAATCTATCAAATAGGTCTCCTCCTTGATTTGGATCAGCTAAGGGAATAATTCCATAACCAAACTCTAATTCGATAGGGTCAACTTGTAATAAGGGTATTATATTCTCAGGTTTCCTTATTTCCTGTGCTTCTGCTTCTTCCTCTTCTACTAACTCTTCACTAACACCCTTAATTATCTCTCTACGTAGAATAAATCCTAAGTATACAAAAGTACCTGATAGCATAAAATAAGGTACAGTAGGTAATGGAGTGATACCTAAAACGAATAGAACTCCTGCAATAATGAACATTATCTTAGGTTGTCTAAATAATTGCTTTATTAAATCGTTTCCTAAGTCAGAGTCAGAAGCAGCTCTAGTAACCACTATACCTGTTCCAGTAGAAATTAAGAGGGCGGGAATCTGACTAACGAGTCCATCACCAACCGTTAGCAAAGTATATCTCTGTATTGCTTCACCCATACTCATTTCCTTTATAACTGAACCAATAATAAATCCAGCTACAATATTTATAATAGTTATGATGATTCCAGCTATTGCATCTCCTTTAACAAATTTACTGGCACCATCCATAGCTCCATAAAAATCTGCTTCTCTTTGAATTTTAAGTCTACGTTCCCTAGCTTCACTTTCAGTAATTAGACCAGAGTTCAAGTCTGCATCAATGGCCATCTGCTTTCCAGGCATAGCATCTAAAGTAAAACGAGCCGCTACCTCAGAAACCCTCTCTGAGCCCTTAGTAATTACTAAAAATTGAATTATTACTATGATGATGAAAATGATAAAACCAACTATGGCATTACCACCAATAACAAAGTTACCAAATGCTTCAATTACGCTTCCAGCATTTCCATCCTTAAGAATATATCTAGTGGTAGATATATTTAAGGATAACCTAAAAAGGGTTGTTATTAGGAGTAGTGATGGAAATATGGAGAATTGTAGTGGCTCCTTATTATATATTGAAATAAGTAGTATCAATAATGCCAGTGAAATATTTATACTGAGCAATAAATCTAAAATCATTAGGTTCACAGGTATTATGATTATAATAACAATCGCGATTATGGCTACAGCAACGATAATATCCCCAAATCTCATTGAACTTCCTCCTACTAGAACCAATTGCATGAATGAAGCATACTGCAATAAGCCTAAAATATTATTAAAAGATTTTTATAGCTAATTAATTTTTTAAATTGTAGATGTAAGCTAATACCTCAGCCACAGCATGATATAATTCAGGTGGAATAAACTCTCCTATATCCACTGTATAAAAAAGTTTTCTAGCAAGGGGCTTGTTCTCAAAAAGAGGTACATTATTTTCACTTGCTATTCTCTTGATATTTTGAGCAATTAAATCTTGACCCTTTGCTATAACCTTAGGTGCATTCTCTGATTCATCGTTATAACGCAACGCAACGGCAAAGTGTGTTGGATTTGTTATAACAACATCGGCCTTGGGAATATCCTGCATCATTCTTCTCATGGCGATTTGCCGCTGTTTTTCCCTTATTTTTGATTTGATTTGTGGATCCCCTTCAGTTTGTTTATACTCCTGTTTAACATCATGCTTGGACATCTTAAGCTCTTTTTCAAATTCCCATTTTTTATAAAAATAATCTAAGACTGCTAATATTAAAAGAATAATTGATGATCGTATGGTAATATTCCATACTACCTTCCACATGTACGACATTATTTGTCCAATATCCATATCGAAAACATTCAAAATGTTGTTATATTCTTTAGTTAAATAACTGGCAGCTACATAAATAAGAATAACTATTTTTAAAAGGGCCTTTAGTAATTCCACAACTGACTTCATTGAGAGCATTCTCTTTAGACCGTTTATTGGGTTAAGCTTATCCAATTTAATAGCAAGTGGTTTTGTTGTAAACAGAAAGCCAACCTGCATGTAGCTGCATATAAGCCCAACAATCATAGAAATAAATAAAAAGGGTAAAGAAAGTTTTAAGGTTTCTATTAAAGCCTCAGTAAAAATTAAGGTAATATTCTCAATAGTGTAAATTGAGTTTACAGAATGTGAGTAATTTAATATCTTGTGGTAAAATACATACATCTCTTTAAACCAGTATCTATGAAAAAAATTTATCGACAAAAATACGAAAAATAATACTAAAGCCGAATTTATTTCTTTGCTTTGAAGAACTTGGCCCTTTTCCCTTGCTTCTCTCCTCCGCTTTGGAGTCGCTTTTTCTGTTTTTTCTCCCGTAAAAAGCTGTAAATTAACTTTAAAATTAGTCATTCGACCATCCTCTTATATAAACAGCTCCAGCATCTATGAATCTAAAAATGTCTATCCTACTGAACTATTTAAAAATTCCCTATAGTAATCAAACATAATGGAGAAAATGTTATTAAATATTCCTAAATAAAGCGGCAGTACTACAAATAAAGTGATAAGACCTATTAAAATTTTAAGAGGCATTCCTACCATAAACACATTCATCTGGGGCATAGCCCTTGACAAAATACCTAATAAAGTATTAGTTACAAAAATGGTAATAACAACAGGAGCTGCCATCTTAAAACCTAAAACGAAAGAGGCTCTTAATAGTTCTATAACTTTGTCAACAAATAATAGATTTACTTTATCATATCCTAAGGGTATTACTTTAAAGCTATATAAAACAGCTTGTATTAATGTATGATGTAAATCAGCAGCTAAGAATACTAGTATGGACATTATATAGTACAGGTTAGCTGTTATAGGCATCTCCGATTCATCTTGAGGATTTATAACGTTAACCATTGAAAATCCTATATTTCTATCTACTATGACCCCTGCAACATAAATTGAATTTAGTATTAAAAGTGCAATAAATCCAAATACTAATCCAATGAAAAATTCCAAAAGGATAGAGTAAAGTAACTGATAAATAGTGATAGTGCTTAGTTTATGTGAATATGAAATAATTGGAAAAGCAATTAAAGTCAAGAATCCAGCTAATCCAATTTTCAAAGACATTGGTATATTCCTACTTCCAAATAAAGGTGTTAATAAAAATATCCCACTAATTCTCGAAAATACTAAAAAAAGTATCATTGCTTTTTCCATTATATCCATTAAATTTCTTCCAATCTAATTATCTTAGCAAATCGCATAATTAGCCTTTAAAGAATTTACTACTATATATAGATATAACCCTTAAAATTAGAGAACTAAAGAAACAAAGTATTTTCTATTCTAAGGGATCGAGTTAAGGATAAGATTTCCCCTATGCAATCATGCCAAGTTATAATTATGAAATTTTATCATTTCACAAAGTTATTTATATTTGAAAAGATATATAAAGTAAATTCTATAGTCTTCCTTAAAAGCCATGGAGCTAAAATTATTAAAGATAGAAACACTGCTAAAATTTTTGGAACAAATGCCAAAGTAGCTTCTTGAATTTGAGTAGTTGCCTGAAAAATACTTACAGCTAAACCTACTAATAATCCAGCTAATAGCAATGGCGATGCAATCATTATTACATTAAACAAAGCTTTTTGTAATAAGTCAAGTACTAATCCTTCATCCATTTTAACACTCCTAATTAAAACCAAGTAAAATATGTTTAATGATTAAGTTCCATCCATCAATCATGATAAAAAGTAAAATTTTAAAGGGTAATGAAATCATGACAGGTGGTAACATCATCATACCCATTGACATTAAAGTACTGGCAACTACCATATCTACAATGATAAAAGGTATAAATAATAGAAAACCTACTCCGAAACCAGTTTTAAGTTCACTAATAATAAATGCTGGAATTAAGGCCCTTGTAGGTATATCATCAAGTTTCTTAGGTGTTTCTTCACCAATGGTGTTTAAAAACAAAGCTACATCTTTTTGCCTTGTTTGCTTAAACATAAATTCCCTTAGAGGTTTAACTGCCTTTTCAGTTGCTTCCTCAAATGAAATTTCACCATCGGCATAGGGCTTAAGGGCATTATCATTAATCGAATCAAAGGTTGGAGCCATTATGAAAAAAGTTAAAAATAAAGCTAGTCCAATCAAAACTTGATTAGATGGGGTAGATTGCGTAGATAAAGCCTTCCTTAAGAAGGATAATATTATTATTATCCTTGTAAAACTTGTTGTCATAATTAGGATCGATGGTGCTAATGCTAAAACTGTAAGTAGCACAAGAATCTCTATACTGGTAGAAATCTCCTCGGGTCCTTCAGCCTCATCAATGTTTAAGCTTAGCCTAGGTATAGCAAATTCCGGCTCTGCATAAACAGAGAAATCATTGAAAAAAACAGAGAAACCACCTATGATAATTAATGCTGCTATTGTGAGGATAAAATATTTCAATATTTTATTCATTTTTTCATCCTTATCTTTAATATAATTCTATAAATCACCTATATTAAAATCTCTGGAATAATGCTTGTATCCTTAAAATTCTAAAAATCCCATGGATATTTCCTTTTATTATTTAATATTTTCAAAGAAAAATATAGAAGTCTTCTTACTTTTTCTGAAAATTTTATTAAAGTTTAAAAGAAATTATCCTTACATACTACTTATTTTTAAAATTTCTAAATTTTGAAAGCATTTCACTAAAGGAAATGTTTCTTTCCGATATATCTTTAATTTCCAACGAATCAATTTTATCAATCAATTTAACACCATTTTTACTTATATATATAAGATAAAAATGTTTATCTAACTGTACTAAAATTAGGGATTTGTCTAACCCAAGGGGTAACCTTTCAATAAACTTAATGTTTCTGCTCAAAATTCTTTGATTAAACCCACCAGAAACTAATCGAGTTGTAAAAAATGCTAAAACTATAATAAAAATAGAGGCAAACAATACTACAATAATATAATAGTTTGTCATTTATGTAGTTTTTCTCCCTTCCCCTTAACCAATAACCTTTTTAACGGCTTCAATAACTCTATCTGCTTGGAAAGGTTTAACTATAAAATCACGTGCTCCAGCTTGAATTGCTTCAATAACCATGGCTTGCTGTCCCATAGCAGAACACATAACTATTTTAGCATCGGGTGATAGTTTTTTAATCTCCTTAACTGCCTGAATACCATCAACTTCAGGCATGGTAATATCCATAATAACTAAATCAGGATTCAATTCCTTGTATTTTTCTATTGCCTTCTGCCCATTTTCCGCTTCTCCTAAAATTTCATACCCGTTTTTTGATAGAACGTCACGAATCATCATTCTCATAAATGCTGCGTCATCAACTATTAAAATTCCATTTCCCATAATATTTCCTCCTCTTATCCTCTTATCAACTAGAAATTCTTTATTCGTTTTTGTGGATTGATTATGTCAGTTATTCTAATACCATAATTTTCATCAACTACAACTACTTCACCCTTCGCAATTTGCTTCCCATTTACAAGAATATCTAAGGACTCTCCCACTAATCTATCTAACTCTATAACAGTTCCAGGACCAAAATCAAGGATTTCACTTATTTGTTTTACAGCTCTCCCCAACTCAACAGTTATACCTAAAGGTACATCCCTTATCAGATCTATGTCGCTACAAGAGTTATATACATCATTTGCCTCATCAAAACTTTCAAATTGTAAAGGTTTCACATTTACTCGATTATTACTGTCATTAGTGTTATTCATTCTATTATTTGAACTTACATTGCTAGTGTTACTATTTGCTGATGATTTTTGGATGTTATCTTGCATTGAATCGATATCCTCCTCAGATAATGCTTCAACATCTGATTGCTCAAGATTTGGAATACTACCCATATTTAATAGTGGTGCTACTAATCTCTTAGCGAATTCAATAGGAATAATCTGCATTATTTCGCTATCTATTAAATCACCAACGGTCATATTGAAAGCAATTCTTACAATTTTTTGATCTCCACTTAGTGAGGTGTTATCATACTGCTTATTTGCTAAATCAATTGAAAATGCATCTGGTGGAAATATATCAATTTTTGTACTAAACATTTCTGAAAGAGATGTACAGGAAGATCCAATCATCTGATTCATAGCCTCACCAATTGCACTTAAATGAATATCTGTTAAATCTGGAGAAACATTCCTTCCATCACCACCCATCATTAAATCAGTAATAATTTTTACATCTTCTTCATCTAGAACTAAAAGATTAAAGCCTTCAATTCCTTCTCTATACCTTATCATAACTCCGACACTAGGTATAGTATAAAAATCTGATAATTCATCAAGTGTCGTCACTGAAACCTTAGGAGTAGTAATGGTAACTTTTTGACCTAGCAATGTGAATAGAGTAGTAGCAGATGTTCCCATGCTAATATTGCCCACTTCTCCTAAAGCATCTTTCTCATCATTAGATAAATTGTCACTCTCCTCAATATCAGAAGCTGTTCCCTTTAGTAAAGCATCTATTTCTTCTTGAGAAAGCATATCAGCCATTTAGATCATCTCCTTCAACAATAAAGTCACTAATTCTAATAGCAACTTTTTTCTTTTTAGTACCAGGTTTTGCAAGAAATTTTTGTTGATTGCCAACAATAACCCTTATATCCTCATGGATTTTTGTATCCAATGGTATAACATCACCTGGTTGTAGATTTAAAAAATCACCTACAGAAATACTTGTACTACCTACAACTGCCTTAATATTTACAAAGGTCTTTTCCAAGCCCACTTTTATTGCGTCCTTCTCCTCATTGGTAATTTCCTTGTTATTACTTGAAAACCATAGTCTAGTACTTAATTGTGGAGCAATAGGCTCTAGGACAAAGTGGGGTATACATATATTAATCAATCCTTCCACTTCACCAATTTTTATGCTAAGAGTTATTAGCGCTATGGTTTCATTTGGAGAAACGATTTGGGCAAATTGAGAATTCGTTTCAATTTTTTCTAGGGATGGGTTTAATTCTATTATATTTTCCCAACACTCAATGAGCAACTTATTTATTTTTATAAGGACTCTTTTTAAAAGAGTTATTTCGATTTCAGTAAAGTTACGAGCTTGTTTAGGTAATTTGCCGTTACCTCCTAAAACCCTTTCAATTATTGAAAATGCAATATCAGTAGAAACATCCATAATTACTTGGCCGTTTAAAGGTTCAAAGTCTATTATCCCCAATATAGCAGGGTCAGATATTGAGTTGCTAAACTCATGATATGTTAACTGTTCTACAGAAAGAACCTCTATCTGAATCAATGTCCTTAAATAGCCAGATAAAAAAGTATTTAATAGTCTTGAAAAATTTTCATGGATAATCTGAAGTGTACGTAATTGATCCTTGGCAAATTTATCAGGTCTTCTAAAATCATACTTTTTTACCTTTTTTTCAGTTGTTTCATCTTCAAATTCTTTAACGTCCACTTCACCTGTACTCAGTGCCTGTAACAGGTCATCAATTTCACTTTGGGACAAGACATCTGACAATTACGTCACCTCCAATACTATTGGATTATAAATTCTGTAAAATATATGTTGGAAACATCGCTAGATTCTGCTATTTCTATTATCTTTTGTTGAACATCCTTTCTTGTGCTCTGCTGCCCTTCTTTTCCAGATAATTCTTCTAAGGTTTTACTTCTCAGAAGTTCAAGAACATCATTTGAAATCTTGGCCTTACTTTTATTTAGAGTTTCAATAAGCTCGCTATCTGTATATTCTACCGTAATATTGATTTTCAAAATACTGTCACTTTCTTTTATGTTTGTGTACATCTCCTCAAGTTTGAACTCATAGTACTCAACTTTTTCCCTTCCCCCATTATTTCTAGAAATAAGAAGGAAAACCAATGAAAAAATTAAAACTAAAACCAGTAAGCCAACTAGACTAAGCAATACAACCTTTTTTACTGTCATAACATTGTCTCCTCTATATGTATTTAAAAATTTAGCTTTCAACCTATCAAGCCATATCTATAAACCTACCTCTAAGGCTTTACATAGTATTGAAATTGAATTTTAAAAAATTAATAGCTAGGTTCACTCTTTTGATAGTTTGAATTTAATATTACTATATCTACTCTTCTATTTTTAGCCTTGTTTTCAGTAGTATCATTAGGGGCAACGGGGTGATATTGACTATACCCCGATACAGACATATTTTCAGGGGTCATATTTGTTTCTTCTATAAAAAATCTTGCTACATTTACTGCCCTTATAGTAGACAATTCCCAATTTGTAGGAAATCTTCTGCTATTTTTTATTGGGTCTGAATCAGTATGTCCTTCTACACGAATAAACTTATCAGAAAACTGATTCTGTTTAAGTAAATCGGCTATAAAAGTTAAAGTTTTTTTAGCCTGTAGTTTTAATTCTGCTCTACCTGAATCAAACAGGACATTATCGTCGAATCTCAGTAAAAGGCCCCTTCGATTAAGCTCCACCATGATCTGACTTTCAAGGTTATTTTCCTTCAAATGGTCCTCAAAGCTCTCCTTTAATGCCTTGAGCTGAGTAAATTCTCTTACATTGGATGTAATAGTCTCCTTAAGGGCAGCATTATTTATAAGCTCTGTATCATTTAAGGTTTCTCCACCACGCATAACACCTGTAGACCCTTGGAAAGATTCCATTATAACTTGAAATTTTTTTGCATCTATTTCAGAAAACGCAAATAAGAGAACGAAAAAACATAGTAACAACGTCATCATATCGCCATAGGTGGTCATGTAGTCAACTATTCCACCGGATTCTTGTTCTTGAGGTCTTCTTCTACTCATTTGTCACTGCCCCCATCTCCTCTTGATTAGCTAGTAATCTGCGGATTGAAGGGGATAGGAAAGCCTTTAACTTTTCTTCAATAATTCTAGGAGTTTCACCTGCTTGAATGGAAAGCAATCCCTCAATCATGATTTCCTTAATCAAGACTTCTTCCTTGCTTCTAAGCTTTAATTTTCTTGCAAGGGGAACACATATTAAATTCGCATAAAGAGTACCATACAGGGTTGTAATTAAAGCTACTGCCATACCAGGTCCAATGGTTGAAGGATCGTCAAGTTGTTTAAGCATTGCAACTAATCCAATCAAGGTTCCAATCATACCAAAGGCTGGAGACAGAGAAGCCATAGTGTCAAAAATACCCTTTCCCTCATTATGTCTCTCCTCTAAAAAGGCGATTTCGGTTTCTAGTATGTTTTTAACTAACTCAGGGTCAGTACCGTCAACTATAAGCATAACCCCTTTTTGTAAGAAGTCATCGTTTATGTCTTCAACGGCTTCTTCTAAAGCTAACAGACCTTCTCTTCGAGCTATGTTTGCCAAATTTACAATCTTGCTGATAATCATACCAGTTTCAAATGTATTGTTTGAGAAAGCCTTTCTTACAACACTAAAGGCAGAAAGAACCTTTTTTAGTGGAAAGGCAATAAAAATAGCCGCAAAGGTTCCACCAAAAACAATCAATACTGAGGGCGGATTCCAAAACCAGACCAATTTACCTGCATCTAAAATCCCCCATAAAATAAGAATAACACCAGATATCAATCCTAAAATCGTTGCTAAATCCAATGACTACACCTCATTTCTATGATATTTTATAGTGGGGTAATCCTTTCCAAAGACCTTTTTCTTATATTCTATTATCTTGACAATAACCTCGTCAATACTTTCCGCTACGACAATTTTTTTTCCAGTAGTCATTGATATTACTGTATTTGGTGTAGCTTCAACAAACTCAATCAAATCACAGTTGACAGCAAAGGTCTTCCCATTAAGTCTAGATACATATATCATTTAAAACCACCCTTTGTTATCTATCACCTGGGCTAAAAAAGCCCAGGCAATATTTAAAATAAATTTCTCTAAAAAACTAGGGTAAATATATACAGAAAGCTTTCATCTATTATCTCTTAAGGTTTACAAGCTCTTGAATCATTTCATCGGTGGTAGTGATTACCCTGGAGTTCGCTTGGTAACCCCTTTGAGTCGTTATCATCGTAGTAAACTCTTGAGCTAAATCTACGTTAGACATTTCAAGTCTAGCAGACTGTACTTCAGCAAATCCACCGCTTCCAGGTGTACCGATAGATGCAGTACCTGAGTTAGAAGTCCTAATAAATAAATTGTCTTGGGTTTTTTGAAGTCCAGCTGAATTTTTAAACTTTGCTAATGCAATTTGTCCTATAGGTGATTTTTGACCATTTGTAAATACAGCCATTATCTCACCATTTGTCCCAATATTATAGGTGCTAAGTTTACCCTGCTTATATCCAGTTAAAGCAGCAAGATTCATAGTAGTATCATCTGTTGAATACTGCTTCAATAAAGCATCACCCTTTTCGTCCTGAAAGGATAAATTAAAGTTAAAGGTGCCTGCACCATTTGCAAAACCTCCAGGCTGAGAAAGTTCAATGTTTACTCTTGACAGGTCAACATTCCCCCCTGTAAAAGTTACGTCTGTAATTACTGTGTCTGTAACTGCACCTGCCACACCATCTAAAAGAATTTCATCACTACCAGTTATGGACTCAATTACCAAATCCCATTCATTTGGTAGAATTGCCTCTGATATATCGGGATTATTCTCATCAGCAAAGTTTTCAGAAGTGAATTGCTCAGTATTCCAGTCATAAACAAAATCTGGTTCCCTGAATTTTCTTCTAAAGGTCAACTTTAGTTCATGCTCTCCTCCCAGCTCATCATAAACTGTTACATAGTAACTATCTGTTCTCAAATTTTCTGCCGAAATCAACCACTCATCTGCAGTACCATCACCATCAGTATCCTTTGCAGTAACACTAGAATCTAAACCTAAATCGGCATTTATGGTTCCTGTAACGCTAACATCCCTTTCTGTAGATGGTCCTAGAGGAGCAGCAGCGGCATAGGGATTTGAAACACCAGTAACTTGAGCGGGAAAGGTCATAGCATTTGAAATAACAAGCCCCTCTAAACTAGTTCCATATTTAGGATTTTCACCTATAGTATCTTCTTCAACCCTGTATCCAAGAACTCTATAGCCTCCAAGGTTAAGATTTCCAGTATTGTCAAGGGTAAAGGCCCCTAGCCTTGTATAGCTTCTATTTAAAAAGCTTGCATCATCGGAAACAATAAAGAATCCATCGCCATTTATCATTACATCCGTTGGCACATCGGTTCTATCGGGAGTACCTCTTGTATGAATTGTATCTATTGCCCCTATACTTACTCCCAATCCGACCTGCTGAGGATTTGTACCACTTCTGCCTCCTTGAGAGGATGAAGCCCCTCTAAGAGTCTGGCTCAATACATCGTTAAATGTAACTCTACTGCCCTTAAATCCATGGGTGTTTACATTTGAAATATTATTACCAATAACATCCATCTTCGCCTGATGTGCCTTAAGGGCAGAAACAGCCGAATTCATTGATCTCATCATGGTTAATGACCTCCTTTTGTTTTGCCATAATCAATCTTTTCTGTCAGTCAAAGATTAAAAGCCTCCTGTGGAAGGTCCAGCTTATACGATTACGGCTCCATCTATATTCGTAAAAACATTCTCCTTTAGCTGCTCATTAGTTGCAGCAGTAATAATTGTTCTATTCTTTACACTTGCAATAAATGCTTTATCATCCATGAGGATTAAAGCTTCGTCAACACCCTTTTCTTCGGCTTTTTCAATAGCTCCATTTATCTTACCTATATCTGTCTTAGATAAGTTAATATTTCTGACTCTCAGCCTCTCTAAAGCATGCTTAGAAAATTTAATTTCTTCCTTTTTACTAATCCCATCCAATACTTCCTGAAAGGACTTCTTGGGAGCAGTAAAATTTGAACCAGTTTTATTAGGGGTGCTGTTTGGATTAACTATTAAATTCCTATTAAATCCTACTCTATTCAAGCATTCACCTCCCTTTGTAGCTTGAATCACCCATTATTATCTTGACCATAGCCCTCTAAGGCCTTATTTAACTTAATCAGTTCATTGATAATCTTCACATCATTATCTATGGATTGCTCCTGATTATCATTTAGCTCCTTAAGGAATTGACCCTGGACCATAATAGATTCATTTATCACCTGCAATAATACGCTGTTCAATTCCATAGTCTCATTTAGCTCTTGCATTTCCTCTAAAGAGCTAAATTGAGCAAGCTGTGCAATGAATTCCTTGTCCTCTATTGGATTTAAAGGATCTTGATTGCTAAGCTGAGCAGTTAAAAGATTTAAAAAAGTATCTTTACCAAGCTGACTACTAGAGCTTTCATAGATGTTAGTGCTCTGAGCATTTGAATAGCTATTTATACCAGTAACATCAGACATTTTCTGTTCCCCCTATGCTAAGAAATTAATGGTAGAACTCCCCATCATATTGTATTGATTTGATACATATACATCCTGTTTCTTGGAACTATCAATAAGGGATATTTTCTTTGTTTTCCTATTGTTATTGAAATATAAATGTTGATTTTCATTACTATTTGAATCCTGATTTACTGAAACATTTAAATCTTGGATTTGAAAACCCTTATCCCTTAAAGCATTTCTTAAATCCTCTAAGTTTGATTCAATGGCTTCTTTAACAATTTGACTTTCAACTTCAAATTCAGCAACTAACATTCCTCGTTCTACAACAAGCTTCATCGATAGTTTACCTAAATTATCGGGTTTGAGCTTCATAATCATTTCCGAAGTATCTTCTGAAATAGAGACTTTAGCAGCTTCAATAATTTGGTTGAAAATGTCCATCTTTGCCTGTTGACTACCTTCTAATGGCTTACTAGCTTCAGATACTTCATAGCCTTTGAAATCTTCGATTTGAAAATTTCTAATGTTAGTAGGGTCAACGTCCTTCTCGGATACTAAATCATTGTTTAAATTTTTCTTAGTAGAAGCTTCGGCTTCACTTTTCATATTTACACTATCCTCTGAAGAAACCTTAGAATCAGAACTCTGTGCCAAATCCTTTTCTTCATTTTTAGCCTCTATATTCCTAGAATCTTTAACTTCTATGCTTTGACCATCTTCATTATTGTTAAAACCATTATTAAGGTCATTAGCACTAGAACCAGGATTATTTGAGCTTTCATTGCTGGTATTAACCTTTACTGGTGCTTCACTTTGGCTCTCACCATCTACTAAGGCTTCACCTTTAACATCTGTTTCTAGTAAGGCTTTATCCTCACCATTTTCTATCAAGTTCCTATTTCCATCTACCTTTACTAAGGTCTCATCAATTGAAGAAGAAGCATCTTCTACTAATTGGGTCAAACTTTGAAGCTCATTGCTGACTTTGTTATCGTTAGCAGTATTTAAAGCTTCTTTACTTACCAATTCTAGGTTAACCAATAGTGCTTTAAGCTCCTGTAAATTACCAAGGTCTAAACTACTATCTCCAAGGTCAAGCTTAGAAATTATATCCTCAAATTGTCCCATTAAAGATTCTAGTTTTTCTACATCTATTACATTAGATTGTAAAGCACCTATTAAATCTTCAATTACTGCATTTAGCTCACTTAATAACATTGTTTCTTCTTCTAAAGTTTCTACTTCATCTTCCTTTATATCCTTAGAATTATTTTCTTCTAAGCCATTTACTTTATCATTTTCTTCAGCAGTTTTAGACTCAATTGGGTCCTGCTTTTCTAGATTATTTGACTCTTTAGACTGAACTTCAGGCTTTTCAACATCTTCGTATTTCTCTTTTCTAGAAGCAAGTACTTTGTTAAACTCATTATTTTCATTTGAAAATGATGAATTTCTTTTTATGTTGTCCTTGGAAGCAGAATTATTGTTAACCTTGGTATTTTGTAGAAGCATAGGTTGGTTCACTTCACTCCTTAACATCTTTTCACCTCCTTTCACAGATAAAATTATATGAGCAAATTGCATAATTACTTTGTAAAAAACTAACCGCTACATACAGCTTAAAAAGCTAACCATATGTATAGAGGTATTATGCAATTTTGCTAAACAATAATTATGGAGCTTTTTTATATAAACTTTAGAGAGTCGGCATTGATAATTTCTTCGTTATTTCAGATGCTAACCTAGTATCAAAATTAGACAAAATGGCAGCCAGCTTCCTCTCATTAAATTTCCTTAAAATCGATAGTGCCAAATCTTCATCACTTATAGAAATAACTTCTCCATTATCTAATAAATACCTTTGAGAATTGCTATCATTTTCTATCATTTCTTTAGTTAACTCAGCAATTTGCTCTTCACTCATCTTTTCATATATGGAAGTTAACTCATTAATATTTCTATCAAAGTCTCTATAGATTTTATAGGCCTTTAACATATCATCTGTTATTAAATCTTCGTCATTTAACAATATCTCTTTTTCCTTAATGGTATTGACTAGCTCATGCACAAATCCCTCGTCATCTAACTTCGATAAAATCTGGGCACCCTTTATTATTTCTATATTTTTATAGATAAAGGACAAATCATCTATATTGTAGATATCTGTATTACCAATAATACTTACAAGCTTTTCAGGACTCTCCGTTGAGTAAATTTCTGAAGCGTGTTTAAGCTTTAATTCGTCATCGACAATTTTGTTTAGAAACATTTCAATATCCCTTTTTTTCTCATCAATACTAAAATTTTTGATTACATTCTCTCTTACGTCTTCATTTAAATACTTTAAGATATAAACAGAGTTTTCCTTTTTCATATTTTGAAAAATCTGAGCCAACTCAGGGTATGTAATTGTATTACTATCTAAATCAGTTTCAATTTCCCTAATGGCCGTTATAGTAGATAGACTTTCAAAATACTTTGCTTTATTTACTACTTCTTCTTGCCTTTCACTTTCAATTTGCTCAGATGTTCTTAGGAGAATATCCTTCTTTATAAGATTCCTTCTAATCCCATCTATAATTTCCCTGGTTTTATTTGGTTTTAGCCTTAACATTATCTTTGAAATCTCATTATAAAGCACTTCATCTTCGTTTTTAATTAATGTAAGCTTGTCAATAGCTCTACTATTATCTATTTCCACCAGATACCTAGCAATAGATACTTTTTGACCATCCAGCTCTTGTCTAGTTGGATAGCTATTAAAATAAGCACCTAATGGACCAGGCAAAGCAACCAAATATCTGTTTGCTGCCATTTTAAAGTTATCGTTAGTATAGTAAATAATTCCTAATACAAGTATCGGCGTGATAATAAATACCGTAGAGATTATAAACAATATTTTTCCAATTCCTAACTCTTTTTCAGATTTATTAATTTTATCACTCATAATCATCACCTATGCACTAAGCTGTTTTTGTATGAAACTAATTCATCAATATGATTTTCCTCGATTTTCTTTAATGTTACATTGAATCTGTCAAGTTTTTTCTCCTTTAACTTCTCCATTATCTTCTTTTCCTTTGTTACTTCTAATAGCTCATTCTTTATCAAATCTATTTCCTCTTCTTTTTTCTGAATTACATCACTTTGTAAAAAGATTTTTTCACTTAGTTTTTCTCTATATGCACCAAGATTTCTTAAAAAACTAAGCTTGCATCCAGATAAAGTCTTGTTCTTTATAAGTTCAGAACACTCTTTATCCTTTACCATTAAGTGATTAAGCTTATCTTTTTCTTCGTATAAAATACTATAGGCTGACCCTAATTTATTTTTAACATTATTTTCTTTATCCTCAAGTAGATTTAAAATACTATCGTATCTAAATTTGAAATTTTTCATTATAAATCACCTTTCATATTATATTAAGGCTGCCTCTTCTAACATCTTCAAAGTATCTTCAAAATCGATTTTCTCATCAAATCCCTGTCTTAGGAACTTATTATATGAATCCATTTTTTCAATAGCTAAATCGATTTTTCTATTGCTGCCCTTAGAATAGGCACCTATGTTAATTAAATCCTCAGCTTCCTTATAAATCGAAAGGTATTCTCTAAATATTCTTGATGCCGTTACTTGGGAGTCACCCACTATATTTGGCATAATCCTGCTTATGCTGTTCATAATATCTATCGCAGGATAATGGCCTTGACTGGCTAATTTTCTTGATAAAAAAATATGGCCATCAAGAATACCTCTTACTGCGTCGGTTATAGGTTCATTTAGATCATCTCCATCTACTAATACCGTATATAAAGCGGTAATAGAACCAGCATCAGAGTTGCCTGCCCTCTCTAACAATTTAGGAAGTGTTGCAAATACTGAAGGTGTATAACCTCTAGTAACGGGAGGCTCTCCTACGGCTAGTCCAACTTCCCTTTGGGCTAAAGAAAACCTTGTGAGGGAATCCATCATCAGCATTACATTCTTTCCCAAGTCCCTAAAGTGTTCAGCTATTGCTGTTGCAATGTAGGCGGCCTTCGTCCTAACTAGAGCCGGCTTATCTGATGTTGCAATAACTAATACAGATCTTTTTAAACCTTCTTCCTGTAGGTCATTTTCTATAAATTCTCTTACTTCCCTACCACGTTCTCCAATTAAAGCAATGACATTAATATCTGCTTCAGTGTTTTTAGCAATCATTCCTAGTAGGGTACTCTTTCCTATACCACTACCTGAAAAAATTCCCATTCTTTGCCCTTTACCACATGTAAGAAGTCCATCAATAGCTTTAATACCTAGGGGAAGTGCTTCGGTTATCTTATTCCTAAGCAATGGATTAGGAGGACTATTATCAACCGAATACTTCTTTTGTGAAGTTATCAATCCCTTATCGTCAATGGGATTACCTAAGCCATCTAACACCCTACCCAACAAATGTTCTCCAACATTTACCTGTAGTGAATGGCCTGTTGCTACTACTTTACTTCCTGGTCCAATACCATTCATATCTCCAAGGGGCATCAACAATACGATTCCCTCTTTAAATCCAACTACCTCTGATTTTATTGGTTCTCCACCCTTTAAGGGATATATGTAACAAATCTCACCTATTTCTACTGCTGGACCTTGGGATTCAATAGTAAGGCCTACTAATTTCGATACCCTACCGCTATACTTAAGTAAGTCCGTATTCTCAAGGACACTAAAATACTTTTTAAGAGGACACATACCCATCACTCGCTTTTTAATAATTCTTCAAACATTGCTTTAACCTTTTCAAATTGCGGCCATATACCAGTGTCAACACTCCCTAAAGGAGAATCTATTATACAGCTTCCTTTACTCAAGGAGGCATCTCCTTTAATCATGATATCACTTACGTTTTGACTTAAGGCCAGTATCTTATCCTTAGAATTATAAGCAAAATCATAATCATCGGGACTCACCCTTAAGACTAGTTCATCAGTATATCCACACTTTTCTAGTCCCATATGAACTAAATTTTCTATAATATCATGGTCCTCTTCAATCTTCTTATTTAATATTTTTTCGATCGTCGATATGGATAATCCAATAAGCTCTTTTTCCAAATCATCAATCAATGTTTTCCTATGGTCTTCTACCTCTCTCTTTACACTTAGAGCTTCTTGAATGATACTATCGGCATCATCTTTGCCTTCCTTAAAGCCTTCACTTTTCCCTTCTAAAAAACCTTCTTCCCTGGCTTTTTCCATAATTTCCTTTGATTTTTCATAGGCCTCGGCAATAATTTTATCTGATTCATTACGTGCCTTTTCTACTGTAGTTTCGTATAATTCATCGATTTCTTTAATCTTCTTTTCAATGATAGCTTCATTATTACATTCTATTGATCTTTCATCTGTTAGCCCATTAGCAGCCTTAGTATTACTTTTTTTAGGAGAAGGCACTGTAGAGGGTAGTTTGAATTTATCCTTATCTAAAATTATCTGGGAAGATTTTAAAACTCTAGACAATTATTTCATCTCCTCCACCACGTGATAAAATTATTTCTCCAGCTTCTTCAAGCTTTCTAATAATATTAACAATTTTCTGTTGGGCTTCTTCAACGTCACGTAATCTTACTGGTCCCATAAACTCCATATCTTCTCTAATCATTTCGGCCATTCTCTTAGACATGTTAGCAAAAATTATATCTTTCACTTCCTGGGTAGCTCCCTTTAAAGCAATGGATAACTCGTTATTATCAACTTCCCTAATAAACCTCTGTATGGATGCACTATCAAGGGTAATAATATCTTCAAATACAAACATCCTCTTCTTAATTTCTTCAGCTAATTCTGTATCTTGAATTTCTAGGGTCTCCATAATAAACTTTTCTGTACCCCTGTCCACAGAGTTTAGGATGTCAACAATAGTTCCCACACCACCAGTAGATGTATAATCTTGAGTTACCATCGAAGACAGCTTTCGTTCTAAAACATGCTCAACCTCTTTAATTATTTCAGGTGAAGTTATATCCATAGTAGCTATCCTTTGCGCTACATCTGCCTGCTTCTCCTGGGGCAAGGCAGATAGGATTTGACCAGCCTGATTCGAGCCTAAATATGATAGTATTAATGCTATAGTCTGCGGGTGCTCGTTTTGTATGAAATTTAAAAGTTGACTAGCATCGGCCTTTCTAACAAAGTCGAAGGGTCTAACCTGTAATGAAGCTGTAAGCTTATTTATAATTTCTAATGCCTTATTAGAGCCCATGGCTTTTTCTAATACTTCCTTAGCGTAGTTTATACCACCTTCAGAAATATAATTTTGAGCAAGGCATATTTGATAAAACTCTTCTATAATATCTTGCTTTTCCTCAGCACCTACTTTTCTCATATTTGCTATTTCAAGTGTAAGTTCTTCTATTTCATCATCTTGTAAATGTTTAAATATCTTTGCAGATTTATCAGGACCTAAAGAAATCAATAATATTGCAGCCTTTTCACGTCCAGTTAATCCCGTTTTTCTTGCCATTAATAACACTCCTAATCTTCATTCAACCAAGATCTCAATAATTGTGCAACCGCTTCTGGCTTTTTATCTACAAATCTCTCAATCTGATATTTATAACTCGACTTATCGGTCATATCTAGTTCAATTTCCTCAACATCATCTTCTATAGACGCTGAACCATCTAGAAGTTCATCAGCTTCATTTCTTCTTCTAATTCTATTAATTACAAATACTAAGCCAACAACAAGTAAAAATCCAAGGATTCCAAGACTCCATAATGGCACTCTTGATGCAAGGTCTGATTCCCTTTCACCTGTAATCGTTACCAATCCTGTAGTATCATTAAAATCACGGGCCATTACTTCTACCTTTTTTGTTTCAAGACCAGCAGCAGCAGATACTAGGTTAGTCAGTTTAGCTTTATGTTCATCAGTTAATTCACCATCTTCAAGAGTTTTTCTATTAAGTATGATTGCAACTGTTATATCCTTTATATTACCTGATTCCTTAACAATGCTTCTCCTAACTTCATTTAATTCATAGTTTACACTTTTATTTTCCTTTATATATGTTGAGTCGCTAGAGTCAATTTCATTGTACTGAGTTATAGCTTCAGAATTAGAATCAGTTCCTGGAGGACCTCCTTGAGTGCTATTTTTAACCTGTTCTTTTAATTCCTGATAACTTCTTACTAAACCACTTGTCTCCCCCTCAATGGGCGGGGAAAATTCTTTAATATCAGTAACTTCTTTATCAAAGTCAAGACTAACATTTAACATAATAGCAACATTTTCTGAACCATATATCTTAGATAGAAATTCCTTTAAGCTTTTTTCAAGTCTACCTATGATTTGTTCTTGCATATCGACTTTTTTATTTAAAGAATATCCTTCATCCTCTAAAAAATTTTCATTTAGCATTTTACCCGTATTATCGTGAATTGATATATTACTGAGTTCTAAGCCTTCTACAGCATTAGATACAAGCATAACAATACCACTTACTTCCTGCTGAGACAATTTAAATCCAGATTTAAGGGTTAAGAGGACTGACGCCTTTGAACGCTCAATATCTTCAGTTAAAAAATTCGAATTATCAGGTACAGTAAGCAACACCGAAGCTTTATTAATCCCATTTATTTCCTCAATCGTTCTAGCAAGTTTATTCATTTCAGCTTGCAAATATTTTTTTCTCTTATCATCATTTGTCATTGTCAAGCTGTTACTGCTAAAAGCATCTTCCCATGTAATACCCTGACCCGGAAAGCCTTCAATGGCTAAATTCATTCTAGCCCTATTAACATCCTTTTCTTTCACCAATATTGAAGTAGCCCCATGATCAGATTTATAAGGTATATTCATCTCATCTAGCTTTTGTGTGATTTGACCAGATTCTTCTAATGCTAAACCTCTATATAAGTTAACATACTTTGGCCTAGATATATAGAATATGGATAAAGCTAAAGTTAATATTAGAAAAAAACTACCCAAACCAACTTTTATTTTTTGCTTATTATCAAGGGACTGAAAATATTCATTAAATTGATTTCGCATCTTTGCTATTGAATCCCCCATTTATATCCTCCATTCATTGCTAAAGAAAAATTTTTCGACTCTAAATATTTAAGGTTGATTTAATTGAGCTTTAAATAATTCTTTGATATAAACAAGATATTTTCTAAATTATTTATAGTTAGAAAAATCCAGTTATACTTGCATTCTCATTATTTCCTTGTATGCATCCATAACTTTATTTTTGACACTAATGGCAAACTGCAAAGCAATTTCAGCTTTTTGGGAGGAAATCATAACATCGTGTATATTATCAATTTCACCGACAGCCAGCATTTGTCCCAATTTGCTAGATTCACTTTGATATGTATTTAGCTTATTTATTGATTCAAATAAAAAATCCTTAAAATCATCACTGTTGACATCTTTTTTATTATCGAAATTATTCTTTAGTAATTCTAGGTTATTAACATTTGATATTTTCATAAACTCCCTCCAAATTTTAACCACCAATTTCTAAAGCTTTTATAGCCATACTTTTACTGTTATTTAAACTAGTAACATTTGCTTCATATGCTCTGGAAGCTGATATTAAGTTAATCATTTCAGTAACGATATCTATATTCGGCATTAACACATATCCTTTTTCATCTGCTTCAGGATGACCGGGATTATAGATTCTCTTAAAGGGAGATTTATCTTCTACTATGGCACTAACTTCTACACCATTTCCCACTTTATTACCATTTTTAGCATCATTTAGAAAATCCGTGAAGGTCTTCCCTTCCTTTTCCTTAAATATAGGAACTTGTCTTCTATAGGGCATACCACTGCTTGTCCTAGTTGTGTTTGCGTTAGCAATATTCTTAGAGATTATGTCCATTCTCAATCTTTCAGCAGTTAATCCGGTAGCACTTGTATTAATGGATTTAAAAAAACTCATTTATTTACCTCCCTCTAAAATTGCAGTTTTAATTCTATTTAGATGTTTTGATAGTTGCTTAGTCAAAGTATTAAATTTTATAGTATTTTTAGCCAACTCTGCCATTTCCACATCGATATCAACATTGTTTTTATCTTTTCTAAAACTTGTGTTTAATTCTCTAGTAATTCTAGGTTCTAAAGCTTCCAAGCTATTGTTTGGAAAGTGCTTTGGATGTGTCCTTTCTAATTCCAATGAATTATTATTTACGTAATCCTTTAAAATAGAATCGAATTTAACATCCTGCCGTTTATATCCAGGTGTATTTACATTTGCAATGTTATTAGATATTGCCGTATTCTTTAACCATGAAGCATCTAAAGATTTTTGATAAATTTTGATATTTCTATTTACTTTATCAAACATACTTAAACCCCCGTAATTTTATACAGTATTATTATGACATTATTCTACAAAAACTCTAAAAAACCTTCTATGAAAAGTAGCTTTATGCAAAATTCCACAATATTATTTTACAATATTATACATAAAAAGTTAATTAGTATTATTTTCTTATTTTATACTATATAGTTATATAGTACTATTAGCCCAAAACTAGTAATTAGAACCGATTTAAAATGTAAAATTTAGGAAATAAATGGTGTTTTAAGGCTTTTTCTAGATTTTAGGCTTTTCTTTTAAATAATGCAAGATGACTATACTGTAACACACTAATATTACGATATTGTTAAACATATATAAGTTCTTATAGGGGAAAAACGCTATAACTTTGCTAACTCTCAATTTTCAGCTTCTAGCTCATAAAAAACCATATCATCTTTTAGGAAAACTTTGTGATTTTCTACTTTATAGGACAAAGTTCTAATCTATAGGACAAATGGCTCTGAGAATATCTGGATTAATAGGCTCTATGCCCCTTACTTCTAATACTAAAAAGCAAATTAAAATCATAATTCTTCTACTAATGGTCTTTTTTTAGCTTAAGTCTATTGAATTTTTCATAAAGAAGATTTGAATTTTTTAGAGAATAAAGATAAAAGGGTACACCCTTTCATTTTTAGTGAGATTTCTATTCGAGAAATGAATTTGAAACAACATCCATTATATTACCTTTCAAACCGCTAATTAAGCTTCTAATTTAAACTCTCCATAGTCATTAATCAATAAAACCTTAGAAGCTTTTAGAAAATTTTATAGTATTTCCTAAAAGCAAATAAACTTTATTTTCATTACAATATCACTCTTAAAATTTTAGCCTTTCCTTAAACTAGAAATTTATTAAAGCCTATCATCTTATTAGCTTTGCTAATAAGATGATAGGCTTCTATATGACTGCTACTTCTTGAGATTCTTCAATTCATCTAATAATTTATCATTTAATATTTTTATGTGTGTACCCTTCATTCCTAGGGACCTTGATTCAATAACACCTGCACTTTCAAATTTTCTCAAAGCATTTACAATAACTGATCTTGTTATCCCCACTCTATCGGCAATTTTACTAGCAACTAAAAGACCTTCTGGACCATTTAATTCTTCAAATATATGCTCAACAGCTTCCAGTTCTGAATAAGATAAAGTTCCAATTGCCATCTGTACGATTGCCTTCTTTCTAGCTTCAAGTTCAATTTCTTCACTCTTAGCTCTTAAAATCTCCATTCCAACCACTGTTGCTGAGTATTCACCTAATATTAAATCTTCATCGGTATAAGTATTGCCGTGTCTAGCTAAAACCATAGTTCCCAGCCTTTGTCCACTACCATTAATAGGCACAATAGTAACAAGCTTGTCATAGCTTTCAATGTCATATTTAAATATTTTTAGTAATTCGTCTCCTGTAATATTATATTTTGTTTCTGTAATTTTAACTAATTCCTCATTATATTCCTCTGGAAACTTTTTTTGTTGAGTTTCCTTATCAATAATTATTGGACAATCTGAAGCGTCAGCTAGACTAACTCCTAATACTTTACCTTTGCTGCTGGCAATATATACATTAGCATCTAATATCCGGCCTAGAGTTTCAGATAATTCAGAAAAAGAAACGGGTGTGTTGCCAGATTGTTGAAGTATTTTGTTTAATCTCCTTGTTTTTTCTAATAGAGTATTTGCCATAATGTTCCTCCTTGTTATATTTTATAGATGTGAGATTTTTAAATTTAATCTACTGGGTCAGCCCTCTATAGTAAAGGAAAGAATCTGTACTATCTTAAGTTTGATACAACATATGAGGAAAACTATAAAAGAAGCACTCAGATCTTAAAAGATTTATAATTTCCTATATGTTATAAAGGCTCCTAAAAGAAAATCTTAGGGTCCCCCTTATTCCTTAAATTTTTGCTTCCACATCTATATAAAATTTAATTTTATAATTACCTTATTTAAACAGCTTGTAAATTTATGCAGAGCATAGGATTAATCCATAATGCTTTTATATACTCCACCTTTAAAATTTACTACCATTTTTATATTATAATACTTATATTATTAGTATTATCAGACTTAATTTTTTAGTCAAGAAAAATTTTTAATATTAATTTAAATTTTACACAGAATCCCCCCTTAATTTACTTGTTTATTAATTTATCGTCTTTTAAAGATAATTTCATCATTAAGATTTTATTTTTTTATTCTAATTATTGATCCTCATTAATCTCCTTTTTATATTTACAATCTTTATTAGAGCATTGCATAGTTTTTTTACTTTTAGTATTTTTTATCACCAATATTGATTCACACTCTGGACACTTTTTATCTGTAGGTTGATTCCAAGTCATAAAATTACATTTAGGATAATTACTGCAACCATAAAAAAATCTACCCTTTTTTGTCTTCCTAACTATTATATCTCCACTACATTTAGGACATTCTACACCCGTTTTATTTACAATGGATTTAGTGAAACTGCACTCTGGATAATTTGAACAAGCTAAAAATTTACCAAATCTTCCATGTTTAATAACCATAAAATCTCCACATTTTTCACATGCTTCATCGGTTTTTTCTGTTAGGTCAATTTTTTCTATAGATTTTTCAGCCTTCTCTAAAATATCCTTAAAGGGCTTGTAGAATTCGTCTATCACATTAATCCAAGAGATTTCTCCATCTTCAATTTTATCTAAATTAGACTCCATATTAGCAGTAAAATCAATATTAACTATTTTATCAAAATGTTTTTCCATTATATCATTGATCAATAATCCCAGTTCAGTAGGCTTAAGAGATTTTGTTTCCCTTTCTATATATCCTCTACTTAAAATAGTTGATATAGTAGGAGCGTAGGTACTTGGCCTTCCAATTCCCTTCTCTTCCATCTCTTTAACTAATGAAGCCTCTGTATACCTTGGAGGGGGTTGAGTAAAGTGCTGGTTTGGGCTAATATTGTCAGCTTTTAACTCTTCACCTACCTCTACTATAGGTAATTCCTTCTCAGTAATTTTAGTAAAGGAGTACAGCCCAAGAAATCCATCAAACTCCTGCTTTGTTCCCTTAGCTTTAAAAAGATATCCTTCATTAATAATATCTACATTATAGGAATGATATGTTGCATCAGCCATCTCACTTGCAACAAACCTCTCCCAAATAAGTCTATAAAGATTATTCTGTTCTTTAGAAAGAGAATTCTTTATAGATGATGGGGTTTTAAAAACAGACGTAGGTCTAATGGCTTCATGGGCATCCTGGGCATCCTTTTTATTTTTTGTCTTTCGCCCTTGTTTTCCTAGGTATTTTTCAGAAAACTCCTGTAAAATATAATTTTTTGCTTCAGATTTTGCTTCCTCTGAAATCCTAGTTGAATCCGTTCTTATATAGGTAATTAGACCAACGGTGCCTTCACCTTCCACATCTATCCCCTCATATAGTTGTTGAGCTAGAAGCATTGTTTTTTTTGTAGAATAGCCAAATCTATTTGACGCTTCCTGCTGCAAGCTACTTGTAATAAATGGTAAATAAGGTTTTCTTCTTTTCAACTTTTTTTCAACATTAGAAATTTGAAACATATTATTTTTAATTTCGTTTACAATATTATTCACTTGCTCAGAGTTTTCAAGTTCTATTTTTTTACCCTCTACTCCATGAAAGCTTGCTTCAAGGGATTTACTATTGTCAATAGAACTAAGCTCTACCTCTATTGACCAGTATTCCTTTGGTTTAAAATCCAAAATCTCTTTTTCTCTATCACAAATCAGTTTTGTTGCTACAGATTGAACTCTACCAGCACTTAAGCCCCTTCTAATCTTCTTCCATAATAGAGGGCTAATACTATAACCCACTAATCTGTCAAGAACTCTCCTAGCCTGCTGGGCATCAACGAGTTTTTTCCTTATTGGTCTGGGTTTCTTTACAGCATTTTTTATTGCCTTTGATGTAATTTCATTAAACTCTATTCTACAGTTATCCTTTTCATCAATAGATAGTATATTTGCTAAATGCCAAGATATTGCTTCGCCTTCTCTATCGGGGTCCGTTGCCAGTAATATCTTTTTTACCTTCTTTGCTTCGGTCCTTAACTCCTTAATAACCTTTCCCTTTCCCCTGATAGTTATATATTTGGGGTCATAGTCATTTTCAATATCAATTCCCAATTTACTTTTTGGAAGGTCTCTAACATGACCAATGGAGGATTTAACCTTATAATTCCTTCCAAGAAATTTACTAATTGTTTTAGCCTTAGCTGGCGACTCTACTATTACAAGCGTTTTTGCCATTTTTGCACCTCCGAAAAAACTTCACAATGAATGATATTATAACAAAAATATTTTATCATTTCAAAAATTTTAATTGATTTTATCAAAAATAAAATTTATTAATGAATTTTAATATTTTTTTACCCAATTTATACATTTAATAATTATAGATTTTCAATATCACATATAGAATTAACTTTTAATATATAATCACGTAATTTTATATATGAGATTTTTTCTGAATATTAACTATTATAATTTTACCTGAAAATATACATATTTATTCCTCATCTTTAAACTTGTAAGAAAAACTCCTATTTTATATCTATTTCAATAATACTTTCTCATAGTTTATTGTATCAGAATAATTTTTATTTTCAATGTTTTTGAAAAACAGTTTATCTAAGGGCTAATTATAATATATATTCCTACTATTTTCAAATCATATGAAAAATAAAATTTAAAGCCACATATAAAGATTAAAATAAACCTTTATAGAAAGTACTATTTATCCATGATTTTCTGTGATTATAATTAATTGAGGAAATTGCATAATGTACATGGTATGGCTCTTATGATTTTAATAACACTCTATAAGGAAAAAGCTAATTTCCTATACCCTGTCATAAAATTAGACGGAAGAATATAATATAAATGTTTCAATCCCTTTTTAAAAAACTTTATTACTACAAATAGTATTATAACTTGATTTATGAAACTGAATTCTGCTATCCCCATCTAACCTTCCTTAAGGTATCAAAATCAAAATTTAATGCCTCATACTCTCCATATAATATAATATAAAATAAAGAAATTAAAATAATTTTTATATTTTTCATAAACTTAATATCGATTTAATATCTTGTTAACAATCCCCTGATAATATTTAATTCATAAATATATACAGATAATTATCCTCTCTTAAAGTATATATAATTATCTTTTCTTTTATCGTAGGGCTACTGCTTTTAAAAGCAGGGCCCATATTATTGTATATCATTTCCCTAACACAAATTTTATTCAAACTAAAGGACTCAATGTCCTTAATTTTTTTTGATTACTACCTTTATTAATAAGCTATTCTTAGCTAAAAATAAAAAACCCTGAAAAATTTCAGGGTCAGATTGTTAATAAAATCTACAAAATAACAAGCTGTTGAAAAACACTCTAATCTAAAGATTACCAAAGTCAATTATTTTAGCAGTAAAACAGAAATAGAGAGTTTTTTCAACAGCCTAAAACCCTGAAAAAAATTCAGGGTTCTTATAGTAGTCCGCATATTAAAATATGTAACTTATATTCTAATTATAACCTAACTACATTAGTTGCTTGAGGTCCTTTATCACCTTCAACAACTTCAAATTCAACTTCTACTGCTTCTTCTAAAGTCTTGAATCCATCTCCTTCAATAGCTGAATAATGTACGAATACATCATTTCCATCTTCTCCTGTAATAAACCCATAACCCTTCTCGCTGTTAAACCATTTTACTTTACCTTTCATTTAAACAATCCTCCAAAAAATTATATTTGCAACTTAGTTACTATCCAAGAATACCACCGATTGCAACCCCTGTCAAGCATATTACATAAATTTTTTTATCACAAGAAATTTTTATAGGTAGGTAATAAACTTATTTCAAAATAACAATTTTTCCTAGAAGCTCTTCAACTAAATACTTAACTTCTAAATTGGAAGTTTTTATTAACAAGATGATAAACTTTTTTATTTTGTCTATTTTTAGCATATATTATAGAATTATGGAGGAAATTCAACGGGAGTATTGAATTATATTTAAAATAACTTGTCTTAAAGGAGGATTTTTGGTGCTATCAAATATTACTAGCTGCGTTCTTATTGGTTTAGATGGTGAAATAGTAAGGGTAGAAACGGATATATCTAATGGCTTACCATCCTTTTCAATTGTCGGTCTTCCCGATACAGCAGTAAGGGAATCGAAGGAAAGAATTAGAGCGGCAATAAAAAACTCTGGATTTAAATTTCCAGTAAAGAGGATTATTATAAATTTAGCCCCAGCAAACACAAAAAAAGAGGGAACCCATCTAGATCTGCCTATGGCTATCGGTCTATTAGGAGCCTCCAATCAAATTTCAAATAAAGCTTTGTCTGAATATGCCTTTATAGGTGAATTATCCTTAAATGGTAAACTGAATAAAGTAATTGGGGTACTGCCAATTGTTATATCCTTAAGGGAAAAGGGCTACAAGAAAATAATCCTACCTAAGGAAAATCTTAATGAGGCTAGTATTATTGAAGATATTGAAGTATATCCCTTTGAAAGCTTAGTAGAAGTTATGAAATTTCTATTGGGCCAAATAAGGATAGACCCATATATCAAAAGAGAAAAAATTAATGAAGACTGTAAAATCTATGATGTGGATTTTAATGAGGTTGCTGGTCAACAAACTGTAATAAGAGCTATGGAGATAGCCGCTGCAGGTGGTCATAACATAATATTAATAGGGCCTCCCGGTTCAGGGAAAACAATGATTGCTAGAAGATTTCCTACCATCCTTCCAAATATGGATATTGAAGAATCCATTGAGGTAACAAAAATATATAGTGTTACAGGTCTTCTGCCTAGTAATGCTTCTTTAATAAAAACAAGACCCTTCATATCTCCCCATCATACCGCATCTAGGGTTTCCTTAATTGGAGGGGGAAAGATACCGAAGCCAGGGGACGTCTCCTTAGCTCATCTAGGAGTTTTATTTCTAGACGAGCTTACGGAGTTTCAAAAGAATGTACTAGAAGTTCTAAGGCAGCCCATGGAAGATGAAGAAGTTACTATCTCCAGGGTAAATGCAACAATAACATATCCATCTAAGTTTATCTTGGTGGCTAGTATGAACCCTTGCCCCTGCGGCTATTTTAATGATCCTAAAAACGAATGTAACTGTGCACCATATCAAGTCAAAAAATATCTATCTAAAATATCAGGCCCACTGCTAGACAGAATTGATATGCATATAGAGGTCTTTCCTGTAGAATATAAGGATTTAGCAGGTAAAGGCAAAAACAAAACCTCAGGAGAAATAAAGAAAAATGTTGATAAAGCAAGGGTTTTTCAGCTTAATAGGTATCAAAAAGAGAGGATAAGATTTAATTCACAATTGCCTCCAAGACTAATTAAAAAGTATTGCCAACTGGGAAAAGAGGAAAATAATTTGCTGGAAATGGCCTTTAAAAAACTAAAACTTAGCGCTCGCTCCTATAATAAAATTATAAAATTAAGTAGAACTATTGCAGACCTTGATAATAGTGAACAAATTGGGTTAAAGCATATATCTGAAGCAATTCAATATAGGAGCTTGGATAAGAGTTTTTGGAATATATAAATTTAGGGGAGAAGATATAAATGAATGAGAGAAATTGCCTTATTTGGCTTAACTCAATACAAGGAGTTGGCTACATGACCATCGAGAGGCTTTCACACTACTTTGGGTCATGGGAGAATTTATGGAATGCATCTTCAAAGGACATATATCATATTCCAAATATGAGGAAAAATATAGCTGACAAGCTTTTAGAAACACGAAATGTGGATTATATAGAGAAGTACAAAGAAAAGTTATTATCTAAAAATGTTAAATGTACTATGATAAAGGATAAAGAATATCCTAATATATTAAAAGGAATTAAAGACCCTCCCCATTTACTTTATATGAAGGGTGATATAGTAGAGGAAGACGAAAAGGCATTGGCTATAATTGGCTCACGAAAGTGCAGCTCCTACGGCAAAAATATAGCCTATAAGTTTGCAAAAGAACTAGCCAGCTATGGAATAACAGTTGTTAGTGGAATGGCCTATGGTGTTGATTCTGCTGCCCATAGAGGTGCCCTCGATGGAGGAGGAAGGACTATAGCTGTTTTAGGCTGTGGTGTAGATATATGCTATCCAAAGAGCAATGCTAATTTAATGAGAGAAATTACCGATAAAGGTTCAGTAATATCTGAATATCCCTTAGAAACTAAACCAACTCCGGGAAACTTTCCAAGGAGAAACAGAATTATATCAGGTCTGAGTAAAGGAGTACTAGTCGTTGAAGCAAGCTTAAAAAGCGGCACATTGATAACAGTTGACTATGCCTTAGAACAGGGAAAGGATGTATTCGCAATCCCAGGAAATATAAATTGTAGTGTTAGTAAAGGAACAAATAAATTAATTAAAGAAGGTGCAAAGCCCGTAACATGCATAGAAGATATTTTAGAAGAATTCGATATTGAAAGCAAAAAAACAGAATACGATAATAGCCACATGGACCTCAGTAATTCGGAGAAGTCTGTTCTAGAAATTATTGAAAAGAAGCAGCCTATACACATAGATTTGATAGGGTCAATGCTACATATAGATGCAGCTACACTAAATGGCTTAGTTACGATTTTAGAAATTAAAGATTTAGTTGAACAGCTTCCAGGAAAAATTATTATTCTAAAATAAATTTAATATGTTTACATAATTTAATTATGTAAACTGCATCGTCACTTTTTTCTAAATAATTAAGCATTTCTTCAATAAAATTATAGATTTTATAAAGTATATAGATGAGTGATTGAAAATGTTAACTTACTTCAGCAGCCACAGAGAATCCTTTAGGCTCATGCTATAAATCTGTTTTTAAATAGATAACAAGAAGGTAAAACAGATTTATAAAAGAGTCTCTTATGAAGATTTAAAAGGAAGACTCTTTTGAAACACATATACGAAAATTATATATATCTATATATTTATAAGGTCTATAATTTCCTATGTGTTATAAAAATCGCTCAAAAGGAAACCTCAGAGTCTGCTTTCGCTTATTAAGTTTCTTAGTCACACATCTATATTTGAATAATAAAGTCTAAATTAGAGAAACCTTGAAAAGTATCTACTATATTATAACTATCTAAAATCAATTACTGTAGATATTTATCTTGTTTTGTATATTTCTCACCATTTCCCAGGGAATTATCAAGGCATTAATACATTTATTAATCCTTATACTCCACTTTAAATTTAATTTCCATGATTTTAACATTTTTATTCTGTTATGCATATTATAATCTAAAGATTTATTTATAATGGAGTGAAAAATATGAATCTCAGAGTAAGTGAGCCCCGTAAACCTGAAAGGTGTTATAGCCATTCTGCAATCAAATATACTGTTAAACCTGGAGAAACTATGTATGAAATTGCATCAAATTTTACAATGGACGTAAGGGACTTAATGAGGTATAATCGACACATTCCAAACCCCAGATTTTTAGTTACTGGAGATGTTTTATGTATACCCAAGCCATGGAGGCTCTGTTCTTTCTTACCTCCTACTAAAAACACTCCTAAAAATTCCTATGCCCTTGTTAGCAGTTTAAGTGGAATCACTTGTATGGCCAGTCTACCTCCAGTGGAGGAATTGGGAGAAGAGTATATTGGCTATTTTTGTTACGCTGTGAGTGAGTATGACTATGAATATGTAAAATTATCTAATATTTCAAAGACTCCTTCTATTTGGATTGGGACAATTAGTAGTAAAAGTTTAGAGCCTAATATAAAGCTCATTATTAGTGCAGATAGAGAAAAAGAGTTATCAGAACCCCCTGGTGATTTCATACTATTTGAAAATACTTAAAATATTTATTAAAGTTCTCATTTTAAATTATTAATTAATTTTTTTGTATTATAGTTAAAAAAGCAAAGTAAATTTTAATATATTCAAATCTACTTTGCTCCTAGTCTATAGATGTGTGATTGAGAAAGTTAACTTACTTCAGCAGTCACTGAGAAT
>JAKSBP010000174.1 GCA_022361035.1 Clostridia bacterium
AGTGAGCCGTGAACTCAAGAAGCAGTTTGAAGATACTAAGGAAGACATATTAACGGAGCTAGAAGATCAAAAGGATTTAGATTTTGTAGCAAAGATATATATATTCCTAAGTATAATATTTCCATTTGCCATCCAATTTATTGAAAACTTCAACAGAATGGGTTTAGGGGAGAGGGCCGATATTTTCTACAGCACTCCCAGGGGAATGATGTTTAAACTAGCAATATTGGTATGTATTGTAGTACAGGCTTCTATTATGCTCCTATTAGCTAGAAATGTATAGGCAGGGGGGATGACAAGATTGATAATTGATAGGATTATATACTTTGCACCGCTCTTCATATTTATGATATTTCTTATCTACTATTTAAAGGCCAGTAATTATAGGATAAAGGCAATAAGAAATATTAGGAAAAATGGTATAAGGGGTATGTTACTTCATTACGTGGCAATGATTTTTACACCTAAGGAAAATAAAAAAATATTTAAGTTCTATAAAAATTTTCTCAGGTTTACAAAATGGGAGGTTCGGTCATTCTTTTTAGCAAAATTATCATTAGTAGTTTTTGCTCTCATAATGATTATTTTAGTCAAGACCACCAATATAAACATATATACTCAAAAAATATTTAATTCCTATGAGTACAAGGTAGATATGATTTATGAAGCCTCAGATAAAGACATAAATAAAGACGAGGCCCTAAAGACAGAGATAGCCCTATTAAGGGATATGATAGGAAGAGTTAGTAAGGTGGAGCTGCAGAAGATTCCAAAGGAGGAGCTTCAGCAAATGGTAATAGGTAGTCTTTCAAAACGTAGATTACCTGTTCTTACCTCGAAGAAAAACATTGCAAATAAGGTCTATTATAGATTAAAGGATTATTATTTTGTAAAAAGATTCAACTATTCCTTTACAATATTATTCTTAATCCTTCTCTATTTTGTACCGGAACTGATGGTAGCTGTCCATAACTTATTTGTAAAGGGTGATGCCGATGCTGAACTGGTATTTCTTAAAAAGCTTATCATACTAAATGGCAGCATCAAGCCTACATCCTATAGTGAAGTTCTAGATATAATCGTAGATAAATCAAAGTATTATAGACAAATACTTAAAAAAATACAGTTCTTAAGGCAGAAAAATACTGTAGACAACAAAAACATATATAAAGAGGGTTATCTTGGAGGTACTAATAATCTTGAATTAAAGCTTTTTTTAGAAAAATTAGACCAGGCTGATAACTATGACTATGACCAAGCAATATTGAATATTGAAAACGAGTTTAAAACAGATAAGAGGGAAAGGGCAAGGAAAATAAAGAAGCGAATCGAGGTTATGGAGATTTTTGGACTGGTAGGTTCCCTGGTAATAATAACCTTCATGACAATATATCTATTGTTGCCCTGGCTTTCTAGCTATGATTTAAACAGCATGTTTTAGTTAATGAAGGGGGCGTATAGAAAAAATGAAGGAAGTGATCTATGAACTCATTATATCTGTCATAGTTTTATCCTTAATACTTGTAGGAATTGGCTTAGCGAGGAATGATGTGGAGATTGTTCAAAATTTAATGGAAAGAAGTGACAGGCTTCAAAAGGTTTCTAGCGACAATCTTATAGATGTTCAGAGAAGTCAGGTCATAGGTGGTGATGTGATTTCATTTATAAGATACTATTCAAATGACCCCAGTGTAACTGTTGTAGTTACATGGGGGGGAAGGACCATATCATATGTAACTGAAACCTATGACTTTACAAAATTAGATATTCCCTATGAAGCAGAATTTAATAATGAAGTTGTTTACAATGGCAGTAAGATAGAGAAAATCATATGTGAAGAAAAATAATACTTAATTTAAAGAGGAGGAATTTAAAATGAAAAATGTTATGACTTGGATTATAGGAATTACTTTGACCCTGGGGATGATAGCCCTATCGGTTCTAGGACAGGTTTCGGGAGCAAGGGATATAGGAGAAAAGGGAGACATAGAGCAAACCAAGGTATCTATGATGATAAGCGACAGCAATATAGTTACGGGAAATACGGTTAAGAACTATATAAAGCAAGATGAAATCGATGTAACAGTTGATGACGAAACTTCTCCAGATGCAGATAAAATTGTAGACGGAGCGTTATATAGCATGGAAAAGACCTATGATGCAAATGGAATATTAACTGAAGTTAAGTTTGAACAAATAGATTTAAGCCGTTCTGATTCATAGGATGGGGATTACGATAAAAAACGATAAATACCCCTAATGGTCCTACGATTTTCATAGGTAGGACCATAATCATATAACATTGGAGGCATTAGACATGTCGGGAAAAACCATTGCTACCATGATAACAATGTTTATATTTGTACTTTTCTTCCTATTTAGCATAACTTATTCCCTTCATAAAAAGATTGAATTGAAGGTGGATACAGTAAGCTATAATGTCATAGAGACTGTTTCAACCAATGGAAAACTTTCAAGTCAATTGTATGGATATTTAAAGGATTCAATAGGTAAATATGGAGACTATACTATCATAGTAAAGCTTGAAGAACAGATTAGACCAGGTATCTATGATACCCATTATGATACTAGCTATATTATAGATAAAAATCTTAAAATTGGTGACAAAATGTCTATATATTTAGAGGATAGAAATCTCTCACTATTTGGAAGACTTATTAATGCATCAATCTTTGGAGTTGCAGGTTCCGATAGTCTTATAGATTCTAGAATCAAATCGATTAAAACAGCAATTATATCTAAAAATGGAGATTAGGTTGAGATTATGGGTAGAACAATTTTTTTTATATTTCTAACTATTATAATAGCCTTTGTTATGGTTCCCAATATGCTCCTTGTAAATAATTATAATGAGAAAGTTATGGTGAAAAATAATTTAAATCTAGCCTCCAGGGTACTTATTAGCTCAATAGATAAAAGACCCATTAAGATGGGTGAGTTAGGTCAGGGCTATGAGAAAGAGGTTAGCTATGATATACATATTCATAGGGATAGACTCCTAAATCAATTCTACGATATTCTGTATAAAAACCTTTTAGATAAGTTATTGTATGAGGAAACCAAAAAAAATATTAAGGCCAAGATTATAGTGTATAATGATAGGTTCTATATTTGTGACACATTGGAACGATGGAGTGCGCCCTATTATTTTATCCATAAGTACGGTAATAGCCCTCTATACCTTAATACAAAGACAAATATAGCCTATTACTATGATGATACAGGTATAAAGATATACGATGATATATATGGCCTTGGATTAAATAGTGAGAAAAAGAAGGAAATAATCATAACGAAACTTAATAATGAGATTGCAAAGTATACATCCAATGAGTTTAAAGAATCAATTGGTATTAAAATATATAACCCCCATAAAGCAGATGGAAAGTACAAGGCAGAAAATTCCTATTTCAATGTCCTCGATGGCTTGACCTTTTTCGTAGTATATGTGGAAAGGGATATAGTAAATGTATTTGATAATGAAATAAAAGGGCTTAACTATCAGGTGGCGGGATATACCTTGGAGGATTATAGGTAAATATTTAACTCTCGGTTTTAAATTGTAAATTTTATCTATGAAAAAGCTTTAAATTTTACATAAGAAGAAATCAAGGAGGAAGATGAAATGAAGAAGATAGTATATGTGTTAATTGGACTTTTACTTTTTACTAATGTAGCTATAGCTGAAAATAATAGGGCAGAAGATGGGGAAATAAAGCTTAGGGATATTAATAGTCACTGGGCTAAAGAATACATAGAAAAATTAATAACCCTGGGAAGTATAGAGGGCTACCCCGATGGGAGCTTTAAACCAGAAAACACCATAACAAATGCAGAGTTTACAAAAATCCTATTGGCTTCAAAGGGCCACCATTTTGAGAACTCCAAGGACGGACACTGGGCCAAGGACTATATAGAAAAGGCCAAGGGCCTTTCTATCATAGATGAAGGAGACTTTAAAGACCTAGATAAACCCATCACCAGGGGACAGATGGCAAAGATGATAGTAATGACAACTAATGATAGGGTAAGCAACCTTAATATGTATGAAAAGCAGATAAAGGATATTGAAGGTATGCCTATAGATATCCAGTTTTATGTAGCTACAGCCTATGGACTTGGAATAATAACAGGATATGAGGATGGAAGCTTTAAAAATGAAAAGACAGCTACAAGGGCGGAAGCCAGCACCATGATTATAAGGATGCTTGATGAAAAGGAGAGAAAGATACCAAAGATAACAGAGGATGGAAGGTGGACCCATAAGCAGTTTTTAGACTTTACAAAGACGAATAAAGCCCACAGTACCCTATCCCTTGCTTATTTTGAAGTAGTGGAAGATGGGAAGTTGAGCTTTAAGCGAAGTCACTATGGAGTAAAGGAAGATACTATATTCGATGAATCTAAGTTTCCTAACCTAAACAGAATAATATATGACGTTGTAAAGGATTTAGGTCAGCTTGCCTATGAGGGTGGACACTATGTTGAAGTATTTTATCATCCAGCTCAAGGTTTAGATCGAGTTGTAATTGATTTTTACGAAGAAGAAAGGATAGCTAAGGGTGGAAAAGTTCTTAAAGGAGAATTTGGCGTTACTTTGCAGGTAGAACCCCAAAAATACTATGAAGATACAAAGGATTTATCCTATGTTTCTGTGAATGTAAGTAAGTTTTGGAGAATGAAAGATATAGTTAATAAAGGAGTACAATTTATTGAAGATAGCAATAACCGTCATCCCGATTTTCTAAGGGGCTTTAGAGATATGCTCTACAATATATATGGAGAAGAAGATGGAAAGTTAATATATGAATATGCACTACAGGAATATGATAAGGAATACGAAACTAAGGGTCAGAGGAGAAATCGTTCACTAGTAAATATAGGAAATATTGAAGCTAAAAATCACAATCTAGAGGGAATAGGATTTTCTATTACTACAAATATAAAGAAGTAGTATTAAGGGATGTATAAAGGGGGTGTAATTTATATTGATAAGAAGCTATAAAAGGG
>JAKSBP010000227.1 GCA_022361035.1 Clostridia bacterium
CTTTGCTATACGGATATTATTTACGGTAAAATTCCTCAGCGAATTATAGATTTAGCAAACATACATGACATTCCACTTTTTACTACGAGTAATGATATTACCTACGTTGACATTATGCTTCCTATAATGCATGCACTTATTGACAATGAAACAGGTCAGCTCTATGTAAAAATAGGGGTAATGAATGAAATAAATAAGCTGCTTCTTAAAGGTACAACATTTACAACCTTTCTCTCTATGATGAATAGATTTATTTCAAAACCACTATTACTTATTGACAGAGATTATGAAGTAGTTGCATTTAATGCAGATAATGATGAAATGAAGAATAATATAATACATTTTATTAAAAAGAGTATTCCGAATTTTATAAAGAAGTCAAATCTCATTCCCATAGAAGAAGAAAAGATTAATTATAAAGACGAAAATATTCAACTTGTCGCTTATCCAATTATTTCAAATAAATGGCGTTTTGGACATTTACTCGTTTTTGATGATATTGAATCTATATCAGAAAGAACAAATATCATTATAAAACAATGTATTGACGGTTTATCAATCTTATTTAAAAAGCATTATGCTGATGTCAATTATCAACATAATGTAAAAAGAGAATTATTTGAGATTTTCTCAAGTTCAAAAGTCACAGAACAAGAGTGTGGAATAATTGAGGACTCCTTGTCAATTTTGGGAATTGACTACTCAAATGATTTTCGGTTTATTGTTTTAAAAATCACCGATGATTGTTCAAAGGTCAATGACATACATTGGTCAAAAAGACGCTATATTAAAATAACGAAATTAGTGAATTATTTCTATAATAATGGGATTTGTCATGAATATGAAGGACACTATATCTTACTTTTACAGTATATAAGTCAAGAGAGTTTTTCTAGAAATCTCAATAATATGTTGAAACAAATGGAGTTCGAATATAATAATGTTAAATTAACTGTAAGCCCGTTAATTAAAGAAACCTGTAGCTTTAACAAATATTTTCATTTAACTAAAAAAGCTGATAAAATTATCCCTAGGGTTATATCTGAAAATTTAAAAATCTTATGGGCTGAAAAATATGAAATGTTTATTCACTTGTTTGATATCATCAATAGTCCAAATCAACCACTTATTGAGTGGTCTCGTCATTTACTTAAGCCTTTGTATGATTATGATAAGGAAAAAAATCGTGATTTATTAGAGAATCTTAAACTATTGTTGTTTGAAGATATGGATGTTAAAAAAGTGGCTGAAGCTTCTCATCTTCATAAGAATACTCTTCAATACAGAATGAAAATCATTAAAAAACTTTTAAAAGAAGACCCATTTCATGAAAAAAGATTTAAATATACATTAGCTATATATATTGAACTGTTAAGAGAATCAAATAATGAAGTTCTATAAAATTGATTATAAGCTAGACATCACTAACAGAGTTTGGCACGGGATCGCCTCATAAAACCATCTTATAAATTCATCTTCGGGGTGTTTCAGAATGACGAATTACTGCGTTATTCTGAAACATCCCTTTTATTTTTTATTAAATTGTTTTGTTCAATTGAACAAATAATTGTTTGAAAATTCAGTCTACAGTTGAATGTTTAAAAAGTTACACAATGATATAATTTTTAAATAAGGCAACTATATAATTATCATGATTAGCTTGAACAACTTTGTAAGCGTAACTTAAATATCAGGTATTATTGATTCTCAAGACAAAAAAGGAAGAAAAGTACTATCTGAAAGGTTGGGTTAACTATGGATGATACTAATGACGTTAAAAAAACAGTAGAGGGCATAAATCATGCTGGCGACTATGGGACAACGCCTGTTCCAATTGGTTCTCGAAAAGGGATATTTTCTCTATCAATGGTAACTGCAGGTTTTACTATTTCTATGAGTGGCCTTTTTACTGGTGCAGCTTTGGCACAGGGATTATCTTTAAGAAACGCTATTATCGCAAATATATTAGGTAATATTATTATTTGTCTTTACTCCGGTTCTATTGCTGCCATTGGTGCAAAATATGGTGTCTCAGCTTCAATGCTTTCAAGAGAAGCATTTGGTAGAAAAGGTGCAAAGATAATTGGATTAATTATTGCTATTACTCTTACAGGTTGGTATTCTGCACAATGTGGATTTTTTGGTCAAACAATAAACACTCTTTTTCCTAATGGAGGTTTTCTTACCTCAGTGAGAGTAGCTGCACTCTGGGGTGGTATATTAATGATGCTTACTGCGATATTTGGATTTAAAGGTCTTCAATATTTAAGTAATTTTGGAATTCCTATTCTAATAGCAGTTTCAGCATATGGGATATATTTAAGCGTAGGGAACGTTGGAAATGGACAGATGACATTTAATGTTAATACCCCCATTACTTTAGTTCAAGGTGTAGTAATGGCTGTAGGATCATTTGCTGTAGGTGGTGTGATTCAAGCAGATATTAGTCGTTATGCTCGCTCTATTAAGGATAGCTGGATTTCAACAGGTGTTGGTTTTCTATTCGGAAATATATTTATCATATCTGCAGGGATAATAATGATTAAAGCTACTGGCGATGGAAACCTACCAAGCGCAATGGTTAAAGTAGGCTTAGGAGGTTTAGGATTGTTTGTCTTAATGATTGCTCAATGGACTACAAATGATAACAATTTATACTCATCATCACTCGGAATTTTACATCTAATTCCAAACGTCAAGAAATCTACAATTACAGCAATACTCGGTGCTGTAGCGACACTTATAGGGGCAGCAGGTTTTTATATTTATTTTATTCCCTTTCTAACTACATTAGGAAGCATTATTCCACCAATAGCTGGTGTGATAATTGCAGACTACTACTTAATCAAAAAAAAGTATGATTTCAGTAAAGATGCAAAATATGCTTCATGGAATATTTCATCATTCATCTCAATAATTTTAGGAGCTTTAGTAGGCATATACGTTAAACAGGGAATTTCATCAGTAAATGCAATTGCTTCAGCATTAATTACTCAATATATTCTTATAAAATTATTCAATGATAAACTAATAATCCCTTCTTCCATTACAAAATCAGAATAATGAATATCATTAAAAATATTATACTATGGACTTTATGTTATAAGTTAAATAAAGGTCTATAGAAAATTCTTATGAATTTTATAAATTACTCTATTGCAAGTACTATATTTAATGAGTATAGAGCTATCATTCTATAAGCCGAGAGATTATTTCCTCTCGGCTATTTTATATGTAGTTTAAGCTAAATATCTAATACATTTGTCATATTGACCAAAAAAATTAGGAGAAATTGATTTTGGGACATATAATATATTAGAGTAATTTATATTATAATTAAGTTGATAATTATATAGTTCTTGCCTTAAAAATCAAATAGGAGGAAGAACAATGCTTAATAGAAAAGATTTAGAATTATCTGTTGCCGCTTCTAAAATTGTTAAAGACCTCGCTAAGTTAAAAAAAGATGAAAGTATTCTTATTACCATTGATAGTGCAGGTGAATTTATTCTGGCAGAGGAAGTATCAAAAGCTGCAGAAGCTATAGGAGCTAAAGTACATTTAGCGTATCACTCTACTCCACCAGGATATGGCAAACTTGGTGAACATCGTTTGCCGGATTCATTAATGTCTGCTATTCCAAATACCGATGTGTGGATAGAATTAAATAACCAATGGCTCCTTTATAATTCAGCATTTGAAAAAGCTATGAAAAATGACGTGCGTTATCTTTTCCTTGGAGGAATGAACGTAGACCAAATCGTTAGGTGTGTCGGTAAAGTAGACTTAGCTGCTCAGCACGCTTTTCAAACTAAAATCGTAGAAATGACTAAGAAGGCAAAGCATATGCGTATAACTACTGCAGCTGGAAATGATGTGAGTTTTGCCATGAATCCTAAAAGGCCAATCAACAGTGAATTATTTGCTGATACACCTGGTCCTCACTTTTTACTTGGTCAGATTTCATGGGCACCCATTGAAGAAACAATCAATGGTAAAATCGTTTTTGACGGTTCATTCTCAGGTGGTGGAAAGGCTGACCTTGGAATCTTAGAAGAACCTATCACACTAACTATTAATAATGGTGTTATCACTAATATCGATGGTGGAAAAGAAGCAAAAATTTTAGAAAAATGGCTAAAAGAACTAGATGACCCAAGGATGTATAACATGGTACACGTTTGTTATGGCTTCAATCCTGGTGCAGTATTATCTGGACTTTGTACAGAGGATGAGCGGGTATGGGGATGTACTGAATGGGGATTTGGATATCAAGGCCCAATGTTCGATGGGGCCTTAGGTGATGCGATTTCACATGCCGATGGAATCTGTTTAAATTCTACTGTATACCTTGATGGGGAAATTATTATTGATGAAGGTGAAGTTGTACACGAAGAGTTAGCAGAGCTCGCTAAAAAATGTAAACAGTAACCTATAAAAAATACACATTTATTTGTCTAAGTATAATTAAGTATAGATGTTGGAGTTAAAGTTTTTACTCTAACTCCAATAATTTTATACATTGCTTTTGAAGCTTATTGAGCAAATCATTATTTTCTTTAATTTATAGTCTTCTTACCCTTGAATTTTTATTATACTATTAAAAGTATTAATATTACTAAATCTTAAAGCAGCACAGCTATAAGTAGTTCTTTCAATAACTTTTATATTACAAATCCTAAAATTAGCACTAATAAAACAATAAAAGGGGATGGGATTTTTTTTGTTAATAGCAGCATCACTGTAACAATTGTTATAATAATATTATCAATGATAAAACCACTCTTTTGCATCAAAATTATAGAAGACACAGTAATTAAGCCCCCAGCTACAGCATTAATACCCTTCAAAGAAACTTTAATACCTTTAATTTTTTTAAGGTTTTCCCATATTGGATATATAAAATATATTAACAGAAGACCTGGAAGGAATATACCAACCCCACCGGCAATTGAACCTAAAACTTGGACCAGTGTACTGCTTCCACGGGCTGCCATTCCCCCTGCATATGCACTAAAGCTAAACATAGGTCCTGGTAAGCCTTGTACAAGCCCATAGCCAGTTAAAAACTCTTGGTTTGTCATAAACCCATTTACTTGAACCAGCTCGCTATGCATTACAGGTATAACCACCTGGCCTCCTCCAAAAACCAAGTATCCATATCTATAAAAACTTTCAAATAAATTAAGAATTCTATTATCCCAAATAAAAGTGAATACAATACTAGCCACAGCAAAAATTACGAAAACAATAAAATAAGTCCACGGTGGATTCAATTTTACATTGTTCCAGAGATTCTTTTCTCCTGATGTTATGATGCTAACCAAACCACCTATAATTAGAACTAAAGGGAATATGAAGGGGGCACGAATAAAGTATGTTGTAACCCCACCTAAAAGTAGTAAAACTATAGTGGTTTTATCTGTAATTACCTTTCGACCAATA
>JAKSBP010000233.1 GCA_022361035.1 Clostridia bacterium
TAAGCCATGACCCTATCTGTTTTTACATTTCTAATATATATATAGCGTATAGAAGAAGCTACATTTGAATATATAGTTTGTTTAGTACTAGGTATTTCTTTTAGGAAATCAGGTTTTACTTATTGCTTAATAATATCTTATCAGTAAGTTTATTTTTAGAAAGAATATGTCGATTTTTCCCTAAATGAGATTTTGAAAACTTAAATTCTTGCTTTTCGGTATATGTTTTTTCAAGGGTATAAGGTGGATTGGTATAGCGTAAGTTTAATTTGTGTAAAATTCTTAACATACCTCTAACACTATACTCTGTTACTAAATTATCACTTGCTCGTTTTTATAAACATTTACATTCTAATCTTTTCGATACTCAAAACCAACTTTAATCAGGTACTTAAGTTGTAATACCTTTATATAATTGTTCCTATTGCTTTTCTTAAATGAAGGATAATAACTTTATATATCATATTGTATTCTTTTGCTATGTTAAATTTTTAACAATGTTTAATGTTTTTGTTTTAATCAATTTTCTCATTATAAAATACTTCTAGTAAGATAAAAGCATTTTTTAGCCTAAAGTACTGTATAGACCTTATTGTTAAATACGTTCCTGAATAAATATTTCCATACCTATAGAGACTCTATGTCAATGAAAATCCTTTTATATTCTCATTAATAGTAACTAATTATCTAAGGTTTTAAAATTAATTATATATAAAATCAATAAGTTGCGTTGAGGCTTAAATATGAGCCTTTGACAATATTCAAAACGAAGGGGGAGGTTGAGAAAAATGGAAGATTATAAAACGTTAATTGATGTAATTAAAGCCCAGAGTAACAATGATGCGGAAGGTATAACCTTCATAAACAAAGCAAATGATGAGAAGTATGTGTCATACAAGAGCTTATATAAAAATGCTCATGCTTTGTTACAAAAGCTATTTTCCTCAGGTATTAAACCACAGAATGAACTAGTATTTCAATTATCGAATAATGAAACCTTCATAACTACATTATGGGCATGCTTTATTGGTGGCATTATACCCGTTCCAGTTACAGTTAGAACTAATGACGAATCGTATAATAAAATGTTTAAAGTATGGGAAACTCTAAATAACCCTTATTTAATTATTAATGATAGGGATTTACAAATGTTTAAAAAAAATTCAAAACGTAGTTTAGAGGAAATTACAAAAAAAACTATAGTTGTAGATGAGATTATGCCTTTAAGCAATTACAATTTAGAAAATTTTTCACTAGATTATCATACTGTTAAGGATGATGATATTGCATTCATTCAGTTTTCATCTGGATCTACAGGGGACCCTAAGGGAGTTGTTCTGACACATCGAAATCTTTTGACAAATATTAGAGCTATAGCTAAATGTAGTAACATTACTAAAGATGACTCATTTTTAAACTGGATGCCTTTAACACATGACATGGGTCTCATAGGCAATCATTTAACTCCAATTGCAGTAGGCATAAATTTATACTTAATGTCTACAGATCTTTTTATTAGAAGACCCCTGTTGTGGATGGAAAAAGCATCACAACATAATGCAACGATTCTTTCATCTCCAAACTTTGGGTATAAGTATTATCTTGATGCATTAAAGCGAAAGAAACCAAAAAAAGTAGATTTGTCTTCTGTACGGTTGATAATGAATGGTGCTGAGCCAATATCTAAGAAACTATGTAATGAGTTTCTAGATACAATGGTAAGCTATAAGTTAAATAAAAGGTCTATGTTTACTGTTTATGGACTTGCAGAGGCAAGTGTTGCTGTAACCTTTCCAAAGCCAGGAGAAAAAATGAAATCAGTAAATATTAATAGAAATTTAGTCAATGTTGGACAAAGGATTGAACATATTGATGAAGATCATAAAGACAGTATGACGCTGATGATGTTAGGAGAACCAATAGAGAATACAAAGGTTCGCATTGTTGATAATGAAGGAAAAGAACTTCCTAGCGAACATATTGGAAATATAGAAATTTATGGATTAAATGTAACCTCTGGTTATTATAATAATAAGATCGCTACAGAGAAAATAATGTCAGAAGATGGATGGTTAAATACGGGTGATATAGGTTTTTTGAAGGATGGATGCCTTGTTGTAACAGGAAGGGCTAAGGATATTATTTTTGTCAATGGACAGAATTTTTACTCCCATGACTTGGAAAGAATACTTCAAAGCGTTGAAGGTATAGAGCTCAAGAAAATTGTTTCTGTAGGTATATATAATCAGAATACAGGTGAAGATGATATACTTTTGTTTGTTGTTTTTAAAAAAAGTGATTTAAAAGAATTCTTGAATATTAGTCAATTATTAAAAGAAAAGATAGCATCACAAATAGGATTAAAAGTAAGTCATGTAATACCTATAAAAAGGATACCGAAAACTACAAGTGGTAAAGTACAAAGATATATGTTAGTAGATAACTATAAAAAAGGCATGTATGATAGTGTAATCAAACAATTAAAAGAGATATCCTTTGAAATCAAATCCATAGATAAAATAACTGATGATTCTGATATAGGAAAATATGAAAACATTACTAGGTATAGAATAATTGATTTAATACAGGAACAATTAGAGATGATTCTTGGGTTTAGAGTAAGTGACCATAATAAGAGTTTGATGGAAATGGGCATAAACTCTATAAAAGTTCCAAAACTTCAAAGCTTACTAGAAAAAACATTTGGGATAGAATTGCCAGTAACTATAGCATTTGACTATCCAACGCTAAACAAAATGGCAGATTACATATTTGAGAGGTTTATGGAGAAAAAGTTAAAAGATAATAAACAAATATTCAATACAAATGATTCTCTAAATAATGAATACTATAATGGAAAAGTCGCAGTCATTGGTATGGGTTGTCGCTTTCCAGGGGAAGCAGTAAGTCCAGAAAAATTTTGGAATGTTCTTAAAAATGGTATTGATACCATGGATACCGTTCCTATTAGCAGATGGGACGTTAAAAAATACTATCATCCATCCAGCGATGCCGTAGGAAAAATGTACACAAAATCTGGAGCCTTTGTTGAGGGAATAGATAAGTTCGATGCAGCATTTTTTGGTATAACTCCTGTAGAAGCAGAAAAAATTGACCCTCAACAGAGATTGCTGTTAGAAGTAAGTATGGAAGCAATGGAGGAATCAGGGCTAGATATTATGGATTTGCAAGGAAGCAAGACAGGAGTTTTTATTGGAATTTCAACAAATGAGTATTTAGGATATGTGGATCAAGAGGGTTTTGATAAGATTGAAGGATATACACTAACAGGTTCAATGCTTAGTACGGCTTCAGGCAGAATATCATATACATTTGGTTTTAATGGCCCTAGTATGTCTATTGATACAGCGTGTTCATCATCTTTAGTAGCAGTTCACCAGGCAGTAACAAGTCTAAATGCATATCAAAGTGATATGGCATTGGCTGGAGGAGTTAATTTAATTATTTCTCCTAAAGGATATATAGGTTTATCTAGATTAAATGCACTTTCTCCACAAGGAAGGTGTAAAACCTTTGATGATAGTGCAGATGGATATGCAAGAGGAGAAGGCTGTGGAATAATTATCCTTAAACGTCTTAGTGATGCCATTAGAGATGGGGATAACATTTTGGCACTTATTACTGGAAGTGCTATAAATCATGATGGTAAAAGTAGTGGACTAACCGTTCCAAATGGAGTAGCTCAAGAGAATGTTGTTAAAGATGCATTGAAGCAGGCAGGATTATCAGCAAGTAATATCGATTATATTGAGGCACATGGCACAGGAACAAAGCTAGGGGATCCTCAGGAAATAAACGCTCTGTCAAATGTTTTTACCAGCAGCAGACCTAAGGATAAAAAGTTAATGGTAGGATCAGTAAAAACAAATATTGGACATTTAGAAAGTGCAGCAGGGATAGCTGGTGTAATTAAGGTAATATTGGCATTAAATAAGGAACGAATACCGAAACATCTTCACTATAATGTACCTAATAGGTTTATCAACTGGAATAAAATGATGATTGAAGTAACTGATAGAGAGATTGAATGGAATAGAACAAAAAATCCAAGAACTGCAGGAGTTAGTTCCTTTGGACTTAGTGGTACTAATTCACATATTATCCTTCAAGAAGCTCCAATTATAAAGCAAAAGGAAGCAAATAAAGCTTCAAGACCATATCATATTTTAACTTTTTCTGCCAAGAATGGACAAGCATTAAATGAATATGCATTAAAGTTTAAGGATTATCTTTTACAGTCTGAAGAAAGCATTGAAAACATTTGCTATACGTCAAATGTATGCAAAACCTCTTATGATAATAGATTTGCAGTAGTTGGAGAAACAAAGGAAGACTTTGTGAAAAAATTAGAAAGATTTTCAACGAACAATGATATTTTAAAAACTAATAAAAAAACAGATAAAAGAATTGCGTTTATGTTTACAGGACAAGGCTCACAGTATATAGGTATGGGACAAGAGCTTTATGAAACCCAATGTGTATTTAGAGATGCTATTGAAGAGTGTAGTGCTTTATTTGACAAGTATTTAGAAAAATCAATTATAGACCTGCTTTACACTAAAAATAACCCAGAAGATATTTTAGAGAGGACTGAATATACACAGCCTGTAATATTTTCTATTGAATATGCTTTAATGAAGCTATGGGAATCATACAATGTAAAGCCATCTATAGTTGTTGGGCATAGTATAGGTCAATACATGGCAGCCTATGCTGCAGGAATTTTTACTCTTGAAGATGCGGTGAAACTGGTTGCAATAAGAGGTAAACTAATGCAAACAATGCATGGAAAAGGCAAGATGATTGCTGTATTTGAGAGTGAAGATAAATTAAAGGATATTATAAGAGAGAATGAATTCAAGAATGAAGAGGTTTCTATAGCAGCTATAAATAGTCCCCAAAACATATCTGTGGCAGGTACAGTAGAAGCTATATACAAATTACAAGAGATACTCTCTCAAAGAGGAATAATGTATAAACAACTTAAAGTGTCCTACGGATTTCATTCAGCCTCAATGGCTCCTGTAGTTGAAAGATTTAAAGAAGTAACATCCAAAGTAACATATTCTATGCCTCAAATACCTATAGTGGCTGATATAACAGGTGAAATTGTCACAAATGATAAGTTATCACATCCAGATTATTGGAACAACCATATTGTAGATACAGTACGCTTTTATGATGCTGTTAGAACAATTGAGACAGAAGGATACGAGATTTTGATTGAGGTAGGAAGTCATTCAGTGCTATCAGGTATAGCTAGTGAATGTATGAAAAATGAGAAAGCTATTATACTTCCTTCTCTACGGTATAGAAAGGGTGATTGGGAACAACTACTAAATACTGTTGGGGAGCTTTATACAAATGGTATTAATATTAACTGGAATGAGTTAAACAAATATTATTCTAAGAAAAAAGTGATGTTACCGACGTATCCTTTCCAAAGAAAAAAGTACTGGAAGTATGATGTTGAAGTTGGGTCTGGAGAAGTAGGCTTGGGCGATATGTTGAGTAATAAGAGCGGTGAAGAATATCAGCTAAAGTCAAGTAGTGTTAGGAGGTTAGGAATGGAAAAAATAAAGAGTAAAATTAAGGAAATAATTTATTCAGTTTCTGGAATAGATACTTTAGATATTGGTGAAGACGAGAGCCTATTTGCATTAGGATTAGATTCACTCATGCTAGTTAAGATTAAAAAGCAGATAGATAATGAATTTAAAATGGATATAGCTTTAAATAAATATTTTGAACAATTAAATACAGTGGCAAAGATTGCTAAATACCTTAATGAAAATACTTGCAATAATATTTCTGAAGCTATGGAAGAAGTAGCTATAACTGTGGAGCCTAGCTCTATGTCTAATACCGATAGCAGATCTACTTTAGTAGCAGAGGAACTTAAAAGTACACAAAGGTTAGAAGAAGAGGCTTTTGAAAAAGATTACGTAGTTGATGGATACAAGCCTATGGGGCTAGAGGGTACTATAGGTAAAGTTATGGATATGCAGATGAAAACTATGTCTAAGTCTATATATGACTTGGCAGCAAAACAGCTTGAAGTTTTAAAAACTACTACTGAATCTAATGTAAAAAGTATTAGTAGTTATGGAAATGAACATATAGAAAAAAATCAATTTGAACCTAAAATAAAGGAACCTAAAAAAAGGCCCGATTATCCTAAAGTAAACATACGTTCTATAAAGTTAGAGGAAGATGAATTAACAGTCAAGCAAAGGAAGTTTATTGATGATTTAATTTACAGTTATAATAAACGCACTCAAAAATCAAAGAGTTATGAAGAAAAGTATAGATATACTTTTTCTCACTGGCTTACGTCTTTAAATTTCCGCATGACTTTAAAGGAACTTATTTATCCTCTTATTGCTAAAGAAGCAGAAGGCGGATATTTCTGGGATATTGATGGAAATAAATACTTAGATCTTGCCTTAGGATATGGTGTTCATTTCTTCGGTCATAAACCAGAATTTGTCATTGAAGCTATTGAAAATCAAGTTAAAAAAGGTTTTGTACTAAGTCCACACTCTGAACTGATAGGTGAGGCAGCGGAGCTGATTTGTGAGCTGACAGGGGTAGAAAGAGTAAACTTCTGTAATACAGGTTCTGAAGCTGTAATGGCAGCAATGCGTATAGCACGAACTGTAACAAATCGTAAAAAAATCGTTCGATTTGCAGGCTCATATCATGGTATATATGATGGGGTTTTGGCTGAGGCTGATGATTATGGAACATTTCCATTAGCATCTGGCATTATGGAAGGTGCAGTGGAGGATATAATTGTTCTTGGGTATGGTTCTCCTGATTCACTTGATAAAATAAAAGAGTTAGGAAGCGAGTTAGCAGCAGTGTTAGTTGAACCTGTTCAAAGTCGTAGACCTGGAATACAGCCTAAAGAGTTTTTAGTAGAATTGAGAAAAATAACAGAAGAAATTGGAGCTACCCTTATATTTGATGAAATGATCACAGGATTTAGAATCCATCCAGGTGGTGCTCAGAAACATTTTGGTGTTCAAGCTGATATAGTGACATATGGAAAAATAGTTGGTGGTGGGATGCCTATAGGAGTAGTAGCTGGAAAAAAAGAATATCTAGATGCTGTTGATGGTGGATTTTGGAATTTTGGAGATAAATCTTGGCCACAAAAAGAAGTAACATTTATTGCAGGAACTTTTGCAAATCACCCTATTACTATATCGTCTTTACATGCTGTTTTAGAGCATATGAAAGCCCATGGCTCATCACTTCATGATAGGTTAAATGATAAAGTAAAGAATTTTGCAGATACTCTTAACATTTTCTTTAAGAAGGAAAATATACCTATACGTATAAAGCATTTTGGATCGCTCTTTAGATTTGAGTCTTTTGGGAGATATGATTTAGCCCTTATGCCTATTGAAATGGATTTATTTTTCTATATATTAATGTATAAAGGAATATATACATGGGAAAGAAGAGTTAATTTTTTCTCTACTGTACATACTGATGATGATTTTGAGTTTATAATTCGCTCGGTTAAAGATACTATAAGAGAGCTAAGGGCAGGTGGATTTCCATTTGTAGCTTCTGAAGATAAAGCTTTAGTACAAGGTAGTATTAAAGAAAGCGGCGACAATGTATATCCTATGTCTACAGCACAAAAGCGTTTTTTTGTTCTGAATCATATTAGTGAATATGAAAGTGCAGTTCACTTACCATACCCTATTCTGATACATGGAGCCCTTGATAAGGAGAGAGTAGAGCAGGTATTTAAAGAGATAGTTAAACGTCATGAGGGTTTGCGAACAGGATTTACAATTAGAGAACAGGAAATGGTTCAGTTAATACATGATGATGTAGATTTTCAAGTAGAATATAAGAAAGCTCATGGTAGCAATATTGAAGAATTAGTCCATTCATTTATTAAGCCCTTTAATTTAATAGAGCCACCATTAATACATGTAGGTATTGCAGAATTAAATGAAAAATTAAGTTTACTTTTTATAGATTTACATCATATAATTGCAGACGGACTCTCTGCTAATATTGTAGCTCAAGATTTTGTTAAACTTTATAGTGGCCAAGTACTATCACCAGTAAATATGCAATATAAAGATTATGTTTATTGGAAGAATAACTACTACATGTCTAGAGAATTTGAACAACAGGAGAAGTATTGGATTGAAAAATTTTCGGGAGAATTGCCAGTTCTTAATCTACCTATTGATTATAAACGTATGTCAGAAAGGAACGTAGAAGGAAATACTTTGCCATTTGTATTAGATAAGACTAAAACAGAAGAATTAAAAAGCTTTGCTAAAGATAACGAAACTTCACTTTATATGCTTCTTATGGCAATGTATAATGTATTACTTTCTAAGTTAAGTGGACAGAATGAAATTATTATTGGGACTCCTATTGCAGTTAGAGGGCAAGGTGAATTTGATGAGACAGTAGGTCTGTTAACTAATACAGTTCCACTTCGTATAAATATAGATGACAGAAAGACCTTTGTAGATTTTCTTAATGCAGTGAAGAAAAATTGTATTGAGGCCTATGGGCACTCAGATTATCCCTTTGAAGATTTAGTAGATAAATTGAATATTGGTGAAGCTTTGGGCCGCCATCCCTTATTTGATGCTATGTTTATATATGAGAATGCCAACGATAGAGTTATGACAATTGATAATCTGATATTTGAAGCATTGGATTTTGATTATAATACTTCAATATTTGATTTTACATTTGAAGTTATTGAAGTTGAAGGGAATCTTAATATCAATTGGTATTATAGTACTCAGCTATTCAAGAAAAGCACCATAGATAAATGGAAGAGATATTTTCTAATAATACTAGAACAAGTATTGTACAATAAGGATACAATAATCTCTAACCTTTTAAAGGAAAATGAAGAAGAATTAAAGCAGCTAATACTTGATGCATCAGAAAGAAACAAAGTAGATTATCTAAGTGTTAGCCCCCTTCATAAAAATGATGAAAATATATATACAGAAGTTGAAGACTTAGATAATGTAATTCGAGTTCATATAGCTGAAAAGGAAAAGAAAATAGTTGATATTTTTACAGAAGTTTTAGGGATAGCAAAAGTAGATATTAACGCTAATTTTTTTGAAATAGGTGGACGTTCATTAACTGCTATTACACTTGTTGAAGAGATGCAAAAAGAATTCAAGGTAAATATGATGGATCTTTTTAAATATACTACTATTGCTCAGCTGGCAAAGAACATCCCTTATAGGGACGATATAAAGAATATAAAGGCAGAGCATAAAGAGAGTAATAGATCCTTAAGTCAATTTTCTAATGACGAAATGATACATAAAAATCAGGTAGGAATTGAAAGTACAAGCACGAAATCTGAAGGTGATATTGCTATAGTTGGATTGTCAGCAAAATTTCCTGGTGCAAAAGATGTCGATGAATTTTGGGAAAATCTAAGAGATGGCAGGGAAAGTATATCTTTCTTTACACATGAGGAATTATTAGAAGAAGGTATTGAAGAGGGATTATTAAGGAATCCGAACTACATAAAAGCTAAAGGTATTATGGATGATTTAGAATATTTCGATGCTTCATTCTTTGATTATTCTCCTAAGGAAGCAGAATTGATGGAACCACAAATAAGAGTCTTTCACGAGTGTGCATGGAAAGCTTTGGAAGACGCAGGGTATGACCCAGAAAGATGCCAAGATCGTATAGGGGTCTATGCAGGGAGTGCACATAACTTTAGCTGGGTTTTAAAAGTATTTAATTCAAGCAGCAGTCCTACAGAGCAGATAGAAAAAGTAGCCTTAAATGACAAAGATTTTTTGAGTACAAGGATATCATATAAGCTTGATCTTAAAGGCCCAAGTTATACGGTACAAACAGCATGCTCATCCTCACTTGTTTCAATACATTTAGCATGCCAAGCCTTGAGAAGCGGTGAGTGTGATATGGCACTAGCAGGTGGTGTTTCAGTAATGCTTCCTAAAAAAGGAGGCTATCTATACCATGAAGGTATGATTTTATCACCTGACGGACACTGTAGGGCATTTGATGAGAAAGCTCAAGGTACACTTTTTTCAGATGGAGTTGGAATTGTAGTTTTAAAACCGTTAAATACTGCAATAGCTGATGGTGATCATGTATATGCAGTAATCAAAGGAACAGCAGTTAATAACGATGGGAAAAGAAAAGTAGGTTTTACTGCTCCTAGTATACAGGGTCAGATAGATGTTATAAAGTCAGCTCTGACAGCAGCACGTGTTAATCCTCAGACAATTACATATGTTGAAGCCCATGGAACTGGAACTAATATTGGAGATCCCATTGAGATTGAAGCTTTAAAGGATGCATTTTGTACAAGTAAAAAAGGATTTTGTGCTATAGGATCAGTAAAAACTAATGTTGGGCACTTAGATGCGGCGGCTGGAGTTGCAGGTCTTATTAAAACAATATTAGCTTTAAAGAACAAGCAAATTCCTCCAAGCTTAAACTTTGAAAAGCCCAATCCAAAGATTGACTTTGAGAATAGTCCTTTCTATGTGAATACTGAATTAAAAGAATGGACAAGAATGATTGATAAGGAGAGGAAAGAAGAGTATATACCTCTGAGAGCAGGAGTTAGTTCGTTTGGATTTGGAGGGACTAATGCGCATGTTATACTTGAGGAAAGTCCTGAAATTATTAAGCATGAAACTGAAAAGGACGTAGACAAACCAAGAGTAATTGCACTATCTACAAAAACTAAATCTACAATCGACAAAGCTACTGAAAATTTAGTTCAGTATTTAAGAAAAAATCCTGACTCAAATTTATCTGACATTACATACACATTACAAATGGGAAGAAGTCAATTTAAGAATAGAAGAGTACTGGTTTGCGAAAGTACACAAGAAGCAGTTGAAGTCTTGTCAACTGTAAATGATGAATCAGTACAAACTTCTAAAAAAATATATAGCAACTCTACTATGAATGATGACAGGAAAATTGTATTTATGTTTACAGGTCAGGGTTCACAATATATTGATATGGGATTAGATATATATAAGAAGGAACCAGCCTTTAAAAAAGAAATGGATAGATGTTTTGAAATAATAAATGAAATAGTAGATTACGACATAAAAAATATAATATATCCTATTGAAGATAAAGATAAAAAGAGAAGTGAAATTAACCAAACCCATATAGCTCAATTATCAATTTTTTCTATTGAGTATTCTCTTGCAAGGTTACTGATACAATGGGGAGTTCATCCTGATTATATGATAGGGCATAGTATCGGAGAGTATGTTGCTGCATGTATCTCTGGTGTGTTATCTCTTAGGGATGCCCTAGCATTAGTGGCTGTTCGAGGTAAGCTTATGCAGGAAATGGCGGCAGGAGCAATGATGAGTGTGAATGCTTCTGCAAAGGATTTACAATTATTAATTAATGATAATATTTCAATTGCAGCTATAAACAGTGAATCAAATTGTGTTGTTTCAGGGAGCTATGAAGCTATTGATGAATTTGAGCAATTGTTAAAGGAAAATGGATACGATGTAATAAAGCTTAAAACATCCCATGCATTTCACTCTATGATGATGGAACCAATATTACATAGATTTGAGGAAGCAGTAGGAAAAGTAAAGTTGTCTAAACCTATTATACCTTACATATCTAATGTAACTGGGAATTGGATAGAATTTGAAGAGATTTTAAATCCTAAATATTGGTCAAAGCATTTGAGGGGTACAGTAATGTTTGCCAGTGGATTAGAAACCCTTATGAAGGAACCTAATATGATATTTATTGAAGTTGGTGCTGGAAAGACTTTAAGCACACTTGCAAGACAAAACAAAAGCAAGAAAGATGTACCTACAATACTTAATACAATGAGACATTATAGAGAAGAAATATGTGATTACAGGTATTTATTAGACAAAGTTGGAGTTTTATGGTGCGAAGGCGTGAATATAGACTGGAAAAAGCTTTATATAGAGGAAACTAGAAAGCGTATATCACTACCGACTTATCCTTTCAAAGGTCAAAAATTTAGTATTGATGGAGTTATTATGGATACAGTAGGAACGGAAGATGATTCCAAAAAGTTGGATTTAGAAGAATGGTTTTACATACCAACCTGGAAAACACAGGCATTAGAAAAAGATTCAAATAAGGTTAGTGAATCAAGCTGGCTATTGCTTGTGGATGAATTTGGATTAGGTGAAGGAATAGCAAATAATTTAAGACTTAATGACCAGAGTGCTATTATTGTTAAACCGGGTAAAGAATGTGAGAAGCTACAAGAAGATGTTTACATGATTAATCCCTATGAACCTGAGAGTTATGAGTGGTTATTTAATGAATTAAAATCATTGGGTAATATACCAGATGGAATTGTTCATATGTGGAATGTATATGACGTTATAGATAATCCTTATATGGATAATACCAGATTTTCTGACGTTGAACTGCCATTTTATAGTATAATGTATCTTGTTCAAGCTATAGGAAATATAGATGCTGCTAAAATGACTAGATTATTTATCATTTCAAATAATATGCAAAGTGTAACAGGAGAGGATATAGTATATCCTCAAAAGAGTACTCTGATTGGTCTATGCAAAAACATTCCACAGGAGTATATGAATATTTCTTGCCGCAGTATTGATATAGGTAATATTTCATCTATTAAAAGAAATATTCATAAGCTGGTTCAGGAATTATATAATGAAATAAGTTCAAAAGTAGTAGAGGTACTTGTTGCTTATCGTGGAAATTTACGTTTTGTAGAAGAACATCAGTCCCTTAAAATTGATGATTCTCCATATGTTGAAGACCGATTAAAAGAAAAAGGCGTATATATGATTACTGGAGGAACTGGAGGCATTGGATTTGTTCTTGCAGAATATCTAGCTAAAAACTACAAAGCAAGACTTGTATTAATAGGACGTTCATCTTTCCCAGGGAAAGATCAGTGGGAAAAGTGGGTTGATGAATATGGAGAAGAAGATGCAACAAGTAGAAAAATACGAAAAGTACAAGAGTTGGAGAAGCATGGTAGCGAAGTAATTGTTGCTGGGGCAAATGTGGCTAATTTTGAGGAAATCTATAGAGTTACTAAAGATGCAGAAGAGTTATTTGGGTCGATAAATGGAGTTATACATGCCGCTGGTGTACCTGGAGTAGGATCAATACAGAGCAAGACTAAGGAATTTGCAAATAATGTATTCCTATCAAAGGTAGAAGGAACGTTGACTTTAGATAAAGTGTTTGAGAATCGAGTTCTTGATTTCTTTTTAATTTGTTCTTCGATGGCATCTATTGTAAGTGCCATTGGTCAGGCCGATTATGCTAGTGCTAATGCTTTTGTGGATGGTTATATAAAATATAAAAATTCTATAGACAATAAAACTTTTATAGCATGCATAAATTGGGATACATGGAGTGACGTTGGCATGACTGTCAAGGCAGCTGAGCAGTATGATTATCTGTCGTTAAGTGAGGAGCTTAAGAAAGCAATATTACCAGAAGAAGGAAAGTTGGCTTTTGAAAAGGTAATGAGATGCTTGGAGCCTCAAGTTTTAGTTACTACAAGAGATTTAAAAGGGCAGTTAAATAAACTGTATAATGCTTCCGACTATAAGAGAATGAGAAAAGAAGGTAATAAAAAATTAGGTAAACATTTAAGACCTGAATTAAGTAATGACTATGTTCCACCATCCAACGAAATTGAAGAAAAGCTTGCTAAAATGTGGTCAGAAGTACTCGGGGTAGATCAGATAGGTATATACGACGATTTTAACGAGCTTGGAGGAGATTCACTTACTGCTATTACGCTTGTATCTACAATGCAAAAAGAATTTACTGTAGATATAACAGAAATTTTTAAGTATCCTACTATTGCTGAGTTAGCGAAGAAAGTATCAAATCGTAGTATTAATCTTGGATCAAAGATAGAAGAGGCAAAGATTGAGTTTTATAGATATATAGATTCTCAAGAAAAGGCAATTGAAGAGACTAAGCCGGCTATGGAAGAATATATTTCTAAAAATATGCGCTATGAAAATCTCAATATAAAAGATACAAAAGAATACTCAAATATTCTCTTATTAGGTAGTACAGGTTACTTAGGTACCTACTTACTTAAAGAATTATTAGATAAAACGACAGCAAAAATATATACTATCGTTCGAGATACAGACATAAAAAGTGCTAAAGAAAGGGTAAGAGATAAAATGTCCTTTTCCTTTAAAGGAGATATACTTTCAGAGTATGCTGATAGAATAATTGTAATAAAAGGAGAAATAACAGAAGATAAATTTAGTCTTAATAATAAAGAATATGAAAAGTTAACTAAAACAATAGATTGTGTAATTAATTCAGCCGCTAAAGTTGCTCATTATGGTAAGTATGAAGACTTCTATAAGATAAATATAGAGACTGTAGAGAGAATAGTGCAATTTGTACGTGAAGGCATCGAAAAAGACATTCATCATATTTCTACTAAAGCAGTGGCTCTTGGGAAAATTGATGGTAAAGACAATGCTCTATTTACTGAATATGATTACGATATGGGTCAAAAAATTGACAACTACTATGTAGAAACTAAGAAAGAAGCAGAGAAAATAATTAAAAATGCTAGAGCTGAAGGTATAAATGCTAGTATATATCGAGTAGGAGATATTGCCTTTGATTCTCGAAATGGAAGATTTCAAGAAAACATTGATGAGAACTTTGTTTACCTTCTAATTCGTTCTTTCTCTAAATTAGGATATGTGCCTGAGCTAAATTTTGAATTCTTTGATTTTGCCTTCGTAGACTATGTAAGTGAGGCTATTATTAAATTGCTTACTAGAAGTTCTTTAAACAATGAAGTATTTCATATACTTAATCCCAATGGTATAAGTTTAAAAGAATTTTTAGAAATGTCTAAAGGCATAGGAATGGATGTAAAAGGTATGGAATTTGGTGAATTTATGGGCTATCTTCATGATAATTATGACAATAAAGAAATGAAACCCTATATTAAGGATTTTATTGTTCATTCACATGTACTAGAAACTAAGAATCATACTAATTTCATACTTGAAACTAAGAAAACCACCAGTATATTAAAAAAGATGGATTTTAGCTGGAAAAGGCCAACTGATGAGCATTTTAAAAGAATGCTTGATTATGGAAAAGAAGTAGGATTTTTTGCTTAAGAGATATTTTACTTAAAGAGAATTCATTTTTATTAGTGAAATTCTATGTAGATAATTCCTTGTATTGGTTGTGTGATAATTGATATTATTATAGAGATAACCAACAATAACATTTAAAAAAGTTTCAAAGAAAACAATGAACGCTTTTACATTTTTTATTTGAAATTTATTAAACCTTAAAGTTGGTTATCTTTATCCCATGCTAAATATTTGAGAACAGAATAAACAGAGACTATAAATACACTAAAAAGTCCTCCTCTGATATAATGATGTAAGCTTCGTAAGCAAAAGTCATGAAAAAGAGGAGGACAATTAAAGAATAATAGGTTACACATATAAAGTGGAATTACATACATCACAATGTAAAGATACTTTGTTTTTCCAAAATAGCGTAGATGATTTAAGTCCATAAAGATTTTGACTAGGAGGAAGCACGATAATGAAGACAATTATTTATTACTTTACTGGTACTGGGAATTCCTTAAGAGTAGCTAAAAGCTTAGCACAGGATTTTGAATCCTGTAGCATTGTACCTATAGCAGAAGCATTAACTGAAAAGCAATCAGATATTGAGTGTGAAGCTGTAGGATTTATTTTCCCTGTTTATTTCTATGGTTTACCAGAGATTGTGGTGAGATTCATAAAACAATTGGAGTTTAAGAATAACCCTTATTGTTTTGCTGTAGCTGTGAGCGGGCATGAGGCTGTAGGAGGTGCCATACCTCAGATGCAGAAGTTACTAACGTCTAAAGAACAACGACTTATGGCTGGATTTTATGTCAACATGGTTTTTAATTTTATTTTATGGCCAGTGTGGGATGTACCAAAAGAATCAAAACATAAACATATTTATGATAAAGCAGAGGCTAAGATAAGGAAAATTGCTAAAATAGTTGGTATAAGACAGAATAAAATTGAAAGAGGAGCCTATGATATACCAGGAACATATATAATTTCTTCATCTATTAATAAATACTGGGACACATATATGAGAAAGAAAGACAGTAAGTTTAATGTAAAAGATAGCTGTAATTCATGCGGTATATGTGAGCGAATTTGCCCTGTAAATAATATCTGTATTGAAGAAGGAAGGCCTAGGTGGATGAATAATAATTGTCAACAATGTATTGCTTGCCTTCATTGCTGCCCTACAAAGGCTATTCAATATGGAAGCATTACAGTTAATAAACGTAGATTTTTTAATCCAGACATAGCTCTGGAAGAAATAATGTATAAGAAATAGTATCAAGTTAAAGGCAATTATTTTCATTAATATATTCAAGGTTATTTATATGGAGTAGAGATAAAATCAACAACATAACCATAGGTGACCGCTATAAAGTCTTGTATATCACTATTGCGTTGATAGAATATTTATTAGTAAGCTCCAGCATATGTTATCCTATATCTTAATTTCTTGATTGTTATTAATATAGGTTAACATAATTTGCTGGATTTTTTTCTATTTTTAATTTTTACTAGTTGGATTAGTAATTTCAGCTATAGGTAAATTAGAGGTTGTATTAGTTATAATATGCTTTTCTAAATTCAGTTCTTAATTTACATATCATAATTCAATCTATATTTAAGGCTAAATCTTAATATTAAAATTTAGTGAAAATCAGTAATCTCACCGAATTTTTCATATTTCATAACAATAAGGGCTCTAAAAGATTATGTCTAGAGTACCCTTTAGGATTAAGAAAGAATTTTTAAAAAGGATGATGGATAATGAGTAAAAGATTTATGATTATTTTAATTTTTATATTATCGGTAGTGTTTTATTCTGGATGTAATAATGATAAAGAGATGTTGAAAAAAATAGATGAAGGTAAGCCTGTAAAGTCCATACAAATAGAGGAGGTGCAAAGCCCTGTTACTCTAAGATATATTGGAACAGTAACAGCAGGAGAAATAAAGAAATTATCATTTAAAACATCTGGATATGTAGATACAATATTCATCAAAAAAGGTCAGTTGGTTAAGAAAGGGGATACTTTAGCTAAACTTGATATAAAGGATTTAGAGTTCAGTCTTAAAGCTTCAAAGGCACAGATGAATATAGCTAAGAAACAATATGAAAAGTCAATAAATGGTGCAACACAAGAAGATATTAAAAAGGCAGAACTTAGTGAAAAAAAAGCTCATGATGCCTATAAGTTTGCAGCTGATAATTATAAGAAGATAAAAAAATTATTTGCTAATA
>JAKSBP010000135.1 GCA_022361035.1 Clostridia bacterium
AAAAAATAAATAAACAAATTTATACAGACAGAAATAAAGTCTTTATGTCCAGTATTGTTTGTACGGTTACAGGGAGAACTAAAGAAGAATTAAATGATAATATTGAAAACCTAAAAAGTGAATTAATAAGTCATGGTATAACTGCATCAAGTCTTGTTAACCTGCAAGAAGAAGGTGTTAGAATGACTTTACCATATGGAATTTGCAATGAAACTGTAGCTAAATTATGTGAACAGCTTTTTGTCAGCACAACACTAGCAGGCAGCTTCATGCATGATAATTCTTCTATTAAAGATGATAGTGGGTCTATTTTAGGAAAGGATGAAAATAATAATGTAGCTATCTTTAATCCGTGGAAAAGAGACATGAAAGTAGCTAGAAACAACTCAAACATAGCAGTTATAGGTGAGTCTGGAGTAGGAAAGTCTGAGTTATTAAAAAAGATAACCACAGATGAGTATGGGGATGGAACAAAAGTTATCGTAATTGATCCTGAGAGAGAATATAAAGGCATGTGTAAAAGGCTTGATGGTCAATGGATCAATATGGCCGGAGGAAAAAATAAAATCAATTTTTTTCAAATACGTGATCTTAAAAAGTTATCCGAGAAAGAAATTGAAATTCTGAGAAATCAATTAGGGGACGATTTTGACGAAGAGGACAATGTAGATGCTTTTACTGCTCATATGCGTTTGTTAAAAGTTATTCTTAGAACGTATGCAAAGGATTTAACAGAAACAGAACATAGAAGGTTTTTTGAAATAATCACAAACCTTTATAAAGAACATAAAATCGATGAAAACACAGATTTTTCAGAGTTAACCCCAGATGATTATTTTATTGCAGAAGATGTATATAATAAAGTTGTATCTATTCAAGAAGATATGAGGGGCAAGCGTAACATTTACACAGATAAAGACTTAGACATGATAGAATCAATAAGGCTAGTTATGTGGGAGATGGCTCATGGTAGCGATAAAGAACTTCTAAATGGAAAGACCAATATTGAACTAAATAGTGATTTTATAGTATTCGATATTTTTGATTTGCAAAACGCTGATACTGCAATTAAAAGAACACAGTATTTCAATATATTGTCATATGCATTTGAAAGACTTACAAGGGATAGATTTGAAAGAGTTCTGTTAATAATTGATGAAGCACATATATTAATAGATAAAGATGTAATAGACACCGTTAAACAACTAAGAACATTCCAAAAAAGAGTGAGAAAATATTCATCGGCATTAGTGTTAGCCACTCAAGAAGTAAATGACTTCATGCATAAATCTGTGAAAGAATATGGAGTCGCTATACTAAATAATGCTACATATAAATTCTTAATGGGATCGGATGGTGAGAACTTAGAAGCTGTTAAGAAATTATACAAATTAACAGATAAAGAAGAAAATATATTGTCACAAAAAGAAACAGGAGTAGCCTTACTAATTGCAGGGAATAAGCGAATAAAAATAGACATTCAAATCCCTGATTACATTAAAAAAATTATTCGTAATGATAAATCAAATGCAGCATAACATTAGAAAACATAAAAGCCGAAAAGGCTTTTTTTTCTCATAAAAATTTAATTTTTGGTTTACGCAACGTTAACGCCAGAGTATAATTAAAGTAAAAGGAAAAAATAGAAGGTCATCCTTAATAGTTTTTTAAATATGTTATATTAATAATAGGAGGGTTAAAGATGAAAACTTATGTTGATTTTCCAAAGTACTTAAAACATATGAGTGGGGATGAGGTAGCTATGTATCTCCCGAAAAAATATACAAACGCCCTATTGATGCGTTCTATCATCTTGAATGAAAAAAAATATTATAGACCTACCCGTGATAGTAGGACTTTAAGAAGCGTATGGTACTCTATAGTGAAACCAACTTTAGATAAATTGGGATTGCTCACAAGTCAGGATAATACTGAAGCTGGATTAACAAAATGGGATGCTACACTAAGCAGATACATGGCAGATCTTTTAAGAGATGGGCTAATTTTATATAAAGATTTAGGAATAATAGACACAAGCAGAAGAAAGGAAACCCCATCTATTCATTATTCAGTAGCAGATACAGATATCTATGGATTTCAGACAACCATAGATACACATGCTCATATTATTATCGCAACAGAAAAAGATACAGTTTATGATATAATAAATCAGATTGCAACTCTTTTAGGATGTAGCAGCATAAGTTGCAAAGGACAAAACTCACTAGGTGCTATGGAGTATCTAATTAAAGATATGTATGAAAGAGGGTACTTTGACAAATTTGACACCCTTTACATATTAACCATGACGGACTATGACCCTGCAGGATATTACATTGCTGATGCTCTTAAAAAGCAGGCTGAGGATATTTTATATGCTCTAAAAATATTTTATGTAAATGTTGAGTATAAGAGAATAGGAATAGAGCCTGATCAACTGGATTATGAAACTATAGAACAAAATAAGTATACACCAAAGCCTGTTAACCTGGAAAAATGGTTAGATCTCACAGGAGGTATAAATGGAGAAGCAAAGGGTTTAGAATTAGATGCTCTACAGCCTGACGAAATTAGAGATATCTTTGTAGAAAATATAAGAGAATATATTGATCCGGATATTTTTGATTCGATTATTAAAGAATCTTATTTGAAACGTAAGATAATGGATGCGATAAAGTTCAAAGTTCATGATATAGTTAACAATATCTATGAAAATTGCAAATATGATGTAGAACTAGATGATTATGATATCTTTGAATTCGCAAAAGAAGGGTATTATTACCTACCTGCTAATAAAATCTGCTCGGGAATAGGACATGAAGAAATATTAAGAGAAGCAGTTCAATATTTTGATATTTAGCACATGGAGGACGATATTGGTTAGTAAAGTAATAAAATCCAAATTTACAGTAATAAACTTAATATTTTATATATGCGTATGTATTCTAATTAGGATATTTGGACCTGTTAGTTATAACGTTTTCAGATATCAAAATACCTGGTATGTTATAGGTTTGATTTATACTGCATACGTTTCTATGTGGCTTATTCATATTCCTAAGTATTACCCATGCAGCTAAACGTTTTTGGATTTATAGAAATACATGTATAAAATAGTGCAAAGAGAGATAGGAATAAATTTTTAAAGATATGTGCTAAAAATATTTTGAAAGCTTATTTTGATAAAAAAGATATAGTGTTTTGTACATGCCATTTTCATAAAAGAACTTTGAGGAATCTATTCAATGATGCTATAATCTTTGTAAACCCTTCTATTGCAGAAAGATTTATAGCATATATTGATAGGGACTTAATATATAAAAGCAAGAAAAAACCACTAATAAAATGTATAGTTAATACAAAAAGATTCCTGAAAACAAAATATCAAAAATTATAACAAGAACATTGTAAAAAAGTAAGAGAGCATATTAAGCTCAGTATATCCTAAGAAAATATAAAAGGAGAAAGGAAAATAATGAGTGAAAAAAATACAATTCGAGAATTGTACGAACAGCATGGAAATGATGGGTTAATTAATTATTTATTAGGAGCAATAAAGACTGTATTAGATTTTGAAGGTTATACATATAAGCAAAATACAGAAGAAATAAAATCCCTTATAGAAGAAAAAAAAAAAATTATGAGTGAAAATTGAAAAAATATATAAT
>JAKSBP010000307.1 GCA_022361035.1 Clostridia bacterium
ATAACTATTTTTTCCAGAAGCCCAATCTTGTATCTTGGATATCAAGTGTATATGTTTTTAAAGATGAAATTGTAAGTGTTGGTACTTGGCTTTACGGTCTTATAAAAACTTTTATAGAAAACTTCACAGATGATAAAATCGTTAATGTTTCTAATGATAGATACTGGTATTGAGATTAATGTCATAAACAAAAATGTATATACAAAAATGCTAGCATTTTTGTATATACATTCTCTATATCCATTTCAATTTCACAATGTAAAGAGATAGTTTCTTGTTCTATACTTTTCTATTCAATTAAACTCTTAAAATTTTTTTCAATTTTAGGTTTAATATTAATTGCAAAACTATTTTCAATTCGTTCTTTTATTATCATTGCCCGACAAGCATCATTTTCATCATATCGTAAATTTTCTATTACTGTTAATAAGTAATCATATTCTTTAATATTCCTTCCGTTCTCTAAAACAATGCAATCATACGAATGATAATTATATTCAACTATTTTAATGATTTCATCTTTATTTCTAAGCGAAAACCAATAAAAGCAGTCATTTTCGTCTCTCTCACCATGCAAATCAGAAAGTCTTTCTTTTGTTTTTAGAATAGTGTTTTCTAAAATAATTTTTTTTATTTCCGAACTAATACCTGTTATTTCTGAATCTGTATTTGGGTAAATATTACTTTCTAGTTCCAAAAAAAACAATTGTCTCTGTTCTGATAAAAAAGATTGTAAGAATTGAACTTCTCTTTTAACAACCTCTTCAAAGTTTCCTGGAAAATCGAAATTAATTATTATATTGTCTAGTATTTTCAAATCTGCCTCTCACCTTTCTCTTTAGTAATATAATTATATATTTAATATTATACTTTTTTTACATTTTTTATTAAACTATTGTTAACTAATATTGTGGGCGGAAATAAACATTCACACTAGTTGTTATCACTTTGCCTCTTTACATAGTGAAGTTCTGCAAATTGATTAAAACGCCGAATACTTTTTAATTCTAACTCTATTTCAATGTCCTGTTTATTGAACAAAGGAATTCCTGTTCCAATAATGGTAGGTGCAATATTTATTATAAACTCATCCACAAGATTCTCTTTAAGAAAATAGGATAGTAAGTCTCCTCCACCAACAATCCAAATGTTTCTACCTTCAACACCCTTTAATGTATTTATAAATCTAACTATGTCGCCATCAACAAACTCTACACTATTATTAGGTTCATATCTTGACTTAGTGAATACATAACACTTTTTATTCTTATAGGGGAAATTCTCTTTTTCTACGTTCATGATCCAATCATAGGTTCTTCTACCAAGAACTATTGTATCTATAGTGTCATAGAACTCCGAATACCCATTATCGCCTTCTCCTTCCACCTTAAATAACCAATCTAATGAATCATCTTCAGTAGCTATATACCCATCCAAACTTGTGGCTATATAAACTATCACTTTTCTTTTCATTGTAAATACCTCCTCGATGTTTTAATAAACATCTCACAATGTCAGCTAACTATGGCATTTACGAACCTGGTTCGCAAAGATCTAAGCAGATTAAACACTATTTCATATTATATCATATTTGGGTAATGTTTTAATGGCTGATATAACCTTTAACAGGAAAGAAATTCTATTGCTTTTTACATTTAGTAATTTTATTTTCGGCTTGAGTGTTTTTACACATTCTGCCGTCACTTCGTCATTTTTAAAGGTTATAACTAGTTAATATGGGGCAAAGTAAAGATATAGTATAATTTTCACCCTATTGGGTAAAATGTAATTTGTAAAAATAAAGTCGGGGGTATTAAGCTCTGACTTTATTTTATGAGAATAATTAAAATTTTTGTTCTATTTACATTAAAAAAAGTATATTATAGTTCTATATATACAAATGTACAAGTACTTTGAAATTGATTAGGTGATGACTTTGATTATAAACTTTTGTGTCCTGCTTATAATATTAATATTTGTAATAATTCTCAACTCAATATTAGGTGTATTATTACCCTATTATTTTCATGTTGAAAATATTGCTATATATCAAATCATCCTCTTAACACTCCTTGGAATATTGGCAGCTTTTTTGTGTCTTAGCTTTATAAATAAGGAACTATCTGGGTTACACAAAGTCATCCATAAAAATATTAAAGAAAATAAAGTCTGTATCAAACCAAAGTCAAAGGATAGGTGCTATTTTAAAAATATTCCCTACTTCCTTAATAACTTTGGAACAATCATTAAGAGCTATAATCATCTCATTGAAAATCAAAATCTACTATTGGAAAAGCATTATTCAATGAACAATAAATTGAAAAAGAATAATCAGGTAAGGGATGTCATGCTAGAGGTAAGTAATTCTATTGTATCAATTAATAATACGGAAAAATTATTTGAGCTTATACTTGAAAAATTGATAAATATTATAGATGATGGAGATATGGGAAGCTTTATAATCCTAGGGGAGGATAATTTTCTTGAGTACAAAGCAGTTGTAGGCTTTGATATTAATAAATTAAAGAATATAAGACTCAGACTGGATGAAACTTTTCTCTCGAAAAAAAATGGTGAAAATATTACTAAACCATGTATCATAAAGGATGTTCGCAGATTCAATAGCTATAACTTAAATTCTGAAACCTATGAAGCCCTAGACAATATAAAGGCTCTAGACATTAAAACTACACTAAGTACCCCTATAATTATTAACGGTAATCTATATGGTATGATAAATATTGATAGTCTTAAAACCGATGCTTTTAGTAATGAAGACCTTTTAGTTGCTGAATATTTTTCTAATCAGATAAGTATAGCCCTTAAAAATCATCAGCTTATTGAAAAGATAATGTATTTATCTAAGTATGATAGTATGACAGGCATATATAACAGGTATTATTTTGAAGAGCTATCAGGTAAATTTTATAGAAAGGCCCGTAGGTACAATGAAAACTTTTGCCTAGTTATGTTTGATTTAGATAGTCTAAAATATATTAATGATACCTTTGGGCATGTTATAGGTGATATGGCAATATCTGAATTTGCAAAGATTATAAAGAAGAATATCAGAGAATCTGACCTCTTTGCAAGATATGGAGGCGATGAATTCATAGCGATGCTCTTCAAATCCTGTGCTATTGATATAAAAAATAAATTGTCAAATATTATAAGCTATTTTAATACCAATCCCATATTGGTAGATGGAAAGAAGGTTTTTATTACCTTCAGCTATGGAATAGCTTGCTACCCAGAGGATTCTAAGGATATTAATTCTGTAATAAAATTAGCTGATAAAAGAATGTATGAGTATAAAAATAGATCAAAGACTAGATTATAGATGGGTAAGCAAATACCCTTGACTTTTAAGTATCATAGTGGTATTCTTACCATAATAACATAATATCGTTCCTTCGGGGCAGGGTGAAATTCCCTACCGGCGGTATAGCCCGCGAACCGCATAGGCGGTTGATCTGGTGAAATTCCAGAGCCGACAGTATAGTCTGGATGGTAGAAGGAGATTTAATGGTATTTGTATGCTATTTAAGTATATATTTGTATACCTAGCCCTGAAGTTTTTACTTCAGGGCTTTTTATACTTCCGCAAGAAGGGAAGGTTATTTATGGATGTAAATTATATGAAAAGAGCCTTGGCTTTAGCTAAAAAGGGGGCTGGATTCGTAAACCCCAATCCCATGGTGGGCTCAGTAATAGTAAAGGATGATAAGGTTATAGGGGAGGGCTATCATAGATTTTTTGGCGGTAATCATGCAGAGATTGAAGCCCTAAATTCCCTTGTGGATGACCCAAGGAATTCAACCATGTACGTAAACCTCGAACCATGCTCCCACTATGGCAAAACCCCTCCATGTGTAAAGTCCATAATCGAAAGGGGCATTAAAAGGGTTGTGGTGGCAATGCTAGACCCAAATCCTTTAGTAGCTGGAAATGGAATAAAAATATTAAGGGAAAATGGCATAGAGGTAGTAACTGGCGTTTTAGAGGAAGAGTCTAGAAAATTAAATGAAGTTTTTATTAAGTATATAACTACTAAGATACCTTTTTGCCTTATGAAATTAGCCATGTCCTTAGATGGAAAGATAGCAACAGGGTTTGCTGATTCAAAGTGGATTACCTGCCATGAGTCAAGGGAATATGTCCATAGACTAAGGCACCAATATACTTCTATAATGGTTGGAATAGGCACTGTATTGACGGATAATCCCCTTCTCACCGTAAGAATACCAGACTTTGAAGGTAAAAATCCAATAAGGATTGTAGTGGATAGCAAGTGTAGAATCCCTTTAGATGCCAACTTAGTAAGGAAAGCTTCTGTAGTAAAAACAATAATAGTGACCACTGAAAGTGGGGATTCTGAAAAAATTAAAAGCCTTAATGAAAGGGGCTTGGAGGTCTTAGTTGTGCCCCAAAAAAAGAAGAGGGTAGATTTAGGTATACTTATGGAGACTTTAGGTGAAATGGGCATCGACAGTGTCCTCTTAGAGGGGGGAGGGACCCTTAATTATTCAGCCCTTGAGGAAAATATTGTTGATAAGGTCAATTTCTTTATAGCACCAAAAATAATAGGGGGAAGCCTTTCTAAAACCCCTGTGGAGGGTGATGGCTGCCGGTTAGTTAAGGATGCCTTTTTGTTAAATAATATGACAACCCATAGGTTTGGACAGGATATTATGGTTGAAGGGTATCTGGGTAAAGAGGGCTGACCCCTCTGCCAGCCTTTAGGTCAAAATAAACCTTGTTATCTTTAATAACAATTCTAAGAAAAAGCAATATGCCTTGAATTTTTTAACCATATATATAGATGAGTGATTGAGAAAGTTAACTTACTTCAGCAACCACAGAGAATCCTTTAGGCTCATGCTATAAATCTGTTTATAGATAGATAATAGAAGGTAAAACAGATTTATAAAAGAGTCTCTGATGAAGAGCTAAAAAGAAGACTCTTTTGAAACACATATACGGAAATTATAAATATATCTATTTAAAAGGTCTATAATTCCCTATGTGTTATAAAAATCGCTCTAAAGGAAACCTCAG
>JAKSBP010000092.1 GCA_022361035.1 Clostridia bacterium
AAGTTTAGAATCAAAATCTGGGTCTATAGTAGTTCTCTTATAAGGACTTACCCAAATTGCTTTGATACCTAGCTCTCTCATATAGTTACTCACAGTCTTTTCTGATACTATGTGACCTCTAGATCGTAATACAGCAGTAATTTTAGTTGCTCCATAAATTTGATGTGATTCATTATATATCTCGGTAATCTCCGTAAGAAGTGATTGCTTTCTTAACTGCTGATTTGAGATAGCTCTCTTTTTAAAACTATAGTAAACTGATGAGGAAACGCCTAGTTTTTTAAGCACATTGTTAACTGAGATTCGGCGCTTTTGAGAGGCTGCTTTTACCTCTATATAGACTGCTTCAGTTAATCTTTGTTCAGTATGCCTATGGCCTTTTAAAATATATCAAGTGCATCCTCTTTGTCTCTTAATTCTTTTCTTAACCTAGCAATTTCTTTTTCAGCATCAGATGCATAATTTCCTGATCCACGATGGTTAACAACTTCCTCATTTAACTTATCACTATTAATCCACCCTGCAGCTAATGCCTAAATCTGATGCACATGCCTTTATTGATTTGCCAGAGGAATAATAATAGTTCACTGCATCCTGTTTAAACTCTTTGCTATATATTCTGTTTTTCTTACCCATAATAAATCTCTCCTTATCTGATTTCTATATTATAATTAGATACAAAATTTACTATGTTTAAGTTCTCCTATTTTTATTCTAGCATCATACGCTTAAACATAAGCTTTATGGAGTATGTTGAAACACTTGCCAAATGTAATCACACACTTGAAGCTTATCGTAACTACATTTTAGAATTAAAAGTGTAGGAAATAAAACCGCCGGATTGTCTCTTTAAATTGGGACAAAAACTCACTAAGCTATAGCATTAGAATTATTTAATATTTTTTCACCCATGGCTTATTTTAGAGTAATATTTATATTTGTCAAGGATAAAGGCTAAAGTCCTTACTTTGTGTAAATCCTTGACTAATATAACTATTACTGTGTCCCTTAATTAAAGGTGAAAAAGAAAGCTATTTTATAATTTTACAATCTGTTTAATATTAGTATTATTAAGCACTTTAGTATAGTACTCATTTGGTGGAATATACACTATAGAGCTATGGATTCTAACTTTATTATAGGATTTGATAAATTCTGACACTACTTTGTAAGCATTTATAAAGCTTTCAAATCCATATCTACAAAGGTATTCGTCTTGTAAAATCCTATGGAATGCCTCTATAATGTTTTTATTAAGTGTAGCATAGAGAATCCTTTCATGCTGGGCTTCTAGACCCATTAGGATATCTTGAAAATAAAGGCTTCTAAATTGGGGTCATTATCAGATCTAATCATTAAATTTGTTTTTTTATTATGAAGGTCTCTTTTTATCATAGCTCTTTTAAGAGTAATTGTTGCATTTCCAGTTTTGTATCTAAGACCTAAATGATAATCGATTATACTTTTGTCGTAGACATAAATATAAGATATATATAACAGTTCTATTTTGAACTATTTTCTTTGGTTGAGTATGTTTTATCTTTCTTTGGGGTCTTGGAATATCTAGTTTTTTACAAAGTCTATAAACTTTTTTCTTATTAATGATAAGCTTAAATTTTCTTCCTTAAGCTTATAGTTATTTTAAAGTATATATAGAATTCACAACCTTCGGTTTCTATAATCTTAAGAATATATTCATTTATTTAGTCATTACAAATCTTATTACTTTCGGTATCATTAGATTAACAATCTTAAGAAGAAAAATAGCATTATAGCCAGCATCTATACACTTTTTAGCTATTTCCACTTTATCTTTTATTGTTGGTTTGTTTTTTAAACAGGTCAAGAAGTATTGCTAGTTTAAGACCTTTTTCACCTAATAGTTTTTTAAGCCTATCATTTCCCTCAATGAGCGAATAATCATCTTTATCATTATTATATTTTAAAGACCTGGCAGGATTCTTAAATTGTTTAGCTTCTCTGACCTATATGGTTACTATACCAGATACCAAATCATGTTTTCTTTTTACTAGTGAAGCATTACCGATTTCTTTTACTTCTTTAAACTATTTGATTTTTAAATTCACTAGAACATCTCATTTGTTTACTTCTCATTTTAGACACCTCCTGTTAGTTTTCATTTTACTAAATTAGTTTGTGATTGTTCAAAATGATTAGGGTACTTAAAAGATAACATGATACAAAGCATGAGTCGAAAAGGTAGTTGTTATGACAATGTGTCCAATAAATAGCAAAGCTAGTGATACAATTTCTACGTAAAGTTACTGGTTTTTACACGTATTTAGGCTTCCCTCCTACTTGAGATGCTTAAATATACTTAATTTTCTTTCTTTTTAATTTTTTTTAATAAAATAATATTTATTCAAAAGAAGGAAAAAAATTCAATTGCGTTGAATTAATAACACTATGTGGGCTCTATACATAAAAGGGGGATTATACATGAAGAAAAACTTAATAAGATTAAACATTGGGGTTTGTATAGTAGTTTTAATGCTTATTTGTACAGTTTATGCATACAATTATAAATTTTCTTTTGATATGAATACAGGAGTTTTCCACGGAGCAGCATATTCAGGAGTAGCATACAAGTATACTAAAGCTGAACCACCTGTATTAAGGGTAGATAACGTTGAGTCTAAAGTTAGAATGAATTTTGTAGTTGTAAATTCAGATGGTGCATCACGAACAGGAGTAGTCACAACAAGATCAAAAGGCAACTGGGTATTTCCTAATGACAGCACTGCACAGAACTACCAATATAGATTAAAAGCTTGGACAGACGATGGAAATTTCTACAATAGATATAATGTGACAGGGGCATGGAATCCAGATTCTTATTAATTAACTGATACTTTAATTACAGCCTTAGAGCCCACATTTGTCTATATTTTTATTATAGGTATATTATAGTTTTGCAATTAAAATATAATCATATAACAGAAAATGCATCTGTAAGAAATACAGATGTATCTAAGCTAGAAAGAAGGTAGAGTATGTTTTTAAAAGAAATAAAAAGGGGAATATTTAATAAACGTTTTTTAGTGTTAAGCTTAATATAGATAAAGTTGAGATAGTTAAAGCTTAAGATGGATTAAACTTTCTTGGATATCATATAAGAATACATCCTAAGGGTAAAACTCATATTAAAATTCTAAAAGAAAGTTTAAAAAACATTCAGAAGCAAGTTAAAGATATTTATTAAGCAAATGAGAGGGTCAAAGCAATCTGAGTTTATTAAAATACTTAACCCCATGATAGACGGATAGGCTAATTACTATAGATGGACAAAAGACTAGTAAAGCTTTTAGTCATTTGGATATGTACCTTTGGTATAAGCTTTGGAATTGGTCAATTAGACAACACCATGGTGAAGGGAAGAAATGGATTAAGGCAAGATAATTTCCCAAAGTTGAAACTATCAAATGGTGTCTCGCTATCCTTGATAACCCTAAGTTCTGTAAAACGGACACTTTCGGAAAGAATTATAGTGAAGTATATACTAAGCTTAATCAAAGCAAGAATTACTTTCTAGATTCTAATTATTTTTAAAAAACTTAGACAATTTCTTTCGACGTAAAATGATTTTCAATAAGACTCAAGCCTGATAGGGATAGGCGAGACCCACATACGAGGAAACTATAAGTATGGTTCAATAAAAGGGGTGGGGTTAATGCCCCTATTCTACTAATTAAAGGAATATAAATTCTAAACTGACAATAACTATTAAATTAAAAAGTTAAGTATCATTTGTTACTAAAATTCGACTATAGTTTTGACAATAATTTTTATAATGAAAGTGATTACTAATGATAAATTATAAGACATGAGATTCTATTTTATCTTTATAAAAATATCATTAGCTGGTTAAGAACTAGGTTCCTCAAAAAAGTTTTTTTATGCATTAACAACACCAAAAACAAATACTTTTTAGGTCTCTTTCCAAATACACTAAAAATAAACTCCTATAACCTGACTTTCTAGTTGAGTTTTAAGAGCAAAACATCGAACCCTATATAATCAATCCTTCCTTTTAACAACTAATGACTATCTGTAGGTTTTATGATATAATCTATGGGGGTGGTTTATATGAAAATATTAAAAAACGATTGGCACGATTTGCTTAACGATGAATTTAAAGAAGATTACTACTTGAAACTCAGGAAGTTTTTAATAAATGAGTATAAAACAAAAACTATATATCCAGACATGTATGATATATTCAATGCTTTACACTATACAGAGTATAAGGATGTAAAGGTAGTTATATTGGGTCAGGACCCCTATCATGGACCTAATCAGGCCCATGGTTTAAGTTTTTCTGTGAAACCCAATATACCAGCTCCCCCTTCTCTTATAAATATCTATCAAGAGCTTAATAGTGATTTAAGCTGTTATGTTCCCAATAATGGTTATTTAAAGAAATGGGCAGATCAGGGAGTTATGCTTCTCAATACCGTACTAACAGTTAGGGCAGGACAAGCAAATTCCCATAGGAATATGGGCTGGGAACACTTTACAGATAAGATAATTAGTCTATTAAATGATAGGGAAGAGCCCATCGTTTTTATACTGTGGGGAAGAAATGCCCAATCTAAAATGAATATAATAAAAAATTTAAGACACTACATAATAAAGTCTACCCATCCAAGTCCCTTATCTGCTCACAGAGGCTTCCTAGGAAGTCAACCTTTTTCTAAGGCTAACAAGTTTCTTACCTCAATAGGTAAGGAACCTATAGACTGGCAAATTGAAAATATATAAGTAATAGTCAATCTATTGCTTATTTTATGGAATTTTCAGTATGAAATAAAGCTATATATAGCTTTCATAGATTTTTAAATATAATTAGTAAAGGTGGGTATTTAAACCCACCTTTACTTCTTTTCAAATCTATTCACCAATAATCTTTACTAAAACCCTCTTTGATCTCTTTCCATCAAATTCTCCATAAAATATCTGCTCCCAGGGCCCAAAATCCAACTTTCCATCGGTTATAGCTACCACAACTTCTCTCCCCATGATAGTTCTTTTTAAATGGGCATCTGCATTATCTTCATATCCATTATGGTCATATTGACTGTAGGGCTTTTCTGGTGCTAGTTTTTCTAAAAAACGTTCAAAGTCCCTATGGAGTCCTGCTTCATCATCATTAATAAATACACTTGATGTAATATGCATGGCATTACATAATAATAGGCCCTCTTTAATACCACTTTCCCTTAAGCACTCTTCTATTTTAGGAGTAATATTAATAAGTTCCCTCCTTGTTTCTGTGGTAAACCACAATTCTTTTCTATAGGATTTCAAGATTTTAGCCTCCTTACCTCAATCGTATATTCTATATAAATATTTAAAAAGCTTAACCCCTTTAACAGGGAAGTATTACTTTACCAATTCTTTTTCCTAAGCATCCCCTGATATCTTCTTTTATAAAATGATAGAGGTTCTATTAATCAGTGTATTCCCTATCGATTTTAAATTTATTTACCTGCCTATCAAGGGCAAGGGCAATATCATCTAAACTGGTGGCAGA
>JAKSBP010000334.1 GCA_022361035.1 Clostridia bacterium
GTTATTAAGTTTGAAAAAAATAAACTAGTTACATATGACTTAAATGGAGAGAAATTATGGGAAAAGGAATTAAAGATGAAAGACCCTATTATAAGAGGAAACAAAGATAATATAGTGGTTGTCAATCCAACTAATGGGAAAGTTTTCTATATAGATTACAGAGGAGAAATCAAGCTAGAAAATAGCCTAGATAAGGAAGTAATTGATGTTGAGATTAATAGTAATGGATATGTTCTCACCATGCTTAAAAAAGAAATTTTCGTTTTCCATCCCAATGGAGAAATAGTTTCAAATTTCAATATTCCAAAGGGAGAAGTTTTTGATGGGGATTTATCAGAGGATAATAACACGATTGCCCTTACAATATTAAATGTGGAGGAAAAAAAGTTCTATAGTAATATCCTATTTTACTCCCTTGATGGAAAGGTTTTGGCGGGTAAGAAGTATGACAATGATATTATTTACAAAATATTTCTTATTAATGACAGCAATTTGTTAGCCCTAAGTGATAGCAGAGTGCTGATGATAAGCGAGGATGACAAAAATAATAATGTCATATGGGTAAAAGAGTTTGAAGAAAACTTAAATAAAGGAGTTTTGAGTGATCAGGGAATACTGGTACTCAGCCTTATTAATAAAGAAAATACTATAATCGATACAAAAAATAGAAATATAATCTGCCAATTAAATTTAGATGGAAATATTTTAAATAAGACTCCCATCGCTGGGGAGGTATTAGGGCTAGATGTAATTGATGATGAAATCCTGGTTTTCACTGATAGAACTATATACATACTGGATAAAAAAGGAGAGATAATACTGGAAAGGAAAATAAATAGGGATATAAAGACTGTAAAATGGATTTCTAAAAAAAATATTTTGATTACCTATAAGGATAGGTTAGAAATAATGTCTTTAGATAATTAGATTTTATGGGTAAAGTCTATTAATCCTTAAAGTGGCATTGATATATCTACGATATTTTTACAAAGGAAGCGTGACTAAGGCTTAAGAGTTTGATACGCTTGAGTTTTATTAAGGAGGAACAGTACAGTGAACTGGATGGATATATGCGTTATCATAATTATCGCTACGAATGGGTTAAGAGGGTTTAGCATTGGGTTGGTATTAGCTTTTTTCAATATAGCTAGTTATATAGCAGCTGGTATCATTGCTAAAATGTATTATTCCTTTTTAGCACAGTTTATAATAGAGAAAACAAGCTGGTTTTCAGCAATACAACAGTTTGTAATTAATAATATGAAGTTTTTGGGAAATGATAATCTTCAAGGGCAAGGGACTCAATCGGAAAATATATTTGAAATGATGAATTTACCTAAAATTTTTGAGGATGTATTTTCACAAAGCTATGCCTTTAAGGAGTCCAGTGAAGGAATTTTGGATAATATTAATATTTATGCATCACAAATGATAACGAAAACAGTAATAGATTTATTAAGCATAATATTAATTTTCCTTATTGCAAAGCTTTTATTAAACATTTTAGGAGCTGTATTAAATGGCATGGCTTCACTACCTATTATTAATCAGTTCAATAGGTTAGGTGGATTTATATTTGGAGTTTTAAAAGGAGGGATTATCATATTTATACTTACAGCTATATTAGTTCCTATTGCCTCTATTTTTCCAGATAGCTATGTAGTAAGGACCTTAGAAGCCTCAGATATCACTAAAATCTTTTATGATTATAATCTTCTTTTGTACATGATTAGAAGTTTTATAGGCTATGGCAGTGGCCAATTAGTAAATAGCTTTTAAACCTTTATATAAAAATCGTACTAGAGAAACCATTTAAATAATTACTTTAATAAGTAGATGAAGTATTATATGGATAAACAAAACTAAAACTTAAGATAAATTTAAAGTTGCTTATCTATGATAGTGATAGAAAGACAAGAAATCATTTTTACTAAATATTTAAAGTTGGGTTTTAAGTGATTCGACCTTATAATTCAATAAATTGTAGATTTGTAAATATTAAAACAGGAGGAAAGTTATATTATGAGATTAGAAGTAGATGCGAGAGGAATGCAGTGCCCTAAGCCCGTTATTGAGACTAAAAAGGCTATAGAAAAGGTAAATAAAGGTACTATAACTACAATAGTTGATAATGATATAGCAAAGGAAAATGTGTCTAAGCTAGCTAGAAGCTTAAGCTGTGATGTAGATATTCGGGAAGTAGATGGAGATTATCACATAAATATCTATAAGGAAATTTTACAAAAAGACTTTATACCTAAAAATATCAGCTCAACTAAGGATATGGTAATTGTAATAGGTAAGGACTGTATGGGCCAGGGGTCAGAGCAGCTGGGTCAGGTTCTAATTAAGGGATACTTTTATACGCTTACAGAAACAAAGCCCTATCCAAAGGCCATACTGTTTCTGAATAGTGGTGTTAAGCTTACAACGGAAGGGTCTGAGGTTATTGACCATATTAGAAAGCTAGAAAGTGAAGGCGTAGAGGTTCTTTCATGCGGCACATGTCTAGACTATTTTAAGCTGAAGGATAAGCTAATTGTAGGTGGGGTTACTAATATGTATACTATAGTAGAAAAAATGCATGATGCAAAAAACACTATTAGTATTTAAAGGGAGTAATTAGGTTGAAGAAAGAATTTTATGTAATAGCATTTGAATCTACTCACTATGCTATTATGGTTGAAAAAAAACTGAAGAATAAATATAAAGTTAATACAATACCAACCCCTAGGGAGATTAGTGCCAGCTGTGGATTATCTATAATGTTTGAAGATGAAAGTTTAGAGGATATTAAGGAAGAGTTAGTGAGGCAAAATCTAAAGAAAGATAGGGTTGATATATATAAAGTAATAAGACTAAATAGTGAAAAAAAAGCGGAAAGAATAAGTTGGGGGTAATAAGTTTTGGACGAAAAGTTAAAGGAAGCCTTTAGACAATTTACTGTAAATATACAAACTACAATAGAAGAATTTATGAACCCGGAAAGGATTTCCAGAATATTAGTTAGTGCTACAAAAATCATATTAATATTAATTGCAGCAAGGATTGTCATTAGGATTACAAATGCCTTAATAGATAGGTTTATCGATAGTAGAGATAAGTTTAAGCTTAAAATTCATGAAAATAGGATTAATACAGCAAAGGGAATACTAAAGAGTGTGACGAGATATACCATTTACTTTATTGCATTTACTCCTATACTTTATGAGTTAAATATAGACGTAAAGGGATTAATAGCTGCAGCGGGGATAGGAGGACTTGCAATAGGTTTTGGTGCACAAAATCTAGTTAAAGATATAATAACAGGCTTTTTCATACTGTTTGAAGATCAATTTGCAGTAGGAGATTATATTGAAATAGAAGGGAAGACGGGAATAGTAGAGGAAATGGCCCTGAGAATCACGAAGATAAGGGACTTTAGTGGAGACCTTCATATAATTCCAAATGGGGCTATTACAAAGGTTACAAATAGATGTAGAGGTAATATGCGGGCAATGGTTGATATTAGTATAGCCTATGAAGAAAATATTGAAAGAGCTATTGAAATTTTGAATAATGTAAGTAAAAATATAAGTAAAGAAAGTAGTAATATTATAGAAGGACCTTTCGTACTGGGAGTTACAGAATTTGGCCAATCGGGTATTGTTATAACCACAATAGCTAAGGTAGAACCAATGTCCCAGTGGGAGGTGGAAAGAATTATGAGAAAAAGATTCAAGGAGGCCTTTGATAAAGAAGGTATAGAAATACCTTATCCAAAGAGAGTAATCTATAATCAAGCTGTAGATAATAATAAAGATTAGGGATGGTTTTTCTTAGACCGATGTTAGATTATAATTTTTTAGGTTGACATTTTACTGTTTTATAATTATAATCATTTATTAATAATTATTGATTTCTAAAGCTAAATAAATTATATTTTGATGTTATAAAGTAAAAGATAAATACCACTTCAGTGGTTTTTATTAATCCTAGGAGGGCTATGTTATGCCAATGCTTTTGAATGTTGGAGATATAATTGAAACAAGAAAGCAGCATCCATGCGGTGGTAATAGATTTGAAATAATGAGAACGGGAATTGATTTTAGGATTAAATGCTTGAAATGTCAAAAGCAGATTTGGATATCGAGGACAAAGCTTGAAAAGAGAATAAAGAAAGTAGATAAAAGTGAAGAATAAGTCTTTGAATAGACTTGTGTTTGATTTCCATGGTTTTTTTAAATGTATCAAAATTTTATAATCCCTCAAGGTTAAAGTATATTGAAAAATCATACCTTGATGGATTTTTTAATTTTTAAAGATAGAGTTATAATCATGGGGCCTTAGAAATCGAAATAAATTTTCCTGAAATAATGAATTCTTCTATATACTTTAAGTAAAATTTATTAATCCTTCAAGTAGCATTACTACAGTTAAATAGCTCTATTAAGATTAGCTATTGAAGCACAGCTTTAAATAGGTTCATAAAAATCCCTTAAAATGAAACCACAGTGTCTACATTTGTTTATTTACTTTTAGTGGCGTATATCTATAATGTTTCAATATTCAGTAAAGAGTGAATATTCTTACTAAAAAAATTGAATTGTTACAAAAAAAGTGGGAAAATCTCTGCAACTATTATAAGAAAAATGTTATAATGGAATCAGTTGGGCAAACCTTTTCCTAGTATTTATAATATTTTTGGAGGTGCTTTTTACAATGGCAATAAAGTATTCGAAACGTATGAAAGGTGTTAAAGCTTCAGAAATTCGGGAATTATTAAAACTTACTATTAGACCAGAGGTTATATCCTTTGCAGGGGGATTGCCAGCACCGGAACTATTTCCCATAGAAGAGATGAAAAGGGTTTCATTAAAGATTTTAGAGGAAAGTGGACAGCAAGCACTTCAGTATAGTCCTACAGAGGGTTTTCCTCCACTGAGGCAGAAGATAGCTAAAAGGATGGAGAAGTTAGGAGTTGGGACGTATTCTGATAATATCTTAATTACAAATGGCTCACAGCAAGGACTTGATTTTAGTGGTAAGATATTCTTAGATGCTGAGGATGTTGTTATTGTTGAAAGTCCAAGCTATCTAGGAGCAATAAATGCCTTTAGAGCTTATCAGTGTAAGTTTGTTGAAATACCTACCGATGATAATGGTATGATTATGGAGGAGCTTGAGAAGGCACTTAATACAACTAAGAACGTTAAGATGATATATGTAATCCCAGATTTCCAAAATCCATCGGGAAGGACATGGTCATTAGAAAGACGTACAAAATTGATTGAATTGGCAAACAAGTTTGATTTACCTATAGTAGAAGATAATCCCTATGGGGAGCTGAGATTTGAAGGTGAAAGAATACCTTCAATCAAGTCACTGGACAGGGAAGGAAGGGTAATATTCCTTGGAACATTTTCAAAAACTTTTTGTCCAGGATTAAGGATAGGATGGGTATGTGCAAGTGATGAGATATTAAATAAATATATTTTAGTTAAACAGGGGGCCGATCTTCAAAGTAACTCTATGTCCCAACGGGAGCTTAATGAATTTTTAGAAAGCTATGATTTAGATAGACATATAGAAAAAATTAAAAGGTTATATAAGGAGCGTCGTGACCTTATGATTAATGCGATAAAGGAATACTTTCCATCGGAGGTTAAATATACTTATCCCCAGGGAGGCTTATTTACTTGGGCGGTATTACCTGAGCATATTAACGCAAGGGAGCTTATGGTAAAGGCACTTGAAAGGAATGTAGCCTTTGTACCAGGGGGTGCCTTCTTCCCTAATGGTGGGAATGAAAACACAATGCGTATAAACTATTCAAATATGCCTGGGGATAGAATAGTAGAAGGTATTAAGGTGCTAGGTGAGGTTATTAAGGAATCCCTAAGTAAATAATAGGATGAAAAGCTATACCTAAGGGTATGGCTTTTTTAGAGTTTAAAACCTAGAGTTGTAGGGTTCCTATAGTAAATATAAAGAACATTATTTAATTTTCTTCCTTGAATAAGTTTCTATAAAATGATATAATCTAAAGTTGTGAATGTAAACATGTTCTCTCTGCTCTGCTTGAGTAGGGCCATTAAAGACCATAGGGAGGTGTAAAAGATGAGAAAGTATGAAACTATGTTCATATTAAGGCCGGATCTTGAGGAAGAAAAAAGAAACGAGCTTTTGGAGAAGTTTAAGTCAATCATTGCCAGTGATGGTGAGGTTGAAGAGGTTAATGAATTAGGATTAAAAAAATTAGCTTATGAAATCAAGAAACTCAAGGAAGGTTACTATGTTCTAATTATCTTTAAAGCAAATACAGATTTGCCTAAGGAATTAGAAAGAAATTTCAGAATATCTGATGATGTTATTAGATATCTCGTTGTTAATTTAGAAGAAAAATAAGAGTCTACAAATAAGGTGGGATTTTGAATGAATAATGTAGTTATGATTGGAAGGCTTACCCGAGACCCTGAACTTCGTTTTACAGCGGGAAGTGGTAAAGCAGTAGCCACCTTTTCTATAGCAGTAGATAGACCATTTTCTAAGAATAAAGAAGCAGATTTTTTCAGAGTAGTTGTTTGGGGAAAGTCAGGTGAAAACTGTGCCAACTATTTAGCAAAGGGTAGATTAGTTGCTGTACAAGGACGACTTCAAAATAATAATTATGAAACTAATACGGGTGAGAAAAGATATTCTACGGAAGTTATTGCAGATAGAGTAGAGTTTTTGGAATGGGGAAATAAAAGGGAAAATAATGATTTTAATCCTCAAGTTCCAGACTTTAATGACGGTGCAGATGGTTTTCAAGCCATAGAGGATGATGATGACGTTCCATTCTAGGATAAGGAGGGAAGATTAGTGAGAAGAAGAAAGAGGAAAAAGATTTGTAGTTTTTGTGCCAATAAGGTTAAACAAATAGATTATAAAGATACAAAATTTTTACAAAAATATATAACTGATAGAGCTAAAATTCTTCCAAGAAGAATAACCGGTAACTGTGCTAATCATCAAAGGCAGTTAACTAGAGCTATTAAAAGGTCCAGAATAGTAGCCCTAATACCTTTCTCTGCTGGGGAATAAAATTAGGACAGCACAAAGGGAAGCGAATACTCGCTTCTTTTTTTAATATAAAGTGTGAAATTATAAAATTGTAAATAACTAAATATAATAGTGTTTAAATTGTTGATTTTCAAGGTCTAGGGAATATAGACTAGTAAGTATAAAGACCAATAAGTGATGTATAAACTATTATCAGCTACAAGCCTACTATCAGCTTTTCCTGTGATGAGAATCTAATTTCAATTCAGTTTTTTCCCTTGGCACTTATAACTTGGAAGGCTATAATAAAAGCTAGGGTATATTATGAAATTTATATAATATATACATATTCTATTTATATTTGTTATAATGTAGTAGGGAGGGAATAGAATGTCCTTTGATAATAATGGTATAGATATTACAAAAAACATAAAAATAATAGAGTGGTTAAAAAGTGAATTATTGTCCTCTTTAGCATCTTTATTTGAGCTATTGGTTAAGGGTATAAAGGGACAGCAAGAATCCATAGCTGATATTTTAGCCAATGTTATTTTAGTTACATATGTATTGGGAAGAAGGCTTGGTATAAATTATTCTAATTTAGATATGCGTATTGAGGATAAAATTAGGCTAGGTGTTTTAGAAGAACATAAGCTGGAGACCTGGTTTGGGGATTTATCATCCCTTAGAAAGCATATGGACAAAAATAATAAAGGATAGAGGGCATAAAATATACAGTATTTTTATGGGTTCTACCTATCATTTCTATGATATATTTTATATTAATATTAGATTCTTATATACAGTATATGTAAAATTCTTTGTATAATAAATTTTTGGAAGATATAAGAGCCTTATTGATTTCTTTAAAATTTATTTTGAATTTTAGTATTGGTTATCCATAGATATCCAATCTTAAAACTAAAAATATTCAAGAAAAATAACGAAGCTTTCAAATTTTTTTCAATGGATATTTTTTGCATTCAAGTTGGATATCTTTATAATAGGGAGTGAATATATTTGAATACACGTAAGAGAACCAAACCAATGTTTGAATCGGCTCTTATGATAGCAATAGCCATAGTACTAATCTTTTCAGGTATGTATGTACCCTTTCTAGGTTTTGCAGTTATTCTCTTACCAGTTCCTTTTGTGATAATAGGTGTAAGACATGGATTGAGATATAATATAATTTCTTTAGTAGCTGCAATGATTTTAATAAGCACATTCCAGGGTTTGCTAATAACATTAGCAATTTTTATTGTGGTTGGCTTTAGCTCTTTGGCAATGGCCTATACAATAAAAAGAAACTATTCATTTAATAGGATTATATTCTTCTCAGTAGTATCTTCCTTAATTGCTTTACTGCTAATCGTTGCTGTACTCTTTAGTTTTAGTGACTTTGATATTGCTCAGCAGTTTGAAGAAGCTGTGAAGATGAATAATGAAATGAATAGGGAGTTTTTTATGAGACTTGGAATTGAAGAGAACCAGCTAGATGAGACTATGAAGATACAGACAATGGCCATGGAAAGAATGTTAATTCTCGTACCATCAATTATGTTTTTTGCAGTTTCTATAAATACACTTATAAACTATGGCGTAACAGCATCAATACTAAGGAGAAGTAGTCACTACATCCAAAAGCCTACCAAGCTTTCATATTTTAGGCTGCCTCAAAATATCTTAACGGGGACAATGGTAGTAGTGGTTCTAACTTATATTATGAAACTTGTCAAATTTGTAAAGTTTGATGCTTTGCTTTTAAATGTTATTGCAATATTTAGCATGATATATCTTATTCAGGGCCTAGCTGTGGTCAGCTACTTTATTGAAAAGCGAGGAGTTAAAAAGGTCCTGAGGAGAATAATACTAGTATTTTTATTCCTTATACCAACTATAGCTAATATTTTACCCTATGTAGGTTTATTTGATATTATGTTTAATATCAGAAAACTAGAAAGTTAGGTTTGGAGTGTAATTATGAATAATAAAAGATTTCTTAAAATCTTAGTTTCCGATACTAAAATATATCTTTGGATTATATTTGCTTTGGTTATAATTATTCTTAATTATAATTTATATGTAGGAGTTATAGGAATAGCTTTACTGGCATATCTAATTTATCATAGCTGGAAATCTAATTATATACGTAGAGAAAAATGGAAGAAGTATATTGAGAATCTATCATCGGAAATGGACTCGGTATCAAGGTATTCTTTGCTTAATCTTCCCTTGCCTCTCACTATAATTGAGTTTGATGGAAGCATATTGTGGTATAACTCAAAATTTATCGATATGATGGAAGAAAAGGATATATTAGATAAAAATATAGAAGATATTATTCCAACCCTTGAAGTTAATAGGCTGTTGGAAGAAAAAAATGAAGAAATGGCAAATGTAAGAATAAAGGATAAAGTATTTCGAGTCAGGCAAAATGTTGTTAAGCTTGATAATGAACAAGAGCAAAGATATATAATAATGCTGTACTGGATTGAAAATACCAATTTCTATAATTTGAAAACTAAATATAATAATGAAAAGCCAAATGTGTTATTTGTACAGGTGGATAATTATGACGATGTTCTTAAAAATACCGATGAAGAATATAGACCCTTAGTTACTGCTGAAATAGATAGACATATAAGTCTATGGGTGTCTAGGATGAATGGATTAATAAAAAAATATCAGAAGGATAAGTATGTAGTTGTATTTGAAAACAGATACCTTGACAATCTAGAAGCAAAAAAATTCACTATTTTAGATGACATAAGGAAAATAGATTTAGGTAATAAAATTCCCGCAACTTTGAGTATTGGTGTAGGTGTTAATGGAAAAAATTTAAATCGTTTGGAAGAGTTTGCTTCATCAGCCTTAGAGCTTGCTTTGGGTAGGGGTGGTGACCAAGCGGTAGTTAGAAAGATAGATGCATTTGAATTTTATGGTGGTAAAACTAAGGCTGTAGAGAAGAGAAATAAAGTAAAGGCTAGAATTATTGCCCACGCTTTGAGACAGTTGATTGATCAGAGTAATAAGGTAATCATAATGGGCCATAAGAATCCCGATATGGATAGCTTTGGTGCTGCCATAGGTGTACATAGGGCAGCAACTGATAGAAATAAGGAAGCCTACATAGTTATAGACAAAATAAATGCATCTATAGAGAACGTATACAATAAGTTTAAAGACAATGAAGAATACAAATTTATAGGCTGTGACGAAGCCTTAGAAATATTGGAGAAAAAGGACTTAATAGTAGTTGTAGACACTCATAGACCTAGCTTTACTGAGTGTCCACCCCTTATAGATAAAAGCGATAGGATTGTTCTTATAGACCATCATAGAAGAGGGACCGAGTTTATAGAAAATACGGTGCTTACCTATTTGGAGCCCTATGCATCTTCGGCATGTGAGCTGGTGGCTGAAATTCTTCAATATATGAATGATAAGGTAAACCTAGATAAAATAGAAGCGGAGGCTATGCTAGGTGGAATAACCGTTGATACAAAGAATTTTTCCTTTAAAACAGGAGTAAGAACCTTTGAGGCAGCTTCATTACTTAGAAGAGCTGGAGCCGATACTACAGAAGTAAGGCAATTGTTCCAAGACGATATCACTACATTTATTGCCAAGGCAAATGTAGTTAGAAATGCAGAGATAGTTAGGGACGGCATTGCAATATCAGTCTGTGGTGATAATATTAAGGATTCTCAATTAGTAGTAGCTCAGGGAGCGGATGCGCTTTTGAATATTAGAGGCATAAACACTTCCTTTGTAATTGGTTTCAAAGAGGATGAGGTAGTATTTATAAGTGGAAGATCCTTGGGGGATATAAATGTCCAAAGGATTTTAGAAAAATTAGGTGGGGGAGGGCATCTTACAGTAGCAGGAGCCCAACTTAAAGATGTAACAATCTATGAGGCTAAAGACATGCTTATACATGCAATTGAAGAATATTTGGAGGAAGGTGAGAAATAATGAAGGTAATCTTATTAAAGGATATTAAGGGTACAGGTAAAAAAGGGGACGTCATGAATGTCAGTGATGGATATGCAAGAAATTATTTAATTCCAAGGGCCTTGGCAAAGGAAGCTACAGAAGGGAATATAAATACCCTTAAAGCTCAAAAAGCATCTGAAAAGAAAAAAAATGAACGTGAATTAAAGGAAGCTAAGGAATTAGGTGATAAAATCTCTAATATAACCCTTAAGTTTATCAGCAAAGCAGGGGATGGAGGTAAGTTATTTGGCTCCATAACCTCTAAGGATATAGCTGCTAAGTTAAAAAAGGACCATAAAATAAATATAGATAAGAGAAAAATAGTGTTAGACAGCCCTATAAAAGAATTAGGATCAAGATATGTAGAAGTTAAGTTATATCCTGAAGTTGTAGGAAAAGTGAAGATTGAAGTCATATCCCAATAAAAGGGAGAGACTCTTTTAAAATCTGCTTTGGTTTATGGCATAATATTTAACTTTTATAATTTTAGATAAGTACTATCAATATTATTGAGTTTCAATAAATTTTGATAGTGCTTTTATTATTATGGAGCATTTTTTAGGAGTTATCTGAGAGAAAGTAAAGGGCTCTACGCTCCTTAATCCTTTGTTTATAAGGAAGTTATAAATATGATTTTTAAAATCTTATATGGATACAATTCCTTCTACTATATAAAAACTGTTGATTTTAGCGAGCTTTTAATAGTTACTACTCACAGTTTTTTGATATAATAAAAGGATAGAAGGTAAATATACCATAATATTACTAATTTTCAAATTGGTAGAGAGATGTAAAAAATTGGATTAGGGTCATATAATTATTAGAGGAAGCTAAACTTATACTTGCAATATATAGGGGTATGGTAGGATAAAGGTAAGAACTTCACTTTTTAGATGAGGGGGGAATAAATGAGAAAGGTATTTATTGTTGATGACCATAAAGAGATTACAGATTTATTACAGAAGGTGTTGAGGAAGGAGAATATTGAGGCTGAGACTTTTTATGATGCCTATTCCGTTATGGAAGCTTTGAAGGAGGATTGTCCAGAAATTGTTCTTTTAGATGTTCAGATGCCAAATATAGATGGAATTGAGGTTTTAAAGACTATAAGGGAAAGGTATCCTCAAATTAAAGTCATAATTATGACTGCATATGCAGAAAAATATAAGTTGGAGTTTTTTCTTAAAAATGGAGCCATAGACTTTATATCAAAACCATTTAAGCTTAAGGATATCAGGAAGGTTATCTTTAATGCCTTAGAGAGAGATGGCTTTATCAATAGGAGATTAGATTTAAAAAATATAGAAATCATTGGACAAAGCTTTGAGTTAAGAGATTGTATCGATAAGGCTTTAAAGCTTTCGAATAGTGATGCACCTATATTAATTACAGGAGAGAGTGGTACAGGTAAGGAGTTAATAGTAGATCTCATACATTATAATTCCATTAGAAAGCATAGTAGGCTTATTAAGATTAATTGTGCTGCTATACCAAATGAGCTGTTGGAAAGCGAGCTTTTTGGATATGAAAGGGGAGCTTTTACAGGAGCCTTGACATTTAAAAGAGGAAAGCTTGAGGATGCAAATGAGGGAACTTTGTTTTTAGATGAAATAAGTGAAATGGACGAGAAATTACAGACTAAACTATTGAGGGTTTTAGAATATAAAACCTTTGAGAGATTAGGAGAAAATAAACAACTGTTTTCTGACTTTAGGCTTATATGTGCTTCAAATAAAGATATAACTCAAGAGGTTAAAAGGGGAACCTTTCGTGGGGATTTATTCTATAGGATTAATACATTTAATATATATTTACCCCCCCTTAGAGAAAGGAAGGAAGATATCCCTCTTCTTGTAAATTATTTCATAGAATTATTCAGAAGGGATTATGTCACACGTGTAAAGAGATTAGATGAAGGAGCTATGGATGTCTTAAGGAGTTATAATTGGCCTGGAAATATAAGGGAGTTAAAAAATGTTATACAAAGAATAATTTCAATATCCAATAAAGAAGAAATTACAGAAAATGATGTTTTATTTTATCTGTCGTTGGATGGTTCAACATATAGAAGCTCTAAAAATGATTCTCAGCATAATATGCTTAGCTTGAAGGAGTTAGAAAAACGACATATAAAATATATTTTAAAGAGGGTTAGGGGAAATAAGGATGCGGCAATAAAAATTTTAGGTATTAGTAAAAAAACACTTTATAATAAGATTCACAAATATAGTATTTAGGTGTAAAAAATACATTACAAAAGGTGAAAATTGTAAAAGTTACATGAAAAATAGCTCTTAATAATATACAAAAAAAGAGCTATTTTTTTGTTGGCTATTTTGAATGGATAGGGCCCTTTTTAGCAAATAAGCTTTTGGCATAATTTTTGCTTAATTTAGATTTGGAGATATTAGACCCTTGAGTATTAGGGGGCAGTAATAGGAGTTGGAAATATGAACTATAAAAAGTGGAAAAAGGAAGAGATAGATTATTTAATAGAGCATTTTGGAAGTAGAGATATTGAAACGATATCTAAAGAATTAAATAGAACAAAGGATTCTGTCTATAAAAAGGCTATGAGGTTAAAGCTTACAGGGACTGTAAAAAGGTGGACTGAAGCAGAAATAGAGTTTCTTATTAAAAGCTGGGGAAAATATGGAAGGGACACAATAGCCCAAAAACTAGACAGAAGTTCAATCTCTATAAAAAAGAAAGCTGGAGAACTAAAATTAGGGCCTCAGCGAATAAGTAACGGGGATTATTTGACCAGTGGTGATATTGGATATTTGCTGAATAAAGACCCAAATTTAATATATAGATGGCTTAAAAGTGGATATATAAAGGGGAGACGTTTTGGAGACAAGAAAATATTTCAGATAAAACCAAAGGATTTTTTGGTGTTTTTAAAGAAGTATCCCGATAAATGGAATGGACATAAAGCGAGAATTGACCTTATTAAGCCCTACTTCTATACCTATAATCAAAGTAAACTACCCTCCTGGTTTATAGAAAAAGTTAAGGTCGATAAAGATAAATTTCTCTAAGTATAGGGGCTTGGGTAGGAGAAGTTAAACTAACTATTTATAGAAATCAAGTTTGGTGAAGGAAGTAGAAATTATCTAGTAACCTTATCCCATATAAAATGTAAAAGTTACAGAAATATGTAACGATGCATTTATATATAAAAGTATTTTTATTTAGAGGGGTGCATTATAATGATATCCTCATTTTTTCATAATATGTTAATTCTTCTTGGATTTTTGTTTATAACCCTTAAAATAAGTGACTATATAGATGAAAGGATACAAAGTTATAATGTTAAAGTTTACATCTATTCTTTTTTAGCCAGTATATTATCTATTATAGTTGTATCAGAATCATTTAATTATAAAGGCATGCTTATTGATATAAGGAGCGTGCCAATTTTTATAACTAGCTATACATATGGTTTAAAGGCTGGGCTAATATGTAGTATTCTACCATTTTTATATCGATGGCATTTGGGAGGATATACGGCTTGGCAGGGAATTATTTTAGGTGTTATATCACCACTTATTATAGGATTATTTTTTCATAAGACTAAAAAGGATATCATAGTTAATGGTAGATATAATACAAAAAGAATTTTATTGGTTTATTCGATTCATTGTGCAAATAGAGCCATATTGTCGTGGTTTTTTTTGCCTGTTTCATATTATGTATGGTTAAAGCTTAACCTATGTATGACTGCTTCTTCTATGATAGCATTATATCTTATGGTATTACTTATAGGTAAACATGATAGAAGCAGATTTTTAATTAGAGAGATGGAAGAGAAGCAAAGAGAGCTCTCTAATGAGAGAGAGAAGCTAGAGGAAAAAAATATAAAGCTAGAGGTATTATCAAAACAACATATGATGATATTACAAAAACTATATCAAAGAAATGAAGAACTTTATATAGCCAATAAAGCCAAGGATAATCTTATAGCCAATGTAAATCATGAGTTAAGAACACCTTTGAATATTACCATGACTTATTTAGAGTATTTGATAGAGGATGAGGAGGACCCACTAAGTCAAAATCAAAGGGAAATGATTGAAATTGCTTATAATAATGGAGATAGGCTAAGTTCTCTAATTGATGACTTACTAGATATTTCTTTATTGGAATCCCAGGAAGTTAAGCTTAATTTAGAAGATATTAATTTAAATAAATTTATTCCTACGTTAGTTAAAGATAGAAAATTTCTTATAAAAAATAAAAATATTAGAATAAAATTCAATACCTATAAAAAAGATATCTTTGTCATAACCGATAGATTAAGATTTAGACAAGTAATTGATAATATTCTTGATAATGCTATAAAATTTTCCCATGAAGGAGATATTGAGATAAGGCTGAAAGAAAATCAAAATTATATAGAAGTGTATATAAAGGACCATGGAATTGGAATAGCCTTAGATAATATAAATAAAGTATTTGAGCCATTTTATCAGGTCGATGATAGCTCCATAAAGAAGTACAAGGGAGTGGGTTTAGGTCTTTATATTGCTAGGAAAATAATAAAGACTATGGGAGGTGACATATCAGTAAAAAATAATATTGATAAGGGCTGCTGCTTTAAAGTCCTTATTCCTGCCCAGAGCTTATCTGAAAATCTATAGCAAATTTAAAAAGCTCCACTATGTTAGATGAGGTAGTAGTTTATATAAAATGTCAAGTGTGTGAGTTAGCCATCTATATAGATATTTCCCAATAAAAGTTAATCCTTGTGGATAATATTATAGCGTAATATACAAAAAAAGTTTATTTCATTATACAAATATTTTAAATTATATAGGCTTATAGTCACAAAAACATTAGTATTAGAAGCGTATAAATAGAAATCAAATTGTAAATAAGTGATAATTTTGGTATAATTGAATTGTTAATTACTTGTCATAAGAGTGTTAACAATATGGTTCGAATCATATAAGCATCGAGGTTAAAAGTAAATCTAAAGTCTATTTAGTTTCTAAAAGTCGAGTTCAATAGAATAAAAGGGGAGTTGAAAATATGAAGATAAGGAACAGCATTAGGATTAAATTGAGTATTATTTTAGTAGTTATGATATTGCTTCCACTAGTAGTAACTTCCTATATAGTAATGACTGGGAATTTTAACACTATAAATGAAAACGTCTATAGAGAAAATATGGACATGGCAATGAGAATAAGGAATGAGATAGAACTATTGATGAATGATACAGATATATTTATGGAAACCCTATCCAATCTAGATATGGTTAAAAGCATGGACTCCCATCAGATGAACAACTTGCTTTTAGAAACAGTTAAGGCAAGTGACATAATTACTCAAATATATGTAATGGATAAAACCGGAATGCAGATATATAAAACATCGGGAACTTTAGGAAATAGAGCGGATAGACAGTATTTTAAGAGTTCTATTAAAGGAGAGACCCATTTTTCTGATGTTATTATTTCAAAGACTACGGGAAAACCCATAGTGACTCTATCTAAACCAATAGAAGGTGAAGATGGTATTATTGGTGTAATTGGTGCCAGTATAAGCTTGGACTATTTAAGCGTATTGTTGGATAAGACTAAGACTGGCGAACATGGCTATGGCTTTATTGTAGAAAGGAATGGAAAAATCATAGCCCACCCCAATCGAAGTCTTGTAGAAGAAGAGACCGATGTATCCTACTTAGCTCCAGTACAGGAAGTCATAGTTGGAGATACAGGAAGGTCAGAATATGTTTACGAGGAGATAGAAAAACTAGCTTCATATACCTATATAGATAAAACCGGATGGGGAGTCGTATTTCAACTGCCTAGGGAAGAGGCATTTTATGAGTTGAAATATGCTACTAGATTTTTTATTATAACCATATCTGTTGCAGTAATTGTTGCACTAATAGTGTCCATCCTCATATCTAACTACATAACAAATCCACTTGTAGATTTAAAGCAAAAATGTGAATCAGCTTCTAAGGGAGATTTAACTGTAAGCTTAAAGGGAAAAATTATAAAAAGAAATGATGAGTTTGGTTTGCTTGCAAAGGGATTCAATACCATGATTAATGCAAATAATGGGATGATAAAGAATCTAATCGAATCTAGTAGTGCTCTGACGGATTCTTCAAAAAAACTTAATGAAATAGTAGAGCAAAATGCTGCAGCCATGGAAGAAATAGCATCGGGAACGGGTCTGCTTGCCATGAGTGCTGAAGAAGATTCAAAGGCTACGAAGGATGGGGCAGGAGCCTTAAAACAAGTGGCTGCTGGGGCAGAAAATGTTGCGATGAATACAGAAAGATTGAATGAAACCGTTAAAAAATCCGTTGATGCTGCCGTTGCTGGAGTTTCCATGATGGATGAAACCTCTAAGGCTGTAGAGGAAGTTTCTCAGATATCAAATGAAATAAACGTAAAAATGGAAGGTCTAGAGACGGCATCAGCAAATATTGGAACTATAGCTGATACAATTAGCTCAGTAGCGGAACAAACTAATCTTCTTGCGTTGAATGCAGCCATAGAGGCGGCGCGTGCCGGGGATGCAGGTAAGGGATTTGCAGTGGTAGCAGAGGAAATAAGAAAGCTAGCTGAAGAGGTTAATGATTCTGCAGGAAATATTACTAACCTATTAGAAAATATGAAAAAAGAGGTACAGGAAACCTCAAGTATTATAAGGGAAACAAGCGGTAGCTTGGATAGAGTAGTTGAAAAGACCAATGAGACCAAGGAGAGTATAAAGAATATTGAGAAGGATGCAAATAATGCTATGCTGGCAGTAGAGGAAATAGCTTCTGTAGCACAGCAGCAGGCTGCATCATCACAGCAGGTAACTTCACTGATGGATAGTCTACTAACTTCAATTAATAATACTGCATCTACTACTCAGCAAATAAGTGCAAGCATAGAAGAACAGACGGCTTCCAGTGAGCAAGTTGGATCTTTAGCTAATGAATTGAGTGCAATGGCTGAAAATCTCAGAAAATTAGTTAGCTATTATAAGATAAAGGGTTAGCTTTAAGTTTTACTATGTAAGTTATATACTGAGAAACCAATTTATTATGAATTGGTTTCTTTATTATTTTAAGCTAAGACATCCTCATAGATATGTTTGGGGATTTATTCTTGAAATCCCCTTAAATTATTAACTATGTTTTAGTAAATATCTCGATTTTAAGATTTTATATATTTGAAATTTAAAAATAAAAGAATTTTTTCTAGAATAGAGTGTACAATATATAATAAAAAATTATTATATGACTGCTTACCTATACCCACCTGTTAAAGAGCTGGATTTCCAAAAATATTCCACCCTTTAATTCTTTAGGATTATTGATAAAAACTTAGTAAAGATAAATGTAAGTAATGGTATAATAGATATTGTAAATTGAAATCTTATAGTAATAAAATTATTGATAAAGGAAATGTTGGTTCTTAAAGAAGCTTAAGGTTGATATTAAAAAAGTTCAGTTGAAAAAATGGATAAGATATTTATATCATAACTATCTATTAGAAGATATCTATAGAAGAGGGGATATATATGGAACACTTGGGAAGAATACCGCCCCATAATATTGAGGCAGAGCAATCGGTTTTAGGGGCGATGATTTTAGATAAGGAAGCAATAATTATTGTCAGTGAAATTTTAAAAAGCGAGGATTTCTATAAGGAAGCCCATAGAGAAATTTATGAAGCAGTAATAGATTTATATAACAAGGATGAGCCTGTAGATTTAGTTACACTTTCAGAAGAGTTGTCGGGAAGAGGTACCCTTGAAGCCTTGGGAGGGGTAACCTATCTATCGGATTTATCGACCTCAGGCATATTAACATCCAATGCTAAATACTATGCAAAAATAGTGGCAGAAAAGGCGTTGCTTAGGCGTTTAATAAAGGCTTCATCAGAAATAATAGAAAAGGGATACGATGCAGAAGAGGCTGACATGCTTCTAGATCTTGCGGAAAAAAACATATTCAATATTTCTCAAAACATAAATAAAGAAGGTTTCTCTCCTATTAAGGAAATACTTTTAGAAACCTTCGATAGAATTGAAGAGCTTTATAGTAGTAAAGGGGGAATAACTGGACTTTCTACAGGCTTTGTAGACCTTGATAGAAAAACCTCAGGACTTCAAAAGTCAGATCTTATATTGATAGCGGGAAGGCCTGCTATGGGTAAGACTGCTTTTTCAATAAATATATGTCAAAACGTTGCTATTAGGTCTAATGCTTCGGTGGCTATATTTAGCCTAGAGATGTCTAAGGACCAATTGGTACAGCGTATGCTAAGTGCTGAATCCCACATAGAAATTCAAAAAATTAGAAACGGACAGCTTAATGAAGACGAATGGCCAAAGCTAGCAAATGCCATGGGGCCCCTAGCCCAAGCGAGGATATTTATAGATGATACCCCCGGTATCAATGTAATGGACATGAAGGCAAAGTGTAGAAGATTAAAGATGGAGCATGGATTAGATTTAGTAATGATAGACTATTTACAGCTAATGGACTCACATATTAAATCCGATAGTAGGCAGCAGGAAATTTCAGCTATTTCTAGGGCACTAAAAATATTAGCAAGAGAGATGGATTGTCCAGTTATTGCCCTATCCCAGCTATCCCGTGCCCCTGAGCTTAGAGCCGATCATAGACCTATCCTGTCTGACTTAAGGGAATCCGGTGCCATAGAGCAGGATGCCGATATAGTTATGTTTTTATATCGTGATGAGTACTATCACCCCGATAGTGAAATGAAGAACATGGGAGAGGTCATAATAGCTAAGCAGCGTAATGGTTCTACTGGAACTATAGAGCTGGCATGGCTTGGTCCATTTACTAAATTTGCCAATCTAGAAAAATATAGGTCGTAGCAAATAGTGTATAAGTAGTCCCGCAGGGAGGCTGCTTTTTACTTTTGTTTAGTTTTGGGGAAAAAAGGGTATTTTACAATTATATAAGACAAATTATTCATTTTTTAAATATAGTTAAAAGGAGGAGTAGATATATGAATTATTTAATTATTGGAAATGGAATAGCAGGAATATCTGGGGCGGAAGAAATAAGAAAAAATGACAAACTTGGAAGGATTTTGGTTATAAGTAAAGAAGAATACTTAACATATAATAGAATAAAGCTCTCCCACCTTATCAGTAAGGAAGACTATACCATGAAAGATTTACTCATCCACGATGAAAACTGGTATAAAGAAAGGGAGATTGAAGTATTATTAAATACAATGGTTACTGGAATTGACACCGATGCCAAGGAAGTAATAACCGATAGTAACGGTAAAATAAAATATGATAAACTTTTAATAGCCAATGGAAGTATGCCCTTTATTCCACCCATTAATGGATTAGATAAGGAGGGTGTTTTTGCCTTAAGAACAATAAATAATTTAGATGAGATTCAGCGGTACGTGAATAAATGTGACTCCATTTCAATTATTGGAGGAGGGCTACTAGGGTTAGAGGCAGCATGGGCCTTGAAACAATGGAATAAGAAGGTCAATATAATAGAGTTTTTCCCCTATTTATTACCAAGACAGCTTGACGAAGAGTTAGGTATATATTTAAAGGAAGAGCTAGAAAAGCAAGGATTGAATTTCTACCTTGATTCAGTAGTAGAGAAAATAGAAGGAGATAAAAATGTAAGGGGTATTAGACTTAAGGATGGAAGAATAATTGAAAGTGATGGAGTTTTAATTTCCACTGGCATTAGACCTAATGTTACAATAGTAGAAGGGACAGATATACAAGTAGATAAGGGAATAGTCGTTGATAAGTATATGAAAACAAACCTAGAGGACGTATATGCAGCAGGGGATATTGCACAGTTTAATAATATAGTTTTTGGGCTGTGGTCAGTTTCTATGAACCAAGGTAAGGTCGCAGGTTTAAACATGTGTGGTAACGAAAAAGAATATAATATGCCAAAATCTGCTGCAACTCTTATTATTGGAAAAACAAAAATGTTTTCAGTTGGAAACATAGATGAGTCTGAGAAGGAGATAAAAGCCAAAGGGGAAAACTATTTCCACAAGTTATTTTTAAATAAAGGAAAAATAACCGGTGGTGTTCTTATAGGAGATATAAAGAAAATGTTAGCACTTAAAAAGGCAGTAAATGAAAATAGAGATATAAGTGAAATGCTTAAGGAGGATATTAAGCTGGAACAAATATTAGATAATCTATAGAATCATAGTAATCTTAGAATTTAAAGCTGCTAGTTTTGGGGGAGTGGGTACCTATGTATAAAAGGGGGAACAAAATTACATTAAGAAAGCTAAAAAGAGAAGATGTGGATAAAATGTTATTCTGGGGAAAGCATGAAGACCCTGTGTTTTTTCATTATAACTTTCCAAATCTATCACAGCAGGAGAGGGATTTATGGTATAGGATTAAGGTTAAGGATTGTAGAAGAAAATGCTTTGCGATTGAAGATATGGAGAGGAATATTATAGGATATATTTCCTTAAGAAATATAAAGTTTTTTAAAAGAGAAAGTGAACTTGGTATAGTTTTCGATCCAAGTAGGTTAAATAAAGGATATGGAACAGATGGACTTAATACCTTTTTGGACTTGTACTTCAATACTCTTAAAATGAAAAGTCTTACATTAAAGGTGGCTAAGTTTAATAAAAGGGCCCTTCGTTGTTATGAAAAGTGTGGATTTAAAGTATCAAAGGAAGTTTTAAATGAATTTGAAGAGCAGGATATGGGTTCGATGACAATGAAGGAGATTGTCGAGAACAATGAAGAGTTTGTTATAGAGAATGGAAAATTAATGACAAACTATTATCATATGAGTATTACAAAGGAAATATACCTTTTCCACAAGGAAAATGAAGAATTGTTGATAACTCTGTGAATAATGTGGATAAATAAAATGAAAATTGTGAATAACTATTTAAAAAACAGGTACAGTAATACTACTTTAAAGATTAATAAATTTTACCGAAGGAATGGAGAAAAGTTCATTATTTTAGGAAAATTTATTTTAAGATTTAAGGTAATATGACTATATATGATAAAAAAACAGAAAGAAATTTTTTTGTGGAAAAGTTATACACAATAATAATTTATAGAGAAGCTATTAGCGAATATTTTAAATGATATGATTTTTAATATTCGCAAAACAATTGACTGCTGCCATAAATTTTGATACTATTAGATGTGTACGTTCGGATTTTACATTTTGAAGGAAGGTGTATGAGATGTCAACAGCGGTTATTGTTGGGGCACAATGGGGAGATGAAGGAAAGGGAAAGATTATAGATTATTTAGCTGCTGAAGCAGATGTGGTTGTTAGGGGACAAGGTGGTAATAATGCAGGACATACTGTAGTAGTTGGAGATAAAAAGTATGCCCTTCACTTGATTCCTTCAGGAATACTCTATCCTGAGACAATAAATGTAATCGGAAATGGAGTTGTATTTGATCCAGAAGGATTTCTAATGGAAGTAGAAAGGCTTGAAGCTGAAGGGGTGAGTACTAAAAATATAAGGATAAGCGATAGAGCCCATGTAATATTTCCATACCATAAAGTTATAGACACCTTAGCTGAGGAAGCAAGGGGAGCTCAAATGATAGGTACTACCAAAAAAGGTATTGGACCATGCTATATGGATAAGGTAGAAAGGTCGGGGATAAGGATATGTGACCTGATGGATGAGGAAATATTTATCCATAAGGTTACTGCTCAGATAGATAGAAAAAATGAGGTAATAGAAAAAATTTATGGCGGAGAGCCTATTAATAAAAATGAAATTATAGAAACATACTTAGAATATGCTGAAAAGATAAAACCCTATGTTGATGATACTACAGTTATAGTATACGA
>JAKSBP010000009.1 GCA_022361035.1 Clostridia bacterium
AAAACAGATTTATAGCATGAGCCTAAAGGATTCTCAGTGGCTGCTGTAGTAAGTTAACTTTCTCAATCACTCATCTATATAGAAATTAATTTAAACAGCTATGGTTTTATTCTTTTCATATTTAATCTTTCTCCCTTTTCCGTGGGGTATACATAGTGGCGTTCCAAATAAGTTATCAACGACAATTTCACATTCCATTTGGAAAACATTACGAATCATTTCACGGGTAACAATTTCCTCTGGCTTTCCTTGTGCATAGACCCTTTTATCCGCAATGGCCACAATATTATGGGCATATCTGCAAGCAAGGTTCAAATCGTGTAAGACCATCACAATAGTACACTTTTCCCTTTCATTTAAATCAAATAAAAGGTCAAGGACTTCAACTTGATGGGCCATATCGAGATAAGTCGTTGGTTCATCTAAAAGTAGGATATCGGTTCCCTGTGCTAAGGTCATAGCAATCCATGCTCTTTGACGTTGTCCACCAGACAAGGCATCGACAGGACGCTCTGATAATTCTTTCATCTTAGTATCCTCCAGTGCTCTTTGCACCATATATTCATCTTCCTTAGACCACTGCTGAAGCCAATTTTGATATGGATACCTTCCCTGTTTAACTAATTGCATCACAGTTAAACCCTCTGGAGCTATAGGCCCTTGTGGTAAAACTGCCAGTTTTTTTGCTATTTCCTTTGTTGGCAACTGCAAAATTTCCTTTCCATCTAATAATACCGACCCTTTACGGGGTTTTAATAAGCGGGCAATTGAACGAAGTAGAGTTGATTTTCCACATCCGTTGCTTCCAACGAAAACTGTAATTTCCCCCCGTGGGATTTTTAAACTTAAGTTTTGAATAATCGGTTCATTTCCATATGATAAAGTTAATACTCTAGTTTCTAAAGCATACATTTTTTATCTCCTTTTTATTTTATTAGTAGTGTTCCCTATAAAGCAAGTAAATAAAGAAAGGTGCACCGATACCAGATACAAATATGCCAGCCGGAAGGTCCAAAGGTAAAAATGCCGTTCTCGCAAAAATATCAGCTAAGGACACAATTAATCCACCAACTAAAGCAGAAACAGGAACTAAATTTCCAAAGGAACGACCAACCAACTTTCTTGAAATATGAGGGGCAATTAACCCAACAAATCTTATTCCTCCAGCAAAAGCAACAGTTAAACCGGCTAAAGCTACACTAATAAATAATAGACTAAAACGATGCAGCTGTACTTTTACACCTAAACCTACTGCAACTTCATCTCCTAATTCTTGAACATTGACAGTTTTGGAATAGAAGATAGCTAAGGGAATAAAAATAAGCAGCCAAGGAAGCATAGAATAAACATTTCCCCAAGTAGCTCCATAGACACTACCCGTTAACCAAAGATAAGCCTGAGATGTTGTATATTCATTACCCGTCACAAGCACCATTGTTGTTAATGCACTCATTGCTGCTGCCATCCCAATACCTATAAGAACAAGTCTCATAGGAGTAACCCCTTTTTTCCAGGATAATAGATATACAAGAATGGATATGACGGCTGCACCTGCAATAGTAACAAGGGGAAGCCATTTTATACCTAATGTATCAGCAAAATATGTAATAAAAACTACCGCCGTAAATGAAGCACCACCTGTTATTCCAATAATATCCGGAGAACCAAGGGGATTTCTTATAATTCCCTGCATAATTAAACCTGACACCCCAAGGGCGCCACCAGCCATTAATGCAAGAATAATGCGAGGTAATCTTAAGGTTTCAATAATAAAAGCATGCTCACCATTTCCTAAATTCAACAGGTGCTTAATTACCACAAGAGGATTAAGCATAGTACTCCCTATTGATAGCCCTGCTATTAACAAAACAGATAATAAACAGGCCAATATTATAATAACAACAATTGTTTTCTTTTCAAAAAGAAATGAAACTTTACCTGTCTTATTGCGAAATAAAATATACTTATTCATCTTAGCCCCCTACGTGCAATACTAATGAAAAAGGGTGTTCCAATTAAAGCAGTCATAACTCCAATGGGTACCTCCTGCGGCATAATAATGAATCTTGAAACTATATCAGCCAATAGTAACAGACTGGCTCCAAATAATCCACAGTAGGGAATAATCCATTTATGGTCGTTTCCTACAAGTCCACGTACAATATGAGGAACAATTAAACCAATAAACCCAATAGAACCTCCAACTGCCACAGAGCCCCCTGCTAGAAAAATTATAGCTACTGCCATTAATGTTTTAACTAAAACAGTTCGTTGCCCTAGTCCCTTTGCTATGTCCTCTCCCGATGTAAGAATATTAACTGGATGTCCAAGAAATAAAGCCATTATCCATCCACCTATAATAAAGGGTAAAATAGGCTTTAGCATATCCATGGTTCTTCCTGCTATAGAGCCCGCTAACCAAAACAAAACACCCTCTAAATTTTGGCCATTGATTATCAATAGACCTTGGGTTAAAGAGAGAAATAAAGCGGTAATAGCAGCACCTGATAAAACGATTTTTACTGGAGACAGTCCATCTCTTCCCAAGGAACCAAGAAAATAAACCATAATGGCCGAAACTCCAGCACCTAAAAACCCAACCCACATATAGTGTTTTAATGAAGATATAGAAAAAAGGGACATGGATAAGACAATAAAAAATACGGCACCAGAATTAATTCCAAAAATACTTGGAGAAGCAAGATGATTTTTAGTCAGTGCCTGCATAAGTGCCCCAGCGATAGATAAACTAACTCCAATTACTGTAGCTATCACCGCCCGTGTAATTCTTGTTGTTGTAATTATAATGTGCTCAGTTGAATTTTGATCAAAGTCTAAAAAAGCATCCACAATTGTCCTAAAGGAAATAGGGATTTGACCGAATGCAATACTTGAAAGGAAGGAAACAGCAAAAAAACATAAACCAAGGACTAGCCCTAGCCATTTAGATGATTTGCTGAAAAATAAATGTGTCATATTCTGCCTCTCCTACTTATATATTTTTACGAAAGAAAAAAACAGAGGCATGATTAAATTATGCCTCTCAGATTGTATACAAAGTCTACAAGATGATAGGCTTTTGAGAAATCCGAAGTTCGAGGCGTGCTGAAACCGAGAGACCGCAGCGTATAAAGAAATACGGAAGGGTTCTTGGTTGAAGCAACAACGAAGAAATTCGGGTTTGTCAAAAGCCTGAAGCCCACGATTTTTCATCGTGGGTTTACAATAAATAGTTTTCTCTACATTTATAGAATTCATCTAATTCTACTCTATTTCCTCTCCTATAGTGTAAAGTTCACTATTTTTATCATTAGAATTACTAAAGTTAATGTCATTTTCTCTTTCAAGTTTCAATTTTTACATAAACTATTTTCTTTGAGTATTACTAGGTAATTTGGGAAGTAGAGACTTAATTAACATTTGAGAATACTCATGCTTAAAGTCACTAAATGACTTTATATTTTCTATTTGTTCAACGATCTGCCCATCCTTCATGACCAATATGTTTTTTGCTATATACATAGCTACATCAATGTCATGGGTTATAAAAAAGTATGTACTTTTCAGTTCATTTCTTAATCTAAGTAATAAATCAAGTATCTTCTTTCTAACTGTAACATCAAGTCCGCTGACAGCTTCATCAAAGATGATAAATTTAGGTCTAACACTAATGGCCCTTGCTATACAAATACGTTTTTGTTGTCCACCACTGAGTTCATGGGGAAATCGATTGAGAACTTCTAAAGGCAACTCTACTTTTTGTGTTAAATTTTCAATTTTTTCTTTTTCTTCTTTTTTATTTATGCTGCTAAAATTCCTTATAGGTTCAGCTATACTGTCATATATTTTTATTCTTGGATCAAGAGAGCTTTGACCATCCTGCATAACCATTTGAAAGTCAGCCCTTTTCATTCTTAATTCTCTTTTACCCATTTTTGACATATCTTTATTGTCAATTTTTATTTGACCACTTGTAGACATTTCGATATGTGTAATTAAACGGGCTAAAGTACTTTTACCACTTCCACTTTCTCCAACAAGAGCGTAACTTTTATTTCTCTCAACAATAAATGAAACATTATCTACAGCTTGAATTGTTGTTTTTCTACCTTTTTTATCTCTCCCAGTATATTGTTTGCATAGTTCTTTTACTTCAAGCATAACTCACCTCATCTGCAAGTAGTCTTGCCTTTAGCAATTCTTTTGTATACTCTGTTTTAGGATTATAAAAAATTTCATGTACTGTACCATCTTCAATAATTTCTCCATCCTTCATTACAATTACATCATTAGCAACCTTTGCAATCACACCAAAATCATGGGTCACCACAATTAAACTAATTCCTTTATCCTGTATTTTTTTAAATTCATCAAGGATGATTGATTGGGTACTAACATCAAGGGCCGTTGTAGCCTCATCGGCTATAATGATTCTCGGCTCAAGTAAAAGTGCTATGGCTATCATAATCCGCTGAAGCATTCCACCACTTAATGTATGAGGATAGCTGTTCATAATCTCCGAAACTCTATTGAGATTCATCTTTTTAAGCTGTTGAACTCCCATGTCATAAGCCTGCTTTTTTGATAAGGGTAAGTGTGCTTTAACGGTTTCAATAATTTGTTTACCTATTTTCATCATTGGGTCAAATGCAGTCATAGGATTTTGCATAATCATGGATATATCCTTACCCATAACTCCTTCTATTTCTCTCTCACTCATTTGAAGCAGATTGTTTCCCCTAAACTCAACTTGACCCTTTACAGTAAATATTTTTTCATTCAAAAGCCTCATAATAGCTTTACTAGTTAATGTTTTTCCACTTCCACTTTCTCCAATAATACCTAGAATTCTCCCTTTTCCAACATTGAAAGAAACATTTTTGACAATGGGCCTTTGATTTTCTACTAATGTTATATTTAACTCTCTAATTTCTAATAGATTACTCACTCCTATCCCCCCTCCGGTGAGATAATATCTCTCAATGCTTCCCCAAACAGATTGAATCCCGCCGCTGTGAATAAAATAAAGATACCAGGATAGATGAGTAATAGGGGCCGAGAATACAGATAAGGTTTTGCACTGCTAAGCATTGCTCCCCATTCAGGAACTCCGGCTTCTATACCCAGTCCAAGAAATGAGAATCCTGAAATCATCAGTATTATTCCCGCAACACCAGTACTAAAATAGACGATAAATGCAGGTAATATATTGGGGATAATATGTCGTGTTATTATTTGTATATCACTACAGCCTACAATTTTAGAGGCCGTAACATATCCTTTCTTTTTTTCCATTAAAACATAACTTCTAATAACTCTCGCAAACCACACCCACATGGAAAAGATAACAGCTATCATAATATTCAGGATACCTTGCCCTAATGCTCCTACCAAAGATAAAACAACTAATAGCGGTGGAAAAGCCATAAATATATCACAGAATATCGAGAAAATTCTATCAAATCTTCCCCCTATATATGCGGAAACAGTTCCTAAAAAAGTGCTAATTACCGCTAAAATTAAAAGTACGGGAATAGCAATTCCTAAAGAATATCTTGCCCCATAAATAAGCCGTGAAAAGATACATCTTCCTAACTGGTCTGCTCCCAAAGGATATCTTCCACTGAACCTGGCAAATTTCTGTGCTGGACTTATTTCCTCAGGATTATTAACTGCAATAAAAGGGGCAAAAACTGCAATAAAAGCAACTATAAACATCATTATCAAGCCTATTACAGCCTGTTTGTTTTTTAAGATTTCCTTAACCATTAAAACTCCCCCTGTTCATTAAGTATCTTGGGGTTAAGCATTATATTTACTACATCGGCAAACAAATTACTCAAAACAAAAATAACTGCAATAACTAAAACACAGCCATTTATCGTCGGTAAATCTCTGCCAACAATCGCCTCTACTAAATGACTGCCAATGCCCGGCCACGAAAAAACACTTTCTACAATTGCACTTCCAGCTATCATGTATCCCAAATTCTGACACATAAGGGTAATCATAGGCGGCAGAGAGTTTTTCAAGATATGTTTCCAAATAATGTTTGTTTTAGATATCCCCCTTGCTTTTGCATATGTAACAAAATCCTTATTCATATTTAAAAGTATGGTGGCTCTAAATAGCCTAATAGATGACGAGATAACAGGAATAGCAAGGGTCAATGAAGGTAGAATAATGCTTTTAAAATTACCGTAATCTACTACATTAAAAATTGGCACTACGACGGCAAAAGCAATAAGCATTATGAATCCTAACCAAAAGTTTGGCATAGATATCCCAAATATTGTAATCACTCTGGCTACATGGTCAAAAACACCATTTTGCTTAACAGCCGACAATATACTGATTGGCAGTGTTATAACAACAATCCAAAAAAAAGCCATTCCAACGATTGATAAGGTAGCGGGCATTTTTTTAGCGATATCTGCACTAACAGGATTTTTAGTCAGAAGAGAAATTCCCAAATTCCCTTTCATGCTTTCTCCCATCCAATGAAAATACTGACGATATACAGGTAGATTCAGTCCCATTTCTTCTCGCAATTCTTCTATCTGCATAGGCGTAGGATTTAAAATATTTCGCCTAGCAAAGGCCTCAGCTGGGTCAACAGTAGATATATTTGAGAATATAAACGTAAGCACCGTTACCCCTATTAAAACAATTATTAAACCTATAAGTCTATTGCTGATATATCTAAGCACCTACTTAACCTCCAATAAAAAATATTAAAAAATAACTCTATAAATAAACAGCTTGACTATACTCACTTTCAGTCATTTTTTATAGATGCTCCACCTTAAAATCTAAGGTGCATTTAGACAAAAAACATGGATTTATAACTAAATATGTTTTACTTTTATACCCATCTGCATATCTTAAAACCCTTTTAAGATCACCCAGCATTGCCCTTCTCCAAATAACCTAAAATCGAGTGAAAACTACAATCTCAGGTCCTACTTTTACTTTAGTTTTATTCCTGCTACATCAACATTAGGAGGTTGATCGTTAAACTGATAGTCAGCTATCTTTTCAGTATCAAAAACTACCAATTCCTTCATATAAGAAATGGGAACAAAGGAAACGTTGCTGTGTAATTCTTTTAAAATAAAATCATATTTATCCTGTATTTCACTTTCATCTACCAAACTAGCTAACCCCTTTATGATGCTATTACCATCTTTAACATGGGCAAACCCTTGAGCTAAACTATTATCCATTAATGGATCAGAATTCATATTAGCAATAGTTGTATATGGATCAAAAGGAAGTCCATAGGTTTTTACATAGGCCATAGTATAGTTCCCCTCCTGGATTTCTGCATACCAGGCCAATAGATCAAGTCCCGTAACTTTTATCTCCATCCCAATCTCTTTTAATGATGAAACTAAAGTTAAAACAAGGTCATGGTCAACTGAATTACCTGTTTGATATAAAATCTCCCCTCCTAATTTCTTACCGGCTTTTTCTCTAATACCATCACCGTCAGAATCCGTCCAACCCGATGTTTCAAGTAGTTGTTTTGCCTTTTCCACATCATGTTCGTAAGGTTCTAATTCTATATTACAGTAAGGTAACGACTTACTTAAAAGATTATCTGCTTTTGTTTCAATCCCATAGAACAAACTAGTACATATACTTTGTTTATCAATGACATGACTAACAGCTAATCTCACCTTTTTATCATTAAAAGGTTCTTTCTCTAAATTAAACCCTAAAAATCTAGTCTTAACGTTTTCATCAGATGTTTTAGCACCATACCTTCTATCTTCTAAAAATTCTTTAAATCCATCATAGGAAATTTTAGCTGAGCCAAAAATCATATCGATTTCACCATTTCTCAAAGCTAAAGCTTTGGCTTCATTATCCGGTATAACCTTTACATTAAACTTATCCACATAAGGTTTTTCTCCCCAATAGTTGGGGTTACGTACAAAAGTATAGATATTTCCACCGCTTTGACCTTCAGACATGTAGGGTCCAGTGCCCATGGATTGAGTCAATAACTTATCAGACAAAGTCCCATCTTCGTTAAAAGCATTAGGAGACATGATTCCCATTGGCATGGGCTTTGCAAAATCTTGTAAGGTTCCATAATAGGGAGAAGTTAAATGCACCTCCACTATATGCTCATCAACAATCTTTGCTTCTTTGAAAAATATAGAAAAATTCTCATAGGACCCTTTATAGTCTCCTAAAAGAATCGGCAGCATTTCTAAATTCTTTTTAACAACAGCGGCATTAAAATCTGCTCCGTCTGAAAACTTTACTCCTTTTTTAAGAGTGAAAGTATAAACTAATCCATTATCTGAAACACTCCAGGACTCTGCCAGTCCAGGAACTATTTTTCCCTCTTGATAATTGACTAATGTTTCATAAAAATTAGCTAAATAATAGGCAGCTTGGTAGTTTGAATTCTGCCCTGGTGTAAAAACTGTAGGAAATCCATCTTCAAATCCCCAGCTTTCACAAAGAGTAATTTCATTAACATCCTTGTCTTGATTACTTTTACTATTAATAGCTCCTGTACCTTGCCAACAACCTACAGCTAATGTCAAGAACAGAAAAACTGCAACTGCTATTTTAAACAGTCTTTTCCACATGTTTATTCCCCTTTCCTTTTAAAGTCATTTATAGTCCTACTTAACCGAAGAAGAAGAATTATCTCTATGGCTTTAAAATGCCTCCTCTTTATTTAATCTCTAAAACTAAAATTATATTAAAAATAATAAAGGCACCTTTTCCATATTTTTTTAAATGTATGTATGCAATAATTACCAATATGCTTATAAATTTCTTCTCAGCTACCATTAATAAACCTTGGTTTTGAAAATGATTTTTATTATCATTAGAATTGCAAAAAAATAATTAACATTTATCTTTATATATTTATTAAAATAGTAGTTAATCTCTTTTTACATCATAGCCAATATCCTTTTCAATTATATCAATATGCCTTTACACTGTCAAATAACAATGATTATCATATAATATAATTAAACTTTTATATTTTAATTTATCTCTTATCTTAAACAATAAAAGGATATCCACCTTAACCATAAATATCTAAGCGTAAAAACCCCCTGGGTGATTTAGAAACCCTTAGCAATATTTCTTTAAGAAAATTCCCTCCCATCATAGCAAAAACCTAATGATGAGAAGTTTTTTGACTATGGGAAACTATGCTTATCTCTAACAGAATTCTAAACACCCCCGCTAAACCCAATTAATATCCTTTAAAAACTCTAGCACAGGAACTTTTTAGCAGATTTATAAATTCCTATAATCTAAAAGATCTCAAGCAAAATAACCCCTACTATTAGGTAGTAAAACACCAAAAGCATAAATGATAAACCCACGATTTTTCATCGTGGGTTTCATAAAGTCTACAAAATAACAGTCTATTCTAAAGTCTTAACTTCAATGCTACTAAATTAAGAGACCGAAGCCTATATATAAATCTCTTCTTTATCTTTACTTTCCATATATCACTTTAATTGTTTTTTAATTTCATGGTAACTATACTAATTAAACAACCTAAATAAGATAACACAGAATAAACAATAGCATAAACAGCTGCACTACTATTATATATTATAAATACAGCAGGAATAAATATTATGCCAATCATTAAAGAATAGTACCATTTAAAACCGTTGCTCTTGGTAAAAATATATCCACTTAAGAAGCTATATATTGGATTTACTATCACTAATGTTAAAATTACAAATGGTAAACTCATATCCCTTGATATCATCAGTGGTGCAATAGTCGGCATTAAATAGAACAAAACAATAGAACCTAGCATAAATAATATAAATTGTAACTTTGTCTTTTTCATTATCTAATCAACCTCTTTATTAATTTGATTTCAATAAGTTTCCTTCTACTTAAATAATTTTTTAATCATCTCAGGCACTTCATTTTTATAGAAACTACCATACATATGTACTCTATCATCGTTCTTTAAATCAATATGTACACTTACTATACTTTTTTGACTAGTAAATCCGTGATGATAATTATCTAAAACTATTTGCATAATATCTTTATCACCTATTATAATTTTCTTATTACTTTCATTCTCTAAGATCATGCTTCTAATATTATCAGGTAGTTATTAATTTTTCATACATTCTATAAATCCTCCATTTTTATCCTCCAAAATATAATAATACCTAAAAAAATTACATTAAACATTTTAATTATAACATGTTAACCATAGTACTCAAAGACAATATCCTTTATCTGCCATGTACTCTTAATAATGACAGTAAAAAAGAATCGAGACTTAGTCGATTCTCATAATTAGAATATTT
>JAKSBP010000209.1 GCA_022361035.1 Clostridia bacterium
GAAGAAATTAGAGAGATTGTTGACGGAGCTGTTCCAGTTTATGATGAATATCTTCAAGACTATAGGGATGCTTTAAAAGAATTAAATGAAAGACCTACAATTGAAAAAATCATCGAAGCAATAAAACTTATAAACATAAATAAAAAAATTGAAAACGGAACCATAACCATAAGTGATTTAAAGACGTTGCTTCCGGATACAGAAATTATACAGGACTATCTATCTGAATATATTAGATATTTACAGATGTATCAAAATGATCTTGGAAGAAATTTAACAGTTGATGAAATTAGGGATATCATAGAATCAGTAAATGCTGTAATAGGATACGAAGCTAATAAAACCAATGATAATCATACTGATGCAAATAATAATGTAGATTCTCTAGAGGATGGAAATACAAAGAAAGAATTGTTATCAAGAATTGCTAAATTAGATGGCCCTAAAATTGATTTTGCAGTAAACGATATTTCCTATGATATTTCTGATGACAAAGATATAGCTACAATAGTTTCCTTAAAAGAACTTACTACATCATCAAGGAATTCATTTATTCAATTTCTTGAAGGAAAGGTAAATTCTATAACGATTAAATATCTAGGAAACAAAACAATACTGGTGAGAAATGGTAAGGCTAAAATAAAAATCACTAATCTTGAGGGGGCTAAGGAATTTAGATTCATTGAAATGAATGGACTTAAAAATGAGAATCAAGATTGGCAAAAAATTAAGGACGAAAAAATAGAGGAAAATATATCATTTAGTCAGGAAGGATTCTTCTCAGGAGGAGTACAGCTTAGGAATAGTGCAGGAACAAAGTCTAATGTTGTAAATATAGATTTCATAGTTGATTGGGTAAGTCCTACCGGTAAAATGGAAAAATATATTCCTATGCAGAGTGCTACCAGGGAGGACTCTATTAAAATTAAGCTTAATGTTAAGGATAATTTTAATACTAAGAAATTTAGTAAGATTAATGGAATATGGGATATCATGTCTACAGATTATTTTGATTACGAACTGCATGGAGAGGCTGGCCTTAAGGTAATTAAGGTAGAAGTTTCTGATATGTGTGGGAATAAAACAACTCTAAAGGAGCCAATTTGGAAAGTTGCAAAGTAGCAGTGTAATGAATTACAAGAGAATGGATATATTATATCCATTCTTTTGTAATTTCTTGAAAACACTATTTAAACTTGATTTGTTATTTTATATTATATTGCCAGTTGTAAAAAATTGTGATATTATCTACGTGTGTATATAGGAATTTTGCCATAAAAAAGCAAAATTACTTTTAATTAAGTAAATTTAATATGGATAATTTTATTTGAAAATGGTTTATTGGGAGGGAATATAATGAAATTTTTTAATCATAAAAGTAGGATGACTTCTTTTATAGATCAACTTCCAAAAGAAGGTCAAACCGTACATATAATTATCACTGATAGAGATCCATATAAGGGTGCAAAAAAGAAAAGATATCTAACTGTTTTGATTCTAACTGAATATGAAGAGAAATTCCTTACTTTACACCTAGATAGTGTAAGAAAAGATAGAACAGAATGCTTCCTTAAAAGAGACTTTAGTCTCAATATTATTGACTACAAAATAATTGGTTAAGAAATGTGGTAAATTATTCTAAATATTGCTATAATAAGAGAGAACTATTAGCTTGGTTTTTGGAGGTGAGTTCATTAGATTTAGTAAATTATTTCGAAGAGAAGCTTAATAATTCTCGATTAGGGGAAACAACAAAATCAAACTATATTGCAGACTTAAACACATTCACGGAGTTCGTAAAGAAAGAGAAGAGGAGAAATGTAATTTTAGACGATTTATGTTTGGAAACATTGAACGAATATTTAAACTTTCTAAAACTACAAAAAAATTATGCAACCAAGAGTATTAGAAGGTCGGTATCAACTTTTCGAAAATTATGCTCCTATCTAAAGGATGATAATTTCATAGAAAGTAATCCTGCATATAATATAGACTTAAATATACAATATAAGAATACTAAACCAGAGATTTTAACAATGAATGAAATTAAATTTGTTCTAGAATACGTGAGATTGAAAGCGACTGAAAGAGACTCAGTCATTTTTTCATTGTTGATTAATACCGGCATTCAAGTTCATGAATTGATAAATTTAAAGAAGAAGAATATTATTTTAGGTAAGAAAGCTGAAGAAGATACCTTATTATCGGTAAACAATAGGGTTATTCCTTTGCCGCCAAAGACAACTCAGGACATTAAGCGTTACGAACAAAATAATTATATTAATAATTATTATTTTTATGGGCAAAGAGGGAAAAAGACTAATTCTGGGATATATCGAATAATTCTAAAGGATGGCCATTTTACCGATATTAAAATTACTCCTCGAATATTTAGAAATAGCTTTATTGATAGATTGTATAAAGCTAATGCCAGTGAAAATGTCATAAGATATTTAACTGGTAAAGAAATGAATTATTTCTTAGACAAGCCTAGTTATAAAGAAATAAAAAAAGCAATTTATATGGTCGAATTATAAGTACTCACTATTCAACATTAAATAGTGAGTACTTATAATTTTAAGGCTAGTATTACTTAAAAAAATATTATCAACTACTTAAAAGAACAAACGGATATTATCCAGTTTGTTCTTTAGTTTTTTTTTTTTTTTTTTTATGGGCAAAATAA
>JAKSBP010000001.1 GCA_022361035.1 Clostridia bacterium
ATTTTCTTTAATTACAACACATCATTAGCCCAAGAACAGTTTTGGTTTAAAGGAAGTAACGGCTCTTGGCTATATAAATCTACAATTAGTTCTTCTTATACTTCTAGTGCCAATGAATGGGCTACTATATCAGTTGGTGCAGTTTATTATAGGAATGCATATTGGGGAAAGCAAAGAGCACGTGTATTTTCTAGAATAGACGCTGTTGAAAACGATTATCCTTATGCAACTGATATCAAAGTAGTTGGTTTAAAAAGTGCTTTAAAAGATATTAATGGTCCAAATAATACTTATGACTCGCTAACAATAACATCAGCGTATCCATCGCATCAAATTCCTAGTGAAACAGGAGTTGAAATTCTCTATGATTTAGCAGGTTATATTTGGAATGATGCACCAATGATTCTTAATATTATTGCAAATGGTTTTGGTTCTACAGATGTTAATCATTGGCATGATGCAGCATTTCCTGAGAGACACCAACGCATACTAGTTTCTAACAACTATGGATTATCAAAAGTAGATATGCCATTAATTGATAACTATGGATACCCTATTCCTCATAATCAAGCCGATAGATATGCTGAGTGGTTTAATGTAAATGGATTTACATCAACAATAATATATAATCTTCCTGATTATATTAATAAAAAATATAAACTTCGTGCGTGGGGGCAAGCATTATATGATATAACATATGAAGGGGAAGGAGGGTTAACTCTAACTGTCCAATCAGCATATCCAACTGTAGATTATTATGTACATGACTATTAAGATTTAACATATTTTAATGATTATGAGTACTGGGGAGATATCTATGATAAGAAAAGTCTTAATAATTCTTTTAGCTATCCTAGTTGTTTTTTTAATCTATCAAGTATGGCATTCTATACAGGTATATAGGTTACCAATAAGTGAATCAGAAAAAGAATTAATCGAACAAAAAGCTTTAGATGTTATAATAGCTTTACACTCTGCAAATAAGGAAATATTAATTGATACAAGCAGCTCAAAAAAAATTCAGAATATTCTATTACAAAGAATGGAAAAATTTAAAAATGCTAAATTAAAAAACATTGAAGTGATAGGGTTTTCATCTAAAAGTAAAAACTTATGTAGAGTTACTATACTATTTTCCAACAATATGTATTCATATTTAGAATATATCATGAAGTTCAGAAAAATTGACAATAAGTGGCTAATTACAGACTTGATGATTCAATAAGCTTAATGACAGTTTATAAAGTTCTCCTTGTATAATTCTAATATACTTTTCTATATTGTTTTAATATCTAAAACTACTTGAAGTCCTAACCCTTCTCAAGTGGCTATTTCTAATCACTATAAACAATTAATTGGCACTGCTATAGCAGGATTATGTATTATATGAAGGGGTATATTTTTCATTTTTCCATGTCTCGGAACAGCGGCGTGGGACGAAATAGGAAGAGCTATCGGGAACTAATCGAAATTAGCTGCCGATAGCCTTATTATTAAATATTGCTTTTTCAATTTTATTGGAGAGTCTCATAAACTTTTGATTATATAATTGCTTCTCCATATAAAGCTTAGACCTTTTTTTAATTAATCGCTTTCACGACTAATTTCATTTATTCTATTGGCTATAAAGTCATAAACTCTCCCTATCTCTTCTTTATAACCATCACAATCTTGAAGCCCCATCTCTGTCTACAATCACAGTTACATCGGAATGTAGCTGTAGGATTGAAGCCGGTACTTTAGGTGTAATATTACCTCTAAGGGCTTTATACAGGGCTTCTGCTTTTTCTTGCCCACTTGCTAAAAGAATAACCTTTTTTGCATTCATAATAGTTTTTATACCCATACTTATGGCCTTAGTAGGTACTTCGGATATAGAGTTAAAAAACCTAGAGTTATCCTTTATGGTAGTTTTATCTAAATGAACTAAATGTGTTAAAGCCTCAAATTTACAGCCCGGTTCATTAAATCCAATATGACCATTTCTACCTATTCCTAGTATTTGTAAATCTATTCCTCCGCATCTCTCAATTTTTTCTTCATAGATTTTACATTCTTCTTCTATATCACTTGTCATACCATCTGGAATATGAATATTTGCATTATTTATATTAATGTGCTTAAATAAATTTTCCTCCATGTAGTAATAATAGCTTCTTTTATTTTCCTTATCTATGCCATAATACTCATCTAAATTAAAGGTCTTTATATCGCTAAAGTCTAAATCTCCGTTCTCAAAGCTTTTAACAATTTCTTTATACATGCCAAGTACAGTTTCTCCAGTGGCTAAGCCCAGAACGCTGTGGGGCTTTAGGATAATCTGACTTTCAACAATATTAGCCGCCTTTTTGCTCATAGTTTGATAATCTTCAATTAAGATTACTTTCATCCTTTATGCCTCCTGTATATCATTAAAAAGTACTTTACCCTTTACAATAGTTAAATCTACCTTGAAATTACTATCAAAAATAGTTATATCTGCATCCTTTCCTTTTTCAATACTTCCCTTTACTGACTCCAGTCCCAAAACCCTAGCAGGATTTAGAGAAACCATCTTTATGGCATCAAAGATATCAATATCAGTATTTTCTATGAAGTTTTTAAGCCCTTCATTTAGGTTTAGGATGCTTCCAGCTAGAGTTCCATCCTCTAGTTTACAAGCACCACTTTCAACCTTAATTTCTTGACCACCTAAATTATAAAGTCCATCTTCTAAGCCTCCGGCTCTAGTGCAATCGGTTACCAATACCATTTTATTGCTGCCTTTAATATTAACTAGGATTTTAAAAATACCAGGATGAACATGTATTTTGTCTGCAATAAGCTCGCAAGTGACTTTGTCACAGTTAAAAACCGCACCCACAACTCCAGGACTCCTATGGTGAAGGGGGGGCATAGCATTAAATAAATGGGTAGCATAGGTGATTGACCCTTCCTTAAAAGCCTTTAAAGCATCCTCATAGGTTGCACTGGAATGGCCTATAGATAGGGTTACTCCACTATGCTTTTTTACTTCCTTTATAAAACTGCTGCTGCCATCAATTTCCGGTGCCAAGGTAATAATCTTAATGACATCTAAATAATCCTTTATCAAATTGTAATTCGGTTTTATTATATACATTTCATTTTGAGCACCTTTATATTTAGGGTTAATAAATGGCCCCTCCAAATGTGCCCCTAAAACCTGTGCACCATTTAACTCTTTTTTAAGGCAGTCCCTTACACTATCTAAGGCAGAATGTATACTACTCATATCCATAGTCATAGTTGTTGGTAAAAATCCTGTTATTCCATTTTTTAAGATTAAATTACTAATCATCTCAATAGATTCAAGACTTCCATCCATAGTATCGTATCCACCGTAGCCGTGAACATGTAAATCTATAAAGCCCGGTGATACATATTTACCATCAGCATCAATCAATTGTAGATTTTTATAGTTTGAAGCTTCACATATATCTACAATATCTAATATTTTTTCATCAAATAGCAATACTTTATTTTCCACAATTCTATTTTCAAGAATAACCTTTCCATTTATTATTCCTTCCATATAACCACCTATCCTTATAATATTGATAAAAGGTAGACACCATCGCATCTACCTTTTAATTGAGCTATAAATAGAAGATTCTATCCTTATATTTATCCAATACTCTTTTGTTGAATTCATCACCGCCATCAACGTTTGAACTATGAAAAATGGGTGGCTCAATCCCCCTAGACAATAGCATAGATGAGGCTTCAACGATTATTGTGTTAACAATTGCTGCCCCTGCAACTGTTGAGGTAGGAGCTACTTTTTGTTTCATGTCCTCTATCTGTATGCTTGAATCCTCATAATCTCCACAGTTATCAATAGCAAGGTCTACTATATCATATAATTTTTTACCAGATTTATGCCTTGATGTGACCTGGGTGGAATATGTCATATTTGTCAAGCCTATAACATAGGCACCCTTTTCCTTGGCCTCTATGGCAGCGTCTACCACCACTGGGTTCCTCCCTGAAACTGAATGAATAAGCAGGGTATCTCCTTTTTTTAAAGGGCTTTGGTCTATAATCTCCCTCCCAAATCCTTCAAGTCTCTCAGCTCTAGAGGTCATAGTAACTGGTCTGGTATTGAGCATTAAAGTTGGATTGAATATTGGATTAATAAGCACAAAGCCTCCTGTTCGATAAAAAAGCTCTTCTACTATTATACCAGAATGTGAACAACCGAATGCAAATATTGTGTTGCCTGTCTGAACTGTATCAGCTATTTTTTTTGCAGCCATTTCCAGCTTATCATATTGACTTTCAAGAATCCTGTCAATTATATCTTTTAAGTGATTAATGTATACCTTACCATACTGTGTCTGTGTCATATACCTTTAGCCTCCTAATCCAAATAGCTTGGCAATAAAACCTGATATGATAGCCCATAGTGAGAAATCATTACCTCCAAATATGATAATCCAATCTGAAACGGTAGTTTGTAAAAATGGTATTGAGAAACCAACTAAGAATATCATTAACACGCCTGCAACCCCTGAGCCTATAATAGCACCTCTAGTTCCCCCTGTTCCGTTACCGATAACGGCAGCTGTTCCAATCTCAAAGAAACAGGTTATAGTTAAAGGTAGGATAGCATATGGGAATAATCCAGCCCTTCCCACAAGGATAATTGTTATAACCGATGTAATCATTGAAACAACAAATCCTATTAAAACTGCATTTGGTGCATATGGGAAAATGATAGGGCAATCTAATGCTGGAACAGCATCTGGTATTATTTTATCTGAAATACCTTTAAAGGCTGGTATAATTTCTGCTAACATCATTCTAACACCTGAGAGTAAAACTGTTAATCCTGCCCCAAAGAGGACCCCTTGCATTAATGCATAAACTCCTATGCTCTTATCAGTTCCAAATACTTCACTACTCTGAGCTCCTAGCATAATTCCTACAATTATATATACAATAAACATTACTATAGATGAAGTAATAGTTATCTCTCGTAGAAAGTCAAATTTTTCAGAAATTTTGAGGTCTTCAGTTGAGTGTTCCTTATTTCCGAATATCTTTCCAACAAAGCCTGAAACCAGTGACAATATAACTGTTGGATGCCCTAGAGTGAAGGAATCATCTCCTATTACATTTTTTACATAGGGCTTAATTATTGCAGGTACTATAATTATATACATTGCAAGGAAAATAGTACTAAATGTTATTAGTGTGGTACCTGTCAAGCCCGCTCCTACTCCTACAGCTACAAATATAAATGCAAACCAAAATAGATGATGTCCAGTTAAGAATATATTTTTAATTTTTGTGAATCTAGCAACTAATACATTGATAAGAAAAGCAAAAAGCATCGTCAAACCTATTTGTGAGCCAAAATCAGAGATTATTTTGTCTGAGCCCATTGGATTTAATACTGCTTCCCCTGGTATCTGATATAGGGTGTTAAATCCATTACTCAATGGAAGCATGGCATTAACTAGTATGTTTACACCTTGGGTTAATATAACTACTCCAATAATTGTTTTAGCCGTACCTTTAATAATATCTGAGCCTGATTTTCTCTGTATTAATAAACCTACTAAAGCAATAATTCCTAAAAATAACGCAGCCTCCCTAAAAATTTCATTAATAAAAAACGTTATTATCCTCATTATTCTCCCCCTTTAGATTATTATTTAGAATCTAAAATATCCTTTATAGTGCCTAGTCCCTTTTCTTCAATTTCTTTCTTATTAGTAAAATTTTTAATAGCAATAACAGGTACTTTAACCCTTTCAGAAATTCCCTTTAATAGCTCTGTAGACGTAAAAACTATGTCACATGGAGTAGATGCAGCTGAACCTATATCCGCAGTAAATACTTCAGCAGATAAACCATTTGCTTTGAGAACTTCGTCAATCTTCATCTTTAAAATCATAGAAGACCCAACTCCAAAACCACACACTGCTAAGATTTTTAATTTTGACATATCATCATCCCTTTCAAAGTTAATTAACCAGCCTTAGTAATTTATTATTGTCTTTATTAATTCAGATTTATCCTTAGTTTGTAAAAGAAGTTGAACATTATCTTCTTTAGCTAGAAAGTTAGCTAAATCCTGCAGAGCATTTAAATGGCCATTCTGATCTTTAGCTCCTATAGCAACCACTATATTTACTGGATCATTCTCTTTATTTCCGAATTCAACCGGTTTTTTTAAAGTAATTAAACTCATACAATTATCAATAACGTCATGGCTAGGTCTAGCGTGGGCAAAGGCAATCCCAGGCATTATAACGATATAGGGCCCTAATTCATGAATTACTTTAATCATAGAGTCAATGTATGACTCCTTAATTAAATTATTACGCAATAATATTTGCCCTGCTTTACTAATTGCTTCTTCCCAATCTTTTGCTTCCACACCTAGTTCAATGGAATCTTCAGTGAGAATGTCTTTTAGCATAGGTGTTGTCTCCTTATCTTCTAACATTTTATTTGAGTTAAATTGAATCAATTTATTGAAATTTGACAATTTAACAATTTTTTTCCTTATTTTTAATATATCTCTATCCTCTAAGAAAGGACTGACCTTTATAACTTCAATATCAGGTAAATCCAATTCTATAGTTGAAATAATGAAATTCACCTTTTCTTTATATTTATCAATATCATATATTGAACACGTGTCTACTATCTGTAATTCTGGAAGTAAGTTTTTAATTCGTATTTTTAACAACTGTGAAGTAGCCATACCGCTAGAGCATATTACAAGGGCTTTAGGAAAGTATCCAGAAGTATAATTTCTTTCATAGCCCGCTCCTAAATGCATAGTAATATATCCAATCTCATCATCGGGTAACTTCTTACCTAAAAACTCTTCTAGCACTGAAGCACAGCTTTGTGCTACTTGAAAAATAAAAGGATATTTTAACTTGATTTGATCAATTAGGGGATTCTTTATGTTCATATCATTTTCTAATCTGTAAATAGTTGGCTTTAAATGAATTACAAGTCCATTATAAAGCTGTACGTCATTTTCAAAATTTATTCCAATTTCTTTGCCCGCCTTGCTTATAATTTTCTTTGCTAATTCTATAATGTTATCATCTATTTCAAAATCTACATTTTGAGCTGAATTTAAAATATCTATATCTTCATAAAGTTTAGCTCCCATTAAATGTAAGGTGATATTGCCAATCTCATATTCAGTTATTTTTAAACTAAATAGTTCCTCAAGCCTTTTAGTAATATAGGTAGCCACAACAAACTCTTTTTTATCTTTTAAAGCTTCTATTTTACTTTTATCAAATACAAGCTTCTGGTTGTTTCTTATTCTCTTTAAGGCAATTATTATATGAATAGTCAAAGCTACATAAGCATCATCTACCAGCTTAAAATTCATATATCTTTGTGCTTCATTTAAAATTTTGAAAACAGTATCAACTTCATTTAATTCAAATAGATTTTTGTAACTTTCTATGAATTTTAACATTTTGAAATTATTATCTTTGTTTCTCATTAGGAAATCCATAACATTATCCACGCTTAAGAGTTCTTGAAAGATATCTACTATTAGCTTTCTAATTTTTTCTTCCTTTCCCTCTATGGTTAATCCTTTTTTTTGTTTCTTTATTAGTTTAATACCATGCTTTGACAGCATATTTTCAATCTTGTTTAAATCCTTGACTATTGTACTTTGACTTGTCCATAATTTCTGAGACAATTTTTCTAAGGTCAATGTTTCACTTGAAGATAACATTTCTAATAAAATTAATTTTATCCTTTCCTCCTGATCCAATACTCTGTCTCTGGGTAATATAAACTTAATGGCTTGCTTTAATGCTGAAACTCCATCTTTGCATTCAATGTTAATTCCTTTCCCTGGTTTTCTAATTAAAGTACCATCGTTTTCCTTTAGCCAAGTTTCTATACTATCTAAATCATACCTTATAGTTCTTGGGCTAACTTCAAACTCATCACTTATGTCAATTATCTTTACGAAACAATTTGAGTCTAGAATATAATTAATTATATCTATCTGCCTTCTGGTTAATGCATGCATATACTCACTTCCTTATCTAATATTATATCAGTAAAATTTTTAAAAAATATTTTATAGTTTTTCAAAAAATGTGGCAATTTTAATAAAAAAACTGAAAAAGGTAGAATGAACTACCCATTTCAGTTTTTCTCTTAATACTCATTTTCTTTATTAGAATTATTGATTTAAATATGGGGCCTTTAGTAATTTAAATCTCATTTTTAAAAGCCCTTTTAAACTGCCATGTTCTTTTTCTTCTTTTCCTCTATATATTTTTGCCTACATTCCCAACTACAGAAATAATGGGTTTTGTCATCCTCTACTACCTGATATGCTTTTTCTCTTTGAAGATAGGCTTCACAAACCTCATCCTTAACCATTTCTAGCATATTTAATTCTTTTTTTATATTATTTACTCTTTCATGCCAATTATTTATATTTTGATTATCTTCCTCTTTATTTTTATTAACCTTTGAAACTTTTTTGCTTCCAATATATAAATTTAATATAAATCTACCTAAAATAAATATGAAATACAGATGAATAGCTCTAATCAATATATCCATATCTAACACCACCTTTAAATTTTAATCAAATCTATGGAAAATCAAAATATATAAATTTAGTATAGTTAGGAATATATAGTATTTTAATAAATTTTTAAAGCTCTCTATCTAGCTTCCTTAGTATAACTCTAAACATATGCATTTCTTCTTCTGAAAATGAATTTAGAATTAGTTCCATATTGCTTAATCTTATTTCTAATAGTTTATCATATAAATCATTGCCCTTTTCAGTTAAGCTAACTAATACCTGCCTTCTATCCTCTTCTCCTACCTTCCTTAACACATACTCCTTTTTTATTAACCTATCAATAGTAGTAACAGGTGTACTTATTGCAACCCCTAAACATGATGCTATGTCTCCCATAGTCCTATTACCTTTGCTTCCTATGGTAAATATAGTTTGTATTTCCTTTCTAGTCAATTTATCTAAGTCCTCTTCTAATTTCTTTACCCTTAAAATACTATTTAATGCCCTTTGAGCTTTTATAGAAACTCTTTCAATCAGCTCAATATCTTCTCTTTTAATCATACTTAATCCTACTCCCCTAAATTTACTTCGAAATACCAACTATTTGGATATAATATTAAACCATTGTTGAAGTTTTGTCAACCCCTTTGAATTACATAGTTTTTAGTATTAAAACGTCTCCAATATTTTGTAAATTTTTCCTTAGTACTACTATATAATCCTACTAACACTCCTACTTCATACTTAACTATGACAACAGTTTTGTCATTACTTTTTTATAAAGTACTATAGAAATTATAACAATATAAACAAATCCAACTCCCAAATATGTCCAAACGCTCATTGTAGAGTAGAACTTGTCAAAATAGGTAGCTATAGCCATAGCAGGCCAAAAACCCGGTGCTATACCACAAATATAATTAAAGGGGTATGGAATGTAAAGTGCTATTACAGGTATTATTAAAATAAAGCCCGTACCCTTCATAGCTGCAAAACCTTCAACTTTATTACTTGCTAGGGAATTGACTAAAAGCATTCCAAAGGTAACTCCTAAAGAGGCTACGAAGTTAATTAGAAATGAAGCTGTCACTGGCACATAATAGAGATTAATGAGCCAAGTGATTAGCATACCACTAATGGTTGATATAATAATAAACAAAGTACTCTTTGAGAGTATATATTGGGACATTTTAATTGGCAGGACTCTAATTGCAGTTAGTGTATTATCTTCCCTTTCGTCAAGAAGCATAAGACCAATAACATTTCCGTAAAGTGCAGGATTCATTATTACGAAGAAAATCATCAGGGCATGATAGTGATTAGCTAAATCAAAGGTGTTTGAAAGTGTTGCTTTCTGGATTATAGGTACTAGATACCTACCTAATATGGTTAAAATAAAAGGGTAGACCATAAGTAATAAAAGTACATTGTCTCTACCAATTCTTTTGAATTGGGATATAAGTAAAGCTTTAGTTTTACCCATCTATATCCTCTTCCCTTCCTATAACTTTTTGGTTAAATAATTTGATTGAAATCTTAAATAAGATAAAATTCAGAATTATTATATAGGCTATGCTAAGAATAATAGAAATAACATCTGAATTACCAAGTATTGCGTCTATTAATATAATCATGGAATAGGTAGGCCATAAAAACACAATATAATCTAAAAAATTAAATATGTCTGCATTGATGTAGATAAGTAGTGGTATAAATGAGACAGTAAACCAGGCACCCATTGGCAATATCATATCGGTAAAGGACTTATAAAAGGTAGATGTTATGAAACCAAGTAAAATAAAGAAGCTGCTGGACAATATGCTGGCTATTATAACAAAACCATAGTTAACATTAAGGCCTTTGATAGTACTCACTCCAAAAACTAGTCCAATGGCAATAAGACATATTAAAATACTTAAGCTTATCACCTTAGATAATATGTATTCTGATACCCTTATTGGACTTGTGACTATAACATCTAAGGTTCCTTGCCCTTTTTCAAAAAATACCATAGCTGCAATAAACAGAAATCCTGTAACTGCAAAATCAGTAATAAAAGCAACAGGTATTACATAGCCCATAGTCTCTGCCGGTAATAAAGAAATCATGCCAAGCCATACAAGGGTAATTATTATTGCAGCTATAATAATCCCATATTTGACTTGAAATAAAAAGTCCCATTTTACTAATTTTGAAAGCCGCATTTAGCTAAGACTCCTTCCCGTTACTTTAATAAATACATCTTCTAAGGTAGTCTCCATGGAATGTATTGTTCTTGTCTCATATTTTTTAATTATGTCTAAAAATTCTGGATTAGTACCATAGGAAGCTAAATCAAAGGTAGAAGATTTAATTTCTCCATTGACATAATACTCAATTTCTACTACTTTAAGTCCATACTTAAGTTTAAGAGCTTTCGGTGTATCAATTTCCACAATCTCACCATCAACTATAAAGGCAACCCTATCACATAGGGTATCGGCAACCTGCATATCGTGGGTGGTTACAAAAACTGTCTTGTTCTTGTTTTTTTGCTCAAGTATTAAATCCTTAATAATCTTAGCATTAACAGGGTCTAAGCCACTAGTAGGCTCGTCAAAGAACATAATGTCAGCATCGTTAAGAAGTGCCCTTACAAAGTTAAGTCTCATCTTCATACCCTTAGAAAAATTTTCTACTAGGTCATTTTTATGGTCATACAACCCAACAGCTTTTAAAATACCATCAATATCTGCCCTCTGATTTTTATAAAAAGACTTGAAAAATTCTAGATTTTCTTTAGCAGTAAGCTTTGAAAAGTGGTTAGGAAGCTCAAAGCTTATCCCCAATTTTTCATAGTAATTTGAATCAAATGATGATAAATCCTTACCGAATATTTTCACATCACCAGAATATCCATCTAATAATTTGATGAGAATCTTTTGAGTAGTAGATTTACCGGCCCCTGAAGGTCCTAAGAAGCCAAATATTTCACCTTTTTCAATATTAAAGCTAATTCCCCTGACTGCATGTTTGCTGGATTTTTTATAAGTATAGTTAAGATTTTTTACCTGTATCACTTTTTGCCTCCTTATCAAAATAAATTTATTAATTATTTATTTTTAGATTTCTTAATATATTATAAGTTACTATACATTAATTTATTTATAATAAACATTAATGGTTCAGTTTTTATTTTAATATTAAGTAATATTGTCTAATTATAATAAATGCTCAGTTCGCAACAAGAAGAGACCCATCTCAACATACTTTTAGATTGATGCAACCTTTAGATTATATAAAACAGGAATTGTTATAATATGCTTTATGGATAAAATCAACAACAAAAAAATAAAAATGAGTAGGTTAACCCTACTCAAATGAAAAGTTCTTATATTATTTAATCTATATTTGTAGATACATTTATTATGAACTGTCTAAAACAGTCTACTCAGCTTTGGACTTAAAATTAACTTCTTAAGCACCTCTAATCGTGGTTGTATTGAATCTATTTCTAGGTATTCAGATTGCCCATGGGCACCTCCACCTATAGGACCTAAACCATCAATAGAAGGTACTCCCAGGGAAGCAGTAATATTAGCATCGGAGCCACCACCTGTGGCTACCCAATCTAACTCTATCCCTAATTCATGGCCAATTTCTTTGATAATGCTCCATATTTTCATTGTAGTATCCATTGGATTCATAGGTGGTCTCATACCTAATTTATTTACATCCACTTTTACACCTTTAATTATAGGATTGCTAATTAAATCCTCTATAGCTTTATCTATCCCATTCATCTCAGCTATTTCCTTAAATCTTAAATCAACTTGAATCTTTGCCTCTTCTGCTACTACATTTCGTGCTGTTCCACCGGATGCAATCCCCACATTTACTGTTGTCCCAGCTTTATAATTATTTAATATATTAAGCTCAACTATCCACCTTCCCATTTCTGTTATGGCACTAGCTCCCTTTTGAGGCTCAACCCCTGCATGGGCAGCTATTCCATGAAACTTTATGTCATAGGCACCCAAACCCTTCCTTTGTAAAACGAGGGCACCATTTGCCCTTGCCGGTTCTAGGACAAAAACCACATTACTTTTTACAGCAGCCCTACTTATTATTCCTAAGGACCCTCTTGAACCTATTTCCTCATCACTATTTAATATTATTTTGATACTTAAGTTTTTACCTAGCTCTTTTTCATAAATCTCCTTTAAAGCATAATACATAGAAAGCAATCCTGATTTCATATCTATGACACCAGGTCCATAGGCTCTATTGTCTATTATTGTAAAGGGTCTTTCTTTAGCAGTACCTATTTCAAATACTGTGTCCATATGGCCCAGTAACAAAATATCATATCTTTCACTAGAACAATTTTCAATTTCTAAGCAGGGTCCTATTTCTTCATTAATTTCATGGGTCTTTACACTATATCCTATATCAAGATATTTTTTTATAAAAAAATCTGCTACCTTGGATATGCCCCTAGGATTCCTGCTTCCACTATCTATATTTACTAGATATTCTAATTCCTTTAAATAATTTTGCAAATCAAATTTATAATCTCCCATTTTATCACCTTCAATTATTTTTTAAGCCCAGCCTATCATTGTTGCCACTATCAAGGAAACTGCTCCAATTCCTACCCAGATTAAAAATAGTGGAAAGACCCATTTTAACCATTTACTATAGGGTATACCTGCAAGGCCAATTACACCCATTAATACACCTGAAGTTGGTATTATAATATTAGACATACCATCGCCATATTGATATGCACTAACGGCAATCTGCCTTGTAACTCCAACTATATCTGATAATGGAGCCATAATAGGCATAACTATCATACCTTGACCAGATCCCGATGGAACAAAAAAGTTAAAGATTAGGTTGGATAGGAACATTCCTAAGGACGACAATATAGGACCTACCTTCCCTAAAGGTATTGACATATAGTAAATAATTGTATGAATGATATTTCCTTGTTCCAATACTACAGTAATTGATCTAGCTAATCCTATTATTAAAGCTCCAAATACCATATTCCTACATCCCTGTAGGAAGGATTTTGCCATATCATCTAAGGACATTCTACCAATTATTCCACTTAATACACCTATGGCAACCATAACAGCACCTAAATCACTAGTACCCCATTTCCACAGTTTTGTTCCTACTCCATATAGTATAAATCCACCTATGAACACAAGAATGATGAGCATATGTGAGAGAGTAAATTCCCCACCAGAGGCACTTGCTTTTATATCGTCACTAAACCTTATTTCATCTAATAAACTATTACTATTATCTTCTCTAACCTTTTTTGCATATCTAAAGGTATAGAAAACTGTGGCTATAAATACGAACACCCATACCACACTTCTCAGGCCTGCTCCCGATGCAGGGGGTAACCCTGCTATAGATTGCCCTATTAATGTATTAAAGGGTCCTATAGGCGATGTAACAAACCCAGAATAGGAGGCAAGATATATCATAGCTACACCACAAATAGGATCTAGCTTTAATTTTTTCGCTATAGCTAACCCTATAGGTATAAATGCTATGGCTGAACTCACTAAGACACCAAATGCACCAAGAAAAGTAATAATAAACATTAATATGGGTATTATCAATAGAGCCTTTGATTCAAATTTTCTAATTGCAGCATCAAAACCTGCATCTATAGCTCCTGTATCAGTAACTATCTTAAAAAATCCCCCTACTAAAAACACCATAAATATCAGGTTGCCAGCCTTAGTTAATCCTGTGGGAATTGAGTCTAAAAACTGCTTAATACTAACAGGTGTTTGTTCAACGAATTTGAAGGATTCCACATCAACTATCTTTCTTCCCGATACCTCATCTTGGATAATATCATATTTACCGGCTGGAATAATATAGGTCAATAATGCAGCTAAAATAATAAAAATAAAAATTAGAGCATAAGTATTCGGTAATTTGAATCTCACTCTTTTACTTGTTTGTGTACTCAAAATAAATCCTCCTTTAATAGTCAATTTAAATTTTATCTAAAATTTAATTTCATATTATAACTTTATACCTCCTTCCTTAGATTTATTATTTTCCATAGAAGAATTAACAAAGTACTTAAATATTTCTAATTGTTCATCATATACTTCAGCCATCATTTCAGGATGCCACTGAACTCCAAATAGCCTTGGAAAATCTTTATGCTCAAATCCTTCTATTATACCATCTTCAGAAAATGCTGTCTCAATAAGACCTTTACCTATTTTATCGATGGCCTGATGGTGATAGCTATTAACCATAAGTTCCTTTTTTCTAAAAATATCTGAAAGGATACTTCCATTACTAATACTAACCCTATGGCAGTAATTATATTTGGGAGCATTGAGTGCTGCATGCTCAATCTGGACTATATTTGAAACATATATGTCTTGATGTAGGGTTCCACCAAAATATACATTAATTAATTGGAAACCTCTACATATTCCTAAAACGGGTATACTTTTTTTTAATGACTTATCTAATAACTTTAGCTCAAAATCATCCCTTTCACTTACAACCAATCCAATTCCTCTTTTTAAAGACTGTCCATATTTTATTGGATTAATATCGGGTCCTCCAGTAAAAATAATTGCATCTAGCTTACTAAGCAAATTCTCTAAATAATTTTCATCATCAATTACTGGGATTATGATTGGAATGCCTTGAGCCAAATGTACACATTTTCCATAATCCATTGTTAACATAAGCATATCCTGTCCCTTAAAGCCTCTATATCTCATGGCCGATAATTCTCTATCCTTTACAAAGTAGCTTGTAATCCCTATTAATGGTTTCATATCATTCCTCCTTTCAACGATCATATATTTAGCAAATATCATGCCAATTTTTCAATAATTATTTAGATTATTTAATTCAACGACTAATTATTGTCTATAAGTACTAAATTTACACTTTCATAGGCAGATTTTCTAGGATTACAGCTATAAGATATCTATTTATAAATAAAATAAATGGGTTAATGAGATTATTATTTTTAACCCATTCAACCCATTTATTATTGCCCTATATAATTTAAAGCTTCTAACCCCAACTTCGTTATTTTTGTTCCTCCTCTACCCCTTTTTATTTCCACCATAGAAAAATTCTTTAATTTTAATAATATAGTTCTTATCTCCTGTTCTGTTAAAAACTCTCCCTTTAAACTTATTGCCTTTGAAAGACTCCTTCTTCCTATGGAGGTTTGTTTGTAATAATTCTTCTCTAATTCTTGCAATATTAAAATGTACTTATTTAAATCTTCTCCTGCTTTATTAATGAAATCCTCTATTTTATCTATAGAATCCTTTTCTTTTAAAGAAAAGGATTTATCCTCCGCTTTAAATGGAAGATTATCTACTTCCACTAGTTTTTCTCCTAGATTCGTTAGATATTCTATATAGTTTCTCAGTTCTCTTATATTGCCTTCCCACCCATGCTCCATAAATTTTATAAGTGCCTTTTCACTTAGACTAAAATCTGAATTAAACTCCCTTACGAATTCATTAATTAGTAACGGTATATCTCCCTTTCGCTCTCTAAGGGGAGGTATTCTCAAGGGCAAAACATTTAATCTAAAGTACAAATCCTTTCTAAACTGTCCCTTATCACAGAGTTCTTTCAAATCTCTATTAGTTGCTGCTATAATTCTTACGTCTATGTCAATTACACTATCTCCACCTATCCTCATTACTTCTTTTTCCTGAAGAGTCCTTAATAATCTAGCTTGAACCTTCAATGGCATCTCTCCAATTTCATCAAGAAATAGGGTTCCCATATGGGCTAATTCAAAAAGTCCTAGCTTTCCCCCTCGACGTGCTCCAGTAAATGCCCCTTCTTCATATCCAAAGAGTTCACTTTCTAATAAGCTTTCTGGAAGAGCTGCACAGTTAATTGCTACAAACTGATAATCCTTCCTAGGGGAAGAATTATGTATGGCCTGGGCAAAAAGCTCCTTTCCTGTACCACTTTCTCCTGTAATCAGTATAGAGGAATTAGATTTTGCCATTCTTTTTCCTATATTTTTACACTTATTTATCTCTAGACCCTTTCCTAGTATATCTTCAAAACAGTATTTTGCCCTATGACCCTTACCAATAAGTTGTGCTCTTAATTTATGTTGTTTTTTCTCTGTATCGCTAAACTTTCTTAAAATAGCTACAGCACCATATAGGGTTTTTGATTTAATTATAGGAACCACTGTAACAACTATATCTGTTTCTTTTATTTTTATTAGTTTTTCCTTAACAGCCTTAGAAGTCTTAAAAACCTGGTTAAAAGGAATCTGAGGAAAGAGTTCCATAGCATTACTACCTACAACTTCTTCCTGTCTATAACCTATTATTTTTCTTGTACCTTCACTATATAAATGGATTACTCCATTGGAATTAATACCAATAATACCTTCATCAAACAGCCCAAGCAGTATATTAAACTGACCTTCTAATTGACTAGTCTTTCCTAAAATCTTCTCTAAACCTAAGCTGATAGGTACTATTTTATTAAAATGCTGCTTCGTACTTTTCTTTTCTAATACTTCGTTTAAATCCAATATAGATGCAATGTCAATTATAGTACTAATATCTAACACTCTATCTCCAATATCTATAATTTCCTTAACTTCCTTTGGCACATTCTGGGGCTCTCCTGGAGTAATTGCCATATCTAAAGGGGGAATCGTCTTTATATTTGGATATACTGGAGTTAAATCTATATCCTTTACTCCCAATTGATATATCAAAGAAATTGTTTCAACGGCCATCTCTACGCTTACATTAACTAACATTGCCCTGGTATTCTTAGGGAGGTCGTTTATTTTATCGAAGCCTGCTTTAGACAATGTTCTATTTACTACAATTATTTGTGAATTACTTGTTACGTGTTTTTTTACAAGCTCAAAAATTAATGTAGAAGGTATAATAACTAAGTCTGCATCTATGGACTTTTCTATATTTTTATCAAAAAAACTATATCTTTTAACCTCTACATAATCACTAAATATTTCTTTTATTTGTTCACTATAGACTTTAGCCGCATTTTCATATAGTGTGGCAACAACTATTTTCTTTCTATCCATCTTCTCACCTCAAGTAAGTCTTGGAGATAGGTTTTATATAATTAAAAACATAAAAAGCTATTCAAAATCTTTTTATTATATCTTTTAATATTTCTATATTGTCTATTTGTTTATGATATTCTTTAATTCATTATACCATAGTAGTAGAATCACTGTATTATACCTTTAAACTGGCCTTTCATTTGTATATACTTCAATACTTTTAGGTCCCATATTACTAAATTCATATTCAATAGTTTTCTTTAATATCTCATCTATAATCCCTTTAAAAATCATATTTATTATCCTCGAAAAACAAAAAAACCCTAAGGGACAAAGAGTCCACCAAGGGTACTTAAAAATATTAGACATTTATATGGTTTATGCCTCTATTCATATAAGTAAGACTATAACATTTGTAACCATATATTTATAATTTCTTATACATATTTACCTGAATCTCTTCTAATTGTAATTCAGAAAGTTTGGGAACAATGCTTTTAAAATGTGATGAATTTTCATGGGCTTTTAATGCCTCAGCATCCTTCCATTCTTCAATAAAAGTGATTATTTGAGAGTTTTGTATATCTTGAAATAATTCGTACCTAATACAACCTGCTTCCTTTCTAGTTTCAGCTATTAATGGCTCAGATAATTTTAGAAACTTATTAATATTTTCCTCTTTTACAGTAAATTTCGCTGTTACAGTTAACATAATAATATCTCCTTTCTATACGGCTAATCCGCTCTTATAGCCTTCACTAACGGCTTCTAGAATACCTCTAGAACTAACTACATCACCTACTAATGAGATATTTTCAAACTTATCTTTTATAATTTTATATAACCCATCTTCAGGTTTCGAGCCTGTTGCAATTACAATAGAATCAAATGAACATAGTGAATTTTCAACTTTATTGTTTGAGAGTATAATTTCATTTTCTCTAATTTCTTCAACAACTGTATTTGTTATCATATTAACCTTAAGCTCCTCTAAGGATTTAAGTAAGAAATAACGCACACCATCCTCTGCATCTTTAGCAATTCTATCTTCCATTTCAATCAAAGTGACTTTTTTATTATGTCTAGCTAAATGCTCAGCAGTTTCAGCACCGACTAATCCTCCACCAACAACTGCTATTTTTGCACCTACATCCACCATAGAAGATAAAAGATCATAGGCATACAATATTTTTGGATTCTCAATACCTTTGATTGGAGGAGTAAATGGTTTGGCACCAGTGGCAACGATTATATGATCTGGCTCTTCTTTATTTAATAACTCTTCATTCACTTCTATCCCAAGATGAATATAAACTCCTAACTTTTCTAATTGATTTTTTTGCCACACAATAAAGGAGGTAATCTCAGACTTTGTTGGAGGAACAGCGGCAGCTAATAGTTGCCCACCTAGTTCTTGTTCTTTTTCATAGATATGGACTTCATGGCCCCGTTTTCTAGCTACAATAGCGGCTTCCATACCTCCAGGACCTCCACCTATTACTATAACTTTCTTCTTTTCTTTAGTTTCTTTGATTTTAAGGGCATCTTCATTACCCGTAAGAGGATTTAAGACACAACTTACGGGAATTGCTTTATTGAGATTTCCTGAACATCCTTGACGGCATCCAATACATTCAATGATTTCATCTAGTTTCCCCTCTTTAGTCTTATTAGGTAAATCAGGGTCGCATAGAGAAGCTCTTGCCATACCAATTAAATCGGCTTTTTCGGAGGCTATCAAGTTTTCTGCCAATAATGGACTATTGATTCTTCCACAGGCTATTACAGGAATAGATAGTACTGACTTAAATTCTTTAGCATAATCACATTCCCATCCATGTTTTACTGCTGCAGGGGCTGTTATGTAAAAACCACTTTGATATACACCTACTGAAACATCAATAGCCACTACTCCAGCATCTTCAAGCAGTTTTACAATTACTTTAGTATCTTCAATAGTTAATCCATTTTCAATTAATTCATCGGCAGAAATTCTGAACATAATAGGATAATCTTCTCCAACTTTTTGTTTGATATTTTTAATGATTTCAATAGGGAATCGAACTCTATTTATCAAATTTCCCCCATATTTATCTACTCTTTTGTTTGAAAATGGCGACATAAATTGATTAATTAAATATCCATGGGCCCCTTGAAGGTCAACAGCATCAAAACCCGCCTTTTTAGCCCTTAATGCAGCATCACCAAATTGTTCAATAATTTCCTCTATTTCTGAGATAGTTAATGGGTGAGGGATTTCTCCAACTACAGGGTCAGGGATTGAGGATGGAGCTACAATTCTTTCACCAGTAAGGGAACTAGTGGTTTGTCTCCCTGCATGGATTAATTGAATAGCAATCTTTGTATCATATTTATGAATAGTATCAGTCAAGGCCCTATTTAATTCCATCTGTTTATCATTCCAAAGGCCGCCCATGTATTTAAATCCTTTCCCTTGGTTTGAAATCGCATAGTTTTCAGTAATTATTAAGCCAAATCCACCCTTTGCTTTTGCTTCGTGATACTTTATAAATCGGTCTGTTATGGTTCCGTCTTCCTTGCAAAGATTCACAACCATAGGTGGTACTACAAATCTGTTTTTTATCTCCATACCCCCGATGGTTATGGGTTTGAACATATGTTTAAACATAAATATACCTCCCTTAAATAAATATATTATTGATTCTACAAAAATACTTGCAGAATTACATTTTTTTTATTATATTACATATTTTGCATTTATATTGAATAATATACAATATAAGTACTGTTTTGTCAATGAATACTCTCTAAATCAATATATAAAAATCAAGAAAGGGTTAATATAGAAATCATAGTATGAGTAAAAGCTGTTAAAGGAGTAAGGTTAATATTTTGAGAGGTCCTAATAAGGAAAGATTTGAAATTTATAAAAAATAATTAGTTAAAGAAAACTATAGAGGTCTAATTTTTAAGAGTATAAAAATTAGACCTCTATAGTTTTTATTTAAATTAATCTGTTATGCTAATAAACTATGTATCTGGATTTTCCAATGGGTAAGGGAGTTTTGATATTTCATCCTAAGTGATTTTTATAACACAAAAGTTTTCCTTTTAAATCTTCATAGGAGACTTTTTTATAAATCTATTTTTACCTTCAAAATTATAATTAAAACAGGTTTATTGCATGAACGAAAAGGAAATATCAAAACTCCTGGCTATAGAAACTAGCACAATGGGTTAAATTACCTTATTAATATCTTCTAAAACGTCTTCGAAAGCGTCGGCGACCATGGAAACCATCTCCTAATAGCAATAACGGAAATAGCAGCCCAAGCCCTCCGAAGAATCCTGGAAAAAATCCATAAAACATCTACTTAACCTCCCCATTGATTTTATAGTTTGTCTTTTTTCAATAGTATAATATTCTAGAGTGTCATAATGTGTTAACTATAAAAAGCTTATATTTTCTCTATTAGTAATGCTGCTTTAAAGATTTTGTATTTACTATTCATCATGCAGTATATTTATACAATTATTCATCTAACCCCAAATTACTTTGTGCTTATTGCAATCACTCAGCTACAGATGTATATAACAATATAGGCCAACTGTATTGAAAAGATATATTTAGGATATCGTTAAAATGGCTTTGTGTGTATGTTGCACAGAATATATTTATTCATCTCTCTCAAGTTAAGCTATATCAATGTACAGGGGGTTATTTTACATTTGTTTCAAGTAAAAGCATGTCAAATATGGGTAGGGTACATCAATTTCCATACCCTGTCAAAAAATATGACTCACTCTACTCTATGCTAATCGTAAAGTGTATCGTTCAAAGTCAGCAAAATCAACACTTTTCATCTAACCAATATTCCTTCATATCACTATTTTTATAACTTTTCTTTGATTAATTCATTATAAAATATTGAAATTTAAATAATTTTAGCGATATACACTCTCTAATTCAACCACAAAGCAACTTAGACATTTCCTAAAACCTAAGTAATTTCAATATTTGAACTGTCATCATTTAAAGCCCAACGACAGCTACTCTATAGCATGACAGAAATTTAAAAAGAAAAGTTCTCTAAACAAAATTAAAAATTAAACCTAAAAAATAAATCCAGCAGAGTTTATTCTCTTATTGGGTCAAATTAAATTTTTACTGTTTTCACAATAAGTATTTTATTTCCCAATAAAAAAAGATACTCAAAAGAGTATCCATAAGAACAAAAAATAATATAAAGCTTCTCTTATAAATCTTATAAATCTAAATAGTTTAATACTTCTTGAGAAGAAAATTCTTTTTTGTCTCTTCCTGCAATTGCATGAATGAATAGTAATTGTCTATTTGCTACATTAAATTTATTAATGTTTAAATAGAATTCATCCGTTTTAGACACATCATTCAAATTAAAATCATCAGCATACATTGCAATAAAAACATGCTTTTCTGAATATCTATTACTTCCTACACCTTTAACTATAGTCATACCAGCAGATGCATTTTTATTACTATCACTACTAGCTACATTTTCTTCCCATCCTAATCCCTTCTTAGTTAATCCTAATATTTTAACTCTATCATTTTTAACTAAGAGCATAATTTGGGTAAGATTATTAGAGTCTAAAGAATAACCCTCTTGATAAATAACATGTTCCAACTTAAATCCATTTTCTCTTAGAATCCCAGGCAAACTATTTTTATACAAATACAGAGACAGAGAAGCTAAAAACAATAAAAATATAATAATTATCCATGTATTTTTTTTAGTCAAAATATATCATCTCATTTCACTTTTTCATATTTAAAGAATATCTTTAAATAATATAATATCAAATTTATATAATTTAGTAATGTATATTATAAATTAGGAATCTTAATTTATTTGATATGGGAAAAAAGAGTTCAAACATATCTTGTAAGTGATTTTGCTTTGTCTGGAGAATACCTAATCATTATTTATATTTAATATGACTATAATCCTAGGTTATTTTACCGATCAAAAAAATAATTTAAATAAAACCATTGGCTCTTTTATTAGGACTTTAGTCAATTTATTAATAGGTTTTCCTTTAGATTATTTATCAAATTCTTTACAACATCCCGTTCTTTGAAATATATCCTTCAACCACTGTGTCATAGGGTATACCCCGTCTAATTTGACTTAAAGAATTGTTTAATGAATTCATGTCCATTTTAAAATTCTTAATTATATCATAGAGTTTTGGGTTTTTACGCTTTAAATCCTTATTAACGTAGGTAGTCAAATGCTCTACCTTTCCAAATACATGCTTTGGTTCATTTAAAAATTTAAGTTCATATTCTCCAAAGGTATAATGGGGCTGCCATCCAGTAATTATTATCCATTCATTCCTTTTATACATCTCATCGAATTTATTTAATAATTCATCTGTATCCATATAAATAATTTCAATATTATCTAAATTATATTTTTCCTTTATCTCTGACATTAAAGAACCAATATAGGATGTTCTTCTTAAGGAATATATTTTATAATCAATTTTATCTCCATGTTGCAATATATCCTCTACTTCATTAATCTCTACATACTTAGGTGTAACTAATCCTAACCTACATCCATAGGTATTGGGTCCTACTTCTTCAATGTTTTCATTATATTCTTCCCAATAACTCTTACAGGAATATGGCATCCAAGGTGCAAGGGTTGCATCAACTATTAAATCATTAATGCTCTTGAACAACTCAAGGCTTGGCACTACTATATCTTCAACGGGTATATTTAATTTCTTTTCTACTATTTTTCTAAAAACTTCTAATTGAAATTTATGCTCATCCGATGAAGTAGTAGCAAGTTTCACAAAGTTTAAGCCCCTTAATTCATCGGAAATTTTTCCTACGCTATTAGCTAAAAAATAGACACTATCCTTGATTGCTCCTACATTATTATATTGCTGAGATATATTAGAATTAACTTCTTCTGACATCGCATATATCTCTTCAGTCACTGCTGATATACTATCCACTGAAGTATTCATATCATTGCTAATCTCTAAAAGGCTGCTAGTTTTTCCTCCTATACTACCTATACTTTGAGATATATTTGTGATTGAGCTATCAATTTTATCGAAGGCATCTACTACCCTATTTATAGATAAGCTCTGATCCTTAATAGTTTCATTCCCTGATTCTACAACCTTTTTTATACCTTTAATCTTATGGTTTATATCCTTTATTAATTTAACAATCTCCTCCGTTGACTTTTTAGAATTAATAGAGAGCTTACGTATCTCATCAGCAACCACTGAAAACCCTCTTCCTGCCTCTCCTGCCCTTGCAGCTTCTATATTTGCATTTAATGCCAAGAGATTTGTCTGTTCAGTAATCTCCTTTATACCATCAACTATTGACATAATTTTATTAGAAGAATCATCTAGAATCTCAACTTCCCCTTCAATCCTCTTATATGTACCTATAGTTTCATTTACCTTTTCTTCTTGTATTGTAATCTGTGATTTCCCTTGCTTCAATAGCTCTAATGATTTCATACCCTGATCCTTAACATTGTTTATATCAGAATTTATTTCATGAATAAGCTCATTGTTCCCAAATACATTACTTGATATGCTTGATATCTGTTCAGAAATATTTAGGTTACCCTTAGTAAGATCCTCTATAGCTGAATTGATATTTTTCATTGAATCACTGAAGGTATCAACATCCTTTTCGAGCATGATACCTATATTCTCTGTGGTTTTAAGGGAACCTAAAAACCTTGACATCAGCTTTCTTAAATTCTCAATCGATTTATATAATTTTGATTCATTACTATTTAATGACTCCTTTAATAGAATATTAAAATTATTATTATGTAAATTGTCAATTAATAATTTAAGTTTATCGGATTTTTTCATAAAGTCAAACATTTACACCTCTTCCTTTCTTTACTAACTTTCTAGGAAATTTCAACAATTTTTCATCTAATTCTATCAAAAAAGCATCAATAAAAGGTCAAATTTTTAAATTTTTTCGACATATAGGTAAATAAGCCTAGATTAAAACCAATTAATCCTTAAAGTAGAACTACTATAGTAATAATCGAAAATATAATTATAAAAAAGGGTTAGTAACTCCCCTTAGGACAATTACAAACCCTTAGCTACCTATTTTCTATAGAAAAGTTAAAGGGGACTATCTCAAAAAATCCTGAGATAGTCCCCTTTATCCTATAATAAAAATTATCTAGTTACTAATTTTAAATCCACAGGTATAAAGGCCCTTACCCCTTCATCCTTATTAATCACTTTATGGGCAATATCAACGCCCATAGCTCCTATTTTCTCAGGCTGTTGTGCTACAGTTGCTGACATCTTCCCATCTTCAACGGCCTTTACAGCATCATCCGTTGCATCAAATCCTACAACTAAAATACTCCTTCCAGACGCTTTTATTGCTTGAAGGGCTCCTAAGGCCATTTCGTCATTGTGGGCAAATACTGCATCAATTTCAGGTTGGGCTTGAAGAATATTTTCCATTACAGATAATCCCTTGGTTCTATCAAAATCAGCAGTTTGCTTAGCAACTACTTTTATATCCGAACCTCCTATAGCATCATTGAAGCCCTTACCTCTATCTCTAGCCGCAGAAGTTCCTGCTATCCCTTCAATCTCCACTACCTTACCTTTTCCATCTAGCTCCTTAATAATATATTCTCCAGCCATTTTTCCACCGGCTACATTATCTGAAGCTATATGTACCACAACTTCTCCTGAATTTGCTCCCCTATCTAATGTAACCACAGGAACATCCTTTTTATTCGCAGCTTTTACAGCATTTCCAACCGCATCAGAATCTGTGGGATTAATTAAAATTACAGATACATTCTTCGTCAATAAATCCTCTACATTTGAATATTCCTTTCCAGGATCATTTTGAGAATCTAAGACAATTAGCTCATATCCTAATTCCTGAGCCTTAGCTTCTGCACCCTCTTTTAATGTTACGAAAAATGGATTGTTTAGTGTTGAAATAACTAGTCCTATTTTAGTTTTTCCCCCTACTTCCTCAGAAGCATTGCATCCTACACATGTCCCTACAACCAAGATTGTAGCTAATAATAAGGCTAATGCTTTTTTCATTATAATCCTCCTTTTAATTTTTTATATTACCTTATATCAAGGCTTAACCTACAATATGAATAGTAAGCAAAATATCAACATCATAATGATATGCAAGTCAAATTAGATTTTAGGTCTAAAAACCCATATTATCATTTATTTTTTCTATCTAGTAATACTGCCACCAGGATTACTACCCCTTTTGCTAATAGCTGATAATACGATGACACATCCATAAGATTAAGAGCATTGTTTAAAATCCCTATAATCAATGCACCAATAATGGTTCCAATTACTCCACCTACTCCTCCCGATGGACTCGTACCTCCAAGGACCACCGCTGCTATAGCATCTAATTCGTATCCAGAACCTGCTTGTGGTTGAGCTGATGACAATCTTGAAGTAATTATAATTCCGGCTAATGCTGCAAAAATCCCAGAAATTGTGTAGACATAGATTTTAACTTTATTAGTATTGATGCCCGAAAGAAATGTTGCTTCCTCGTTTCCTCCTAGAGCATAAATATATCTTCCTAGTCTCGTATATTTTAAAATATAAAAGGATAATGCAAATATTATGGCGGTAATATAAATTGGTACTGGTATACCAAATAGATACCCTTCCCCGATTTTTGCAAAGGCTTCAGCACTTTTCTCATATCCTGTACTTATTGGTTTTCCTTGTGTATAAACCAAGGTGTATCCCCTTACCAAAGTCATTGTAGCTAAGGTGGCAATAAAGGCTGGTACTCTTCCTTTACTTATCACAAATCCATTAAATGTCCCAATTAAAGCTCCCACAGCTAATGCTGCAAAAAAAGCAATACCTACATTAACCCCACTGGCTATCATACTTGCTGCAATGGCTCCTGATATAGCTAAAGTAGAACCTACGGAGAGATCGATTCCACCTGTTAAAATTACAAAGGTCATCCCCGCTGCAATAATAGAATTTAGTGATATTTGCCTAAAAACATTTAGAAAATTTGATAGGGTTAAAAACCTTGGATTCATTATTGATATAATAACTAAGAATAATATTAATCCAACAACATATTGATACTTTAAAATTTTTTTACTAGATAACACTTTCATTAAGACTGTACCCCCTTTATACCAAATGCACATCCCATAATTTTTTCTTGTGTAGCCTCCCCTCCATCAATAATACCCATTATCTCCCCCCCATGCATAACCATTATCCGATCACTCATTCCAAGGATTTCAGTAATTTCTGAAGATATCATAATAATAGCCATTCCTTGCTTTTTAAACCTATTAATAATATCATATATCTCCTTTTTGGCTCCTACATCTACTCCCCTAGTTGGTTCATCTAATATTAATACCTTGGGGTTTGTTGCTAAACTCTTTGCAATAGCAACTTTCTGTTGATTACCACCGCTTAAATTTTTTATCATTTGTTCAATGCTTGGAGTTTTAATAGACATATCTTTAACAAAATTTAAACAAATACTTTCTTCTTCCTTTCCGTCTATTTTCCACAAAGCCTTCGATAATGATTTTAAAGCAGAGATACTCATATTTTTTTTCACACTTAAACCCAAAAATAACCCATTTTCTTTTCGATCTTCAGATACATAGGAGATACCTTCATTAATTCCTTCTTCCGGAGATTTAATATCTATTTTTTTACCATCGATAATAATCTCTCCACCCTCTTTTTTAATAGCACCAAATATAGTTTTTGCTAATTCCGTTCGTCCCGCTCCCATCAAACCAGAAACTCCTAAAATCTCCCCTTTATTAACCTTAAAACTAACATTGTTCAGGTATCTATTCTTTAACCCCTTCACCTCTAGGGCAGTCTCTCCACCTTTTACTTCTATCCTAGGAAACTGCTGACCCAGCTTTCTTCCAACCATTAATTCAACTATCTTATCCTCAGTTAACTCTTTAGTGCTATTCTCTGCAATAAACATACCATCCCTTAGAACAGTTGCATAATCGCAAATCTCAAAGACTTCCTTCAACTTATGGGAAATATAGACTATACTTCTTCCTTCTTTTTTTAATTGACGAATAACTTCAAATAATTTTAACGTTTCCTTATGGGTTAAGGAGTCAGTAGGTTCATCCATAATGATTACCCGAGCATTTATGGACAATGCCTTAGCAATCTCAACCATCTGCTGCTTTCCAAGACTTAGCTCTCCTAATAATCCACCAGGGTCTTCATTAACTCCTAATTGCTCCAACAATTTCCTAGAATCATTAAAAAGTTTCTTCCAATTAATCTTATGAAATTTATTTACTGGCTCCCTTCCTAAGAAAATATTTTCTCCAATAGTGAGATTGGAAATTAAATTCAAATCTTGATGTATAATAGCAATTCCTTTGTCCTGTGATTCCTTTGAATTTCTAAATTCAACTTTTTCACCTCTATAGTACATTTCTCCCGACGTTCTTTGATAAACTCCTGTTAATATCTTCATTAAAGTAGATTTGCCCGCACCATTCTCACCTAATAAAGCCATAACTTTACCGTCTATGACTCGAAAATCGACTCCCTTTAATGCCTTTACTCCTGGAAACTCCTTAGTTATTCCCTTCATCTCTAATATAACGTTGTTCATCCCCTTCACTCCCTAAAAAACAACACCGGATTTTAGCATTACATTTGCATAGGGTGTAAATTCACCTGTTCTTATAGCAGCCTTAGACTCCTTCGTTACTTCTTTAAAATCTTCATGGGAAATCTCAATTACTTTAATTTTAATATTTTCCACATCTTCTATAGACTTAATTTTTTTTAGAATACTCCTATACATATCTGGGCTAGCTTCCTTAATTTCATTAGCAATAACAATCTCTTCAACCTTTTGCTCATCTAATACCGCATCTAATACATCTAGAAATCTTGGAATACCCTTAGATACTGCTAAATCAATCCTTTGTATATGATTAGGAATAGGTAAACCACTATCGCCTATAACTAAACCATCCTTGTGACCTAATTTTGAAATCACATAGGATATTTCAGAGTTTAATAATAAACCTTTTTTCATATCTATTCCCTCCCTTTATTTGATGATTTGTAGCTTTCATAGTTTTACATTTGAATATTATCCTTGATTTAATCCTTTAAAGTCCTCTACTTCTTTAAGGGTAGGTAAAGAGCTTTGTGCTCCCTCCTTAGTTACCGTCAAAGCACCTACCTTAGTAGCAAACTGGATTGATTCTTCCATTGTTTTACCTTGCCATAGTGCCACTGCAATGCCTCCTATAAAACTATCTCCTGCTGCCGTTGTATCTACAGGCTTTACCCTATATGCTGGATATATCCTGCTTTCGTTTCCATTTATGTAAAGAGAGCCTTTATCTCCCATAGTTACAATTAATTCCTTTACTCCTTTATCTATTAAAATCTTTGCAGCCGATATAATATCTAACTCACTTTCTATTGCTTTACCACTCAAAACCTCTAGTTCTGTCTCATTTGGTATCAATAGGTCAATATAACCGATTAGCTCATCGTCTAATCTAGCTGCTGGTGCTGGATTCAATATGCTATACTTACCAAGCTCTTTAGCCTTTTTTAGTGTATACCTCACAGTATCAATAGGAGTCTCTAATTGTGCTACTACAATTTCCCCTTCTTCAATTGCCTCCAAAGAGTCGTCAATATCCTTCGGTGTCAATTTAAAATTTGCTCCAGGAACTACAACTATTGAATTATCACCTTCATCATTTACCATTATCATAGCAATTCCCGTTGGTGTATTCCTATCTGTTTTTATATACCTAACATCAACTCTATCTCTATTCAATGATTCTTTTAAATCCCTTCCAAAACTATCATCTCCAACCATTCCTATGATTTGTACCTTACCACCAAGCTTTGCTATAGCATCGGCTTGATTGGCCCCCTTTCCTCCAGGAACCTGTTTATAGGCATTACCAATCAGTGTTTCTCCTATCCTAGGCATAACCCTTACATTGGCTACTAAATCCATGTTTAAACTTCCTAAAACAGTAATCATTCCTTCCACCTCTCTTAGATAATGACTTCCCTTTAATAGTTTTATATTATAGATAAACAACACTAAAACTTAAAATAAAGTTGTTTCACTATAATGAAACAATGTTAAACTTCAATTTATACATATTAAAAATATCAATGTTTTTGTGATTTTTTGATATGTATAAATTAACCTTTTAGTTTGTTTCACTATATATTATCTAGTTAAACGTTTACCTTGCTAAAAAAAATTATGTTGACTGCCTTATAATCAATTCAGTATTTAGTACCAGTTCCCTTTTTATATTTTTTTCTGTAGGCTTATCTAAAATATCTATCAAAATCTCAACGGCTTTATAACCCATTTCATAATTTGGCTGTCTTATAGTGGATAATTCAGGCTCAATAAACCTAGCCATATATATATCATCAAATCCAAGGACCCCAACATCTTCAGGTATTGATTTTCCCACATTCTTCAAGGCCTTTATAACACTTAAGGCAATTAAGTCATTTCCACAAAATACAGCATCGAAATCTATATTTTTACTAAGAAGCTCTTGGATAGCTTTAAAACCCCATTCACTTCTATATTCACCGGCTAAAACATAATCCTTATTGTAATTGATTCCAAAATCTTCTAAGGCTTTTTTATACCCACTTAAACGATTTTTTGATGTATTAGTAGTTAAGGCCCCTGTAATAAAAGCTATTTTTCTATATCCCCTTGATAATAGATAATTTACACCATCGTAGGCTCCAGTAAAATTGTCTACTAATACCTTTCCCACAACGCCCTCTAGCTCCATATCCCTGTCAATAAGAACAATTGGAGTGGAGCCTATATTTAGTTTTTGAAATCCTACAGTTCTTTTTACTGATTGAGTAAAAATTATACCATCAACCATTTTTTCAATTAGCATATTAATATAATTTTCTTCCTTCTCCATATTATCATCGGTGTTGCAAAAGATAATGTTATATCCACATTCATTGGCCTTATCCTCTGCGCCTCTTACCAATTCAGGAAAAAAGGGATTAGTAATATCAGGAATAACCAGCCCTATAGTTTTAGTCTGACGAGTAACTAAGCTCCTCGCTACTGTATTAGGAACATAATTATATTCCTCTACAATATTCAATACCTTCTGACGGGTTAAATTACTAATATTCTTATCTTTGCTATTTAGTATTTTTGAAACTGTTGCAGTTGATACTCCCGATAACTTTGCAATATCTTTTATTGTTATTTTCATTACCTATTTAGTCTCCTTAATTTAGCCATATAAAAACTTAGGTAAACGTTTTACTAAAACGTTTATCTAAGTTTAGCATATAATACTTTTTTTTACAATACTTTTGAAATCATACATTATTCTACAGGAATTAAAATATCTATTCCTTCTATTATTTTATCTTTTCCTATAGATTTCACATCATATTTTTCTACTGTAAAGCATTCCTTCATTTTATATTTCGACTTAGGTAACCATGTTTGGAATATATAATTATATGTCATTTCTATATCAGCTAAGGGACCTTTATATGTAAATTTTAAACACTTTGATCTATCCACTTTTTTTGCTACAAATATATAAGGAATTCTATCTAAAGTAGCGACTTTTACTGTCAGCATTTCAGTGGTCTTTATATTTGGATTCATGGAAAAAAATTATATCCTATAAAATTCTTCAGGAGTAATCCGATTTTCTAAAATCTTTATATCTTCTAAAAATTTCACCCATTCCTTTTCTGTTATTATGTTACATTTAATATAATTTTATATATAATTATAATTGATTTTACTTAAGGAGGAGATATAAATGTTTAGTATTAATTCAATTGGCAAGGTTAAAAGTGAAAACTATAATTTTCAATTAGAAATTTGTGAAGCCTTTAGACCAGGCTTAAAAGAGCTAGATAAGTTTAGCCATATACACGTATTTTGGTGGGCTAGCAATCATGACAACGAAGCTGATAGAAATATAACTCAAACTGAACTACCATATGCAAAGAATACAATTGGAGGAGTCTTTGCGTGCCGCTCTCCCTATCGCCCAAACCCAATAGCAGTTACTATTTGCAAAATAGTTAATCTAGATATTGAAAATGGAATTCTAGATATTGAATACATTGATGCCTTTAATAATACTCCAATAATTGATTTAAAACCATATATCCCTGTAAGCGATCGTGTACAAGATGTCAATGTTGCAGCTTGGTTTTCTAATTTTCCTGATTGGTATGAAGAAGCCGGAGAATTTTTTAAAAACTACAGCTTTTAAAATTAATTAAGTCAATAAGAGGAGTGTAACTTAATATACTACTTCAAAGGTTCTCATCATCTCGTGGTCTTCATGCTCCAATATATGACAGTGCCAGGGATACAAGCCAGTATATGGGCCAAACCTCATAATAATTCTTGTGATCTCCCCGGGATTGGCCCTAACCGTATCCTTCCATCCCCTTTCATTAAGGTCAGGCAATACTACAGGTCCAGTAGTAAGAATTTTCCCTGTTTCATTATAGTATTCAACATCAAAGGGCTGCCTATCTAATATTTGAAAGTTAACTAAGTGTAAATGTATAGGATGGGTAGAGTTTGCAAGATTAATGAGAGTCCAAATCTCAATATTACCTAAGCGAGGCTTAATTGTAACGGGGTCATCCCATCGCTTTCCATCAAGGAGAAGGAAAGCTCTACCGTACTTATCAGTCTCCCTTACTAGGGTAAGATTTCTTGTTAAGCTCGCCTCTCCTTCCTGTAGAGGTGTTATTGTACTTAATCTTTGAGGAATCACACTAAAATCATAGTTTGAAAGGGGAATAGAAACTCTAAACTGCATGATTCTACCTTCAGTCCTACAATATGCAGGATTTCCCCTTGGAAATGGTGAGGGTGCATCGTTAGTAATTAAAATATTTTGTCCCCAATATTCAGAAAAATCTATTATTACATCAGCCCGCTCAGCTGGAGCAAGCAAAATTTCCCTAGTTATAATAGGCCTTTGAAGGAATCCCCCATCGGTTCCAATTTGATAGAAGGGCTGCCCCGTTGAGAGTCTCATCCTATAGAATCTAGAGTTAGAGCCATTAATTATTCTAAACCTATACTTCCTTGGTTCTACCTCTAAATAGGGCCAAACCTTTCCATTTACCAATATAGTATCTCCAAAAAAATCAGGAACAACTGAAGGACATACACTGAGTACAGGTGGCTGGGGCTGTGTAGGATAAAAGAGAGAGCCGTCATCATTAAAGGACCTATCCTGAATGAGAAGAGGAATCTCATAGTTTCCCCTAGGAAGCCTTAGAAAGTTTTCTAGGGGGTCACGGATTATATAGGGACCTGCCAGTCCTGCATATACATTTAACCTAGTAATACCAATAGCATGAGCATGATACCAGAGAGTAGTACCACGCTGCCTATTTGGATAATCATATACCTTTCTAGTAAAATAGGGTCCTACTTCCTTATATCCCTTTGTAAACCATGCATCGGGGTATCCATCACTCTCTGGCTCCACAACAGACCCATGTAGATGTATTACTGTTCTAACTCTAGGCTTATCTGGTTCAGCACCATGTACTGTAGTATCAACAGGAAGTAGATGCTTCTCTGGAAGGTCGTTTATCCACTTTACCTTTATCCATTCATTTCTATTTACTTCAATTATCGGCCCAGGATAATTACCTTCAAATCCCCACACCGTAGTTTTAGGAAGTTCTTTGTGAAGGCTTTGCTTAAATTCCTGCATTTTAACTTCGTAATAGGGTACTCCGTCCTTTGTACCCTTGGGTTTAAGGATTCTAGGTATAGGCAGCTTATCTACAAATTGAGATAGAGACATTTTTAATTTCTCCTCCATAATATTCTTAACTTCTTAAGACCATTTTTTAAAATTTCATCTATTATAGAAGAGTGAGTTACAAACTTAATAGACGAAAGCAGCCACTGAGGTTTCCTTTAGAGCGATTTTTATGAATCTGTTTTACCTTCTATTATCTATCTATAAACAGATTTATAGCATGAGCCTAAAGGATTCTCTGTGGCTGCTGTAGTACGTTAACATTTTC
>JAKSBP010000045.1 GCA_022361035.1 Clostridia bacterium
AACAAGATGATAGGCTTTAACAAACTTCCAAGTTCAAGGCACGCTAAAATCGAGGAGCGAAGCTTGCTCTACTGCAAGTGAGCACCGGAGATTTTAGCAGTAACGTAGAAATTGGGAGTTTGCTAAGAGCCTCAGCTATCTACTTAAGTAGATAGCTTTTAAAAGAGTTAGCGATAATTTACGTAACATCTATTTACTTATCTTACTACAACAAGGGCATGCCCTTCAATAACAGTGTCACCAGTGTTGGTTATTATTATTTGGTAATCGTTCCTAGAGTCTATAATTCGCCCAAATGAATAATAGAGTGACGGATCGTTAAAGCTGTTGAAAGCTACTACTTTATTTTCTGTGGTGTTATACACCATAATGCTATATTGAGGATATGGTGTATCTAGGATTAAACCAATACAAAGAGTGTCGTCCTTACAGTCCATTTCTCGGCTGCTAATATTGATAATATGGGATTTACCTGGATAATTATTTATATAGGAAGTATCTCCAGTATTAGCAATTGAAACATCAGATGAAGCGAAAACACTAGTAGTCAGAGCAAACATTAAACTAACAACTAAAAATAAAGATAAAATTTTCTTTTTCATAAGAATTCCTCCTTAGTTTTTATTTATCGCTAACTTTATTAGTAGGAGTATTGTATCATGAATTTTTTTAATTTTTTGTAATATTTTGTAATATAAGTAAAAATTAAGATGATATTAATAAATTGTTCGACAGGATATAGAACATATATGACATAATAAATGATTGGAAGGGTTTTTTTGTCACATTTATATTTAAAACCTAAAAACTGGTTCTTTATTTAAAATATAAATACAAAAGAAATAGACACAGTCTATTAAATGATGGGAGGAAATTCCAGACAATAATATGTATAGTAATAAAAGGGCTATCTACTTTAGTAGATAGCCCTTTAAAAAAGTTAGCGATAATTTACATAAGATTTATTTACTTACCTTACTACAACAAGGGCATGCCCTTCAATAACAGTGTCACCAATATTGGTTATTATTATTTGGTAATCGTTCCTACAATCTATGATACGACCAAATGAATAATAAAGTGACGGATCGTTAAATCTCTTAAAGCTTACTACTTTATTTTCTGTCATATCATACACCATAACTGTATATTGAGGATATGGTGTATTTAGGATTAAACCAATAGAAAGTGTATCATCCTTGCAGCTCATGTTTCTGCTACGAACATTAATAGTCTGGGACTTACCTGGATAGATATTTAAATGGGAAGTACCTCCAGTATTAGCAACTGACACATTAGTTGAAGCGAAAACACTAGTAGTAAAAACAAACATTAAACTTAGAACTAAAAGTAGAGATAAAATTTTCTTTTTCATAAGAATTCCTCCTTGGTTTTTTTATTTATCGCTAACTTTTATTGACAAGACCATTGTATCATGAAAAAAATTAAAAATTTGTAAAAATTTGTAAAAAGCTTTATAATTAATATAATATTCAGAAATTGTTCGACAATATATAGAACATAAAATGCACATATTGTATAATAATAGAAGAAAATAAATTCTTAAACCCACTGAAAATAGTGAGTAAAAGGATAGCACCAATATTAATGGTGACTCTAAATGACATCAACAACCTTTCTTTTTGTCACATTTTCCATTCTACCATGAAGTATATTTTCCAAAAAAACCCTTGAAATTGTAATATTTATATTTAAGATATACAACCAAGTACTTTATCTGGAATAGAAATATAAAAGAAATAGATACAGTCTATTAAATAGTGGGAGAAAGAAATACTTTTTCAAATAGACATTTCTTTTTACTATTTATTAAAATCTTATATAAAAAAACAAGAAATAAGTTTGCAAATAATAATATATAATATATAATAATAAAAAAGCTATCTACTTAAGTAGATAGCCTTTTAAAAAAAGTTAGCGATAATTTCCATAAAATTTATTTACTTACTTACTTTACTACAACAAGGGCATTACCTTCAATAACAGTGTCACCAACATTGGTGATTATTATTTGGTAATTGTTACAACAATCTATAATACGACCAAATGAGTAGTAAAGTGATGGGTCATTAAATTGTTTAAAGCTTACTACTTTATTTTCTGTCGTATCATACACCATAATTGTATATTGAGGATATGGTGTATTTAGGATTAAACCAATAGAAAGTGTATCGTTAGTACAATCTAAGTCTTTGCTGTTGATATTAATAGTCTGGGATTTACCTGGATAGATATTTAGATAAGCGGTATTCCCAGTATTAGCAATTGAAACACCAGTTGAAGCGAAAACGCTGGTAGTGAAAACAAACATCAAACTAACAACTAAAAGCAAAGATAAAATTTTCTTTTTCATAAAACTTCCTCCTTAGTTTTTTTATCGCTAACTTTTATTGACAAGACTATTGTATCATGAAAAAAATTAAAAATTTGTAATAATTTGTAATAAATTTAAAATTCATACAATGTTTACAAATCGTTCGACAGCATATAGAACACTGACATTAGGAACGGTTTTTTTGTTATGTTTTTTATCCTATTACAAAGTATATAGAAAAGAGACTAACAAACTTAATAAACGAAAGCAGACACTGAGGTTTCCTTTTGAGGGATTTTAATAAGTCTGTTTTACCTTAGAATAAAAAAAGCTATCTACTTTAAGTAGATAGCTTTTAAAAAAGTTAGCGATAATTTACATAAAATTTATTTATTTACTTATCTTACTACAACAAGGGCATTACCTTCAATAACAGTGTCACCAACATTAGTGATTATTATTTGGTAATCGTTTCTACAATCTATAATACGACCAAATGAGTAGTAAAGTGATGGGTCATTAAATTGCTTAAAGCTTACTACTTTATTTTCTGTCATATCATACACCATAACTGTATATTGAGGATATGGTGTATTTAAGATTAAACCAATGGAAAGAGTATCGTCTTTACAACCCATGTTTCTGCTACAAACATTAATAGTCTGGGATTTACCTGGATAGATATTTAGATAAGCGGTATCCCCAGTATTAGCGATTGAAACACCAGTTGAAGCGAAAACGCTAGTAGTGAAAACAAACATCAAACTAACAACCAAAAGCAAAGATAAAATTTTCTTTTTCATAAAACTTCCTCCTTAGTTTTTTATTTATCGCTAACTTTATTGTTGAGAATATTCTAACATGAAAATTTTAAAAAATTTGTAAAAATTTGTAATAAAAATTAAAATTAACAGAATATTAATAAATCGTTCGACAAAATATAGAACATAAAATATGAATTTTAATATAGAAACATAATTATAGAAGGTCATAAACTTATCAAACTGTTGAAAATAGCTAGAAACGAAATACGACATGATGCTAGTTGACATTAGGCACAATGTTTTTTGTCATAATTTTAATCTTAACATTAAATATATTTTCCAAAAAAAGCCTTTCTATTGTCATACTTTATATTAAAATAATAAACCTGAAGCATTTAAATACAAAAAATAACCACTGCCTATCAGACAGTGGTTGGAAGGAATATATTTATCAGGTACACATTGATTTAGTAATAAATTAAAATCTAAACTTCCTATCTAGTGGAATTGATTAAGATAGAACCAAAATACTGTCCCTTTTCCCTCTTCAGATGAAACATATAAATTTGAACCATGGGCATCTATTATAGATTTTGCTATAAATAATCCAAGTCCATATCCTCTTTTCTTACTATCCTTCCCCCTATAAAACATGTCAAAAATTTTATCTATTTCAGCCTCATCAATTCCCCTTCCTTCATCGATAACTTTAAACTCTATTTTTTTATTCTTCTCCCTAATATAGACCTCTATCCTGCTTCCTTCATCGGAGTACTTAATTGCATTATTTATTAGATTGTTCCACGCCCTTTTTATCTTTGTTGTATCTATATTTATATAACCGCCTTTACTTTCATAGCTCCCTTCAAATACCCTATTTGAACTTATTATATATTGCTTCGTACTTTCATAGAGGACAGATATAAATTCATTTGCATCTATCCTCTCAATATGCAATCTAGGACAGCATTTAGCTTCATAGACATTATCTAAAATATCGCAGGTTATCTTCTCTATATCAACTGCACTACTAAAAATACCCTCTAGAAATTCTTCTTTTATCTCTTCATCTTCTATAATCCCTGATTTTAATCCCTTAGCATAACCCTTTATAAGAGTAATAGAGGTTTTCAAATCATGGGATAGAGTAGATATAAATTTAGCCATCCTAAGTGAGCTATCCTCCATTGTACTAGTTAAGGCTTTAGAACGCTTTATAAGTTTATCACTTTCATATTCAAATCTATTGGTCATCCACACAAAATAATCCTTTAATTTTTTTAAAGCCTTTCTAAGATTCCCTATTTCATCCTTAGTAGGAGTTTCAATTTCTTCTGATATAGTATAATCCTTACCTCCAGTAAAAACCTTAATCGAATCGGATATTGACTTTTCTATGATTGAATTGCCTATCACTGCCTTATCTATATATTCTATAATGGCAACTATAGGCTGTGAGATTTTTTTAGATACATATATCCCTATCAAAATCGCCAATATAATTCCAAATGTCCCTATGAGTAAAACGTAAAATAACAATTTAATTGATCTCTCATATACTTCTTCCTCGGGAAGAACAGCTATTAATACCCAGTTCTTACTCTCCATAAGTTTATAAATCTGAAGCTGCTTTATTCCCCCATTTTCATATATTCCTTTTTCTACCATAGAAGGATGCTCTTTCTTTGCTTTTTTTAAAATCTCCTTAGTTAACTTAAAGGTAGATGCTCTTCCTATGAGGCTTTTATCCTGATGGGCTAAAATTCGATTGTTTGAGTCGATTATCGAGTAATATCCTTTTTTACCTAGTTCAAGCTGATTAACTATATTGGAAAAATACTCTGCCTTCATGGCTATTCCAGCATGTCCCAAAACCTTACCCCTTAAATCTACAATCGGACTCACTGTTATTACTATTAAAGACATATCTGATCTTGCCACTAAAATATCACTGGTAACTGTATTCTTTGTCTTTTTGCTTTCTATAAAGTACTCCCTTGTAGATAGGTCAATATTCATTGCCTCAGGCATGCAGCTTGCTATAATAATTCCATCCTTATTCAAAATAAAAAAGTCTTTGTAATAGTTATTATTTCTATTTTTTTTATCCATCTCATTTACTAGAAAGTTATTCATTATTTCAACATCGGTCTGATTTTCAATAAAATTGATTGACCTCTCATTTAAAGCAAGAGCCTCAGTTTCAAGCCTATTTATTTCAATTAATAAATCAATATTCTCCCTAGCCCTGTCAAGCTGAGATAACATATACTTTTCTGCCTCCTTATTTAATATAGTGGCAGACTTAGTATATATAATACTACTAAGAAGTATCATAAGTAGTACGATTATTGAACATATAGTTAAGGTTATTCTTTTTTTTAAGCTCATACTATACCTCCTTCGCACAGAGATAATAAAGATGCTTTATAAGTCTAATATATAGATTCTAGGTTTTGTTTTAAGCTTCTATGCCCCTCTTTTTCCAGACCGCCTAAAGGCATTTTACAAAAACTAAAAGAGTGTCTATATAGTTTTAAGTATAGACACTTTTATTTTATCACAAATATATTTTATCTCCATTTTATAGATAAACAATCCATTATTATCATACTAATTCCTATAAGATTCAAAAGCCTGCTGTCTTCTTTTGCTTCTAAGGCATTCGTCAATTTTCCATCTAAAATAGTATCAAGGCTATAGGTGTAACTAAGAGCAACGTAATTATAGTTCTTTCTATCCAAATAATTATTATCTCTGTAATACTTATAGGAATCTCTGTAGATAATATACATGGTATTGATGCAGAAAAAAACAAAATAGAAGATATTGAAATTACGCCTATAACAAATTTAGTAATTAGTGGAGCATCGGCTACTAATAATGCAGGTAGGAACATCTCAGCTATTTCAACAGCCATGGCCTTAGCTGCCAGCATCGGCTCAGGAATTCTGAGTATCAGGGTAAAGGGATAAAATATATAGCCGATAATATCAAATATGGGGGTATATTTAGCAAGTATTAAACCTAATAAGCCTACTGAGAGTATTGAGGGCAGTATACCCATAGCCATTACAAATCCATCCTTTAGGTTATCAATAATATTTTTTCCAATGGATGGTGATATGGCTGCGGCCTTAAGTCCTTCGTCAATTGCACTCTTTAATATATTGCCCTTCAGTTGTGGCTCCGGCTCTCCTTCTCCTGACAGGTATTTATCCTCTTTACTACTGAGGGGCTTAATTCTAACGGTTATAGCTGTAACAATAAATGTAATTACTAGTGTGGTCCAAAAGAAGATATTCCATATTTCCATTAAACCTAGGGTTTTAGCCACGATAATCATAAAGGTAGCAGAAACGGTGGAAAAGCCCGTTGCTATTATACAAGCTTCTTTAATTGTATACTTTCCTTCTTTAAAAACCCTATTAGTAATCAAAAGCCCTATAGAGTAGCTTCCAACAAAGGATGCTACTGCATCTATAGCTGACCTTCCAGGTGTTTTCCATATGGGCCTCATGATGGGCTGCATCAAAACTCCTATAAACTCCAATAGTCCATATCCTACTAAAAATGCAAGGAATATTGAGCCTATTGGAACTATAAGTCCCACTGGAATAACCAGCTTATCAAATAGAAATGGTACCATATCCTTTTCAAATAACCACTGGGGCCCAAATTTGAAGTAGGCCATAAAAGCAACTATAATTCCTAGGAGTTTTAAAAAAGAAAAAACTGCTGTTACTCTATCCTTCTTCCAGGTTTTATTTGCAAATGGATATAACCCTCCTATTGTTATAACAATAAGGGCATAAATAGGTGCTAAGCTTGGTAGACTATTTCTAATACCAGTAACGACATGGTCAATAGGTATTGTAGATTTACCCCCTATAGTTATAGGTATAAAAAACATAAATATACCTACTAAGCTAAATAAAATAAATTTAATAAGGTTATTATTGCTGTTTTTTGCTTGTGTAGCTTGACCCATGAAATCTCCTCCTTGTTTAATGACCTTATCTTAATTATAGGGAAAATATCATGAATTTTCTTAATATTCATTGTTTTTATATCATTCTGTCATTAAACTGTCATTTTTCCATGTAGCTACTATAGATTTTACTCTTTCTATATGCTACTATATCTTTAAAGATTAGAGGACCTATATTTATATTAAAAGGAGTATTTCACATGGATAGAATCATGGTAGTTGATGATGAAAAAAAAATTGTTCATATGATTACTGAATTCATGAAGGCTAATCAGATTGAAGTAATTCCAGCCTATAGCGGTAATGAGGCTATTAAAAAATTAGATTCTACCCTTAAGTTAATTATTTTAGATATTAATATGGATGATATAGATGGAATGGAAGTGTGTAAAAAAATAAGGGAAAGGTCTAATATTCCCATAATATTTCTTAGTTCAAATGCAAGCCAATACGATAAGGTTTTAGGTTTAGGCTTAGGAGCCGATGATTATATTACAAAGCCCTTTGACCCTATTGAGCTTGTTGCAAGGGTTAAAGCCCATATTAGAAGATACAGCAGCTATGGTGATCCAGTTAAACATAAAAATTTCATCAAATTCGGTAATATCAAAGTCCATAGAGCCGCCCACAGGGTTATGAAGGATGATAAGGAAATAAGTCTTTCTACTAAGGAATTCAATTTGCTTCTTTTTTTTATTGATAATTCCAATACAGTATTGACTAGAAAACAGATATTAAATAATGTTTGGGAAAGTGAATTGTACGATGACAACACCGTGACTACCTATGTAAAGAGACTCCGGGATAAAATTGAACAGGACAGAGGTAATCCTCTATATATTAAATCTGTAAGAGGAATAGGATATATATTTGAAGCAAATGTTTAACATTGTTTGGAAGGAATGGACTATAGGTTATCAATTAATAAATTTTTTCTTTTCTTAGCCTTGAGGCTGTTAACACCTACCTCTTCTTTGCTATTTGACTTCAAAAAAAGTTGAAAAAAATAAGAGAGTTTAAATAATTAACGATTTTTAATGTATAATATAAGGTATAAATTAATTTGAGAGGTGATGAGTATTAATCCAGTATTTGACGATTACTTTTTTCACATAAAGCAGGGTAATAAAAAAGAGTGCTTTAATACTATCAAAAAAGCAGTTAAAGAAGGTATAGGTATAAAGGATATATATTTAGAGGTATTTTATCCTGCAATGACTAAGGTAGGAGAACTTTGGGAAGCTAATAAATTCACCGTTGCCCAAGAACACCTAGCTACAGCCATAACGCAAAGAATGATGTCATATTTATATAGTAATCATTTTAATTTTTCAATTGAGCATTATAAAGCAAAGATTATAATAACTTGTGCTGGAAGTGAACTTCACGAATTGGGTGCCAGGATGACAGCAGATTTACTAGAGCTAGAGGGTTATGATGTTATTTATCTTGGAGCTAATACCCCTGTTTTTACAATACTCAAAACAATTTCTTCAGAAAAGCCCGATTTCATTGGAATATCCTGCACTATGTCATTTAATATAAAATATACTAAAGAATTAGTTGAAAAAATACAGAAAGCAAATGAAGATATAAAAGTTATAGTAGGTGGTAGAGCTTATAGTATTGACAATAGTTTAATTGAGTATGTAAAAGCCGATTTTTATGGAGATATATTAGATAACACCTTAAAATTTTTAGAAGAAAACAAGAAGGACTTAGTGAATAATGAATAAATCATTTTTTGATACGGAGATTTTTAAGCAAATACTATTAAAGATTGATGATGGAATTATTGTATTAAATAGTAAGGGTGAAATAATTTATTTTAATGATAGTACAAAAAAAGCCTTAAAGCTAAACAATGTTAACAAAAATGAAAATTTCATAAATTTAATTGAAAAACATAGTTTAGAAAAATATGAAAGATTCATTAAATCATTAAACAGCGAGGTAAGTAATAAATGGGAAATAAACATTAAGGTGAATAATTATATAACCAACGTACAAATATCTGGATACATGTACAAAGATTATAAAATCTACATGATAAGTAATAAAAATCAAGATTATATAAAGCTTCAGCAAAATATTATTGAGATAAATAATGAAATGATCAATCTTCATAGAGAGCTAGAAAAGCGTAAGCAAAAACTGGAGCGGTTAAATGCAATTAAAGAGAAGCTTAATAATGATCTTAAAACCAAAAATGATTATATTAAAAGAGATTTAAATATGGCTAGGAGAGTCCAATTAGCAATACTCTCAAATATTGTATCAAATCATAAACAAATGGATATATACGGAAAATCCCACCCTGCTGTAAAGGTAGGCGGAGACCTTTATGATGTAGCTCAGATAGATGAAGGGCAAGTAGGAATATTTATAGCTGATGTCAGTGGTCACGGTGTGGCATCTGCTCTCGTAATGGTGTATTTAAAGGATTTGTTTAAAAGGGTCTACAAAGAGTATAACAGTCCTAAAAACTTACTTCATAGGTTAAATTCTGAATGTATTAGCTTTTTTAATAGAGATAAAGAAATGCAACTTTATATCACTGGATTTTATATAATATTAGACTTTAATAAAAAGCTACTAACCTATTCTTCAGCAGGACATCCATATCCCTTCATATTTAAGGAAAATAACCAAATTCACAGACTAGATTTAACAGGATTTCCCTTGGGAGTTTTAGAAAACTCATATTATCAAGAAAAGCAAATTCAAATTTCAAATAATGATAGACTTTTCCTATTTACTGATGGTCTAGAAGAATATATATCCGAGCTAAAGCAACAATGTCATATCGAAAACTTTAATTGGGGAAATATTATTAGTTATTTTCATACTTTATCTGACCATTTAGAAAAGGGTATAATACCCCAGGACGATGATGTTAGCTTAATGGTTATAGAGATTAAGGGCATATAATATAGATTTAAAAAAGCTCCTTTCTGGTTTTACTTGCTAATCATTCCCAGAAAGGAGTTTTTATTTTCCTTTGGTCACAGAGAGTTGTTGTTTACATTATCTTCAATTTACATTTAACCACTCCTACAACTTTTCCTCTGATATGCTTCTTGGAAACCCGTCCGAATGAACGACTGTCTGTACTGCTGTTCCTGTATTGTCAACAACCTTGTCCCATCGGCATTTTGTGTTTAAAAATTTTCTATAAAATTCTATACTAAGTCCCGCAAAAGGTTCGATAGGGTTTAGAAGATGGCGGAGGCAGCATAGAATACTCTGATTGTTCTGGTGTGTATGCGTATGGGCACAAAAGTACACTAATTAACTTCTCCATCACACTATAGTCTCCTCGCTTAACCGCAGCTTCTAATGATTCTTCTACCCTGTGATTTCGAGGAATCAACGCTGGATTGTTATCACGCATCAACCGTTGTGAAGATTCACTTGATTCCTTCTGCCTGCCCAATCTTCCCTGCCATTGCTCATACCAATGAGCAAACTCTGTTGTGTCAAACAGTGCCATGCCCTCACACTTTCCAAGGGTTAATGCCCGGAAGGTGTTGGTATAGTCAGCACTATGTTTTTGCATCATATTAAGTAGTCCTTCAAAAAGTAATTTGTCTTGTGGTTCTTCATTGAACATTCCTAATTTTAATCTCATTCCCGCAAACCAATTATGTTTATACAACTCAGCAAAATATGAAATCTCATCCTGTGCCAATTTAACAGCCTCTTCCTGATTGTCATGGAACAGCGACAATAGGCTTTCAGCAAATCTCGCTAGATTCCACGCTGCAATCTTAGGTTGATTGCCATAGGCATAGCGTCCATGAAGGTCAATAGAACTAAATACCGTTGTCGGGTCATAGGTATCCATGAAGGCACAAGGACCATAATCAATAGTTTCTCCACTAATGGTCATGTTATCTGTATTCATCACACCATGAACAAAGCCAACTAGCTGCCACTTAGCAATTAGAGCTGCCTGTCCTTTAACTACCTCCTTTAGTAAAGAAAGATACTTATTTTCATCATAACCGCAGTTAGGAAAATGTCTTTTTAAAGTATAATCAGCCAAGGTCTTTAGTTCTTCAACAGTGCCCCAATTTGAAACGTATTGAAAAGTACCTACACGTATATGACTGTCAGCAACGCGGGTAAGAATTGCACCAGTTTCCTCGGTTTCCCGGATTATAAACTCTCCCGTTGTCACAACTGCTAAGCTTCGAGTAGTAGGAATACCCAGCCCATGCATTGCTTCGCTAATGATGTATTCACGCAGCATGGGTCCAAGGGATGCTCGACCATCACCTCCTCGTGAGTATGGTGTTTTCCCTGAACCCTTAAGCTGAATATCGACCCTGTGACCTTTCGGAGTGATATGCTCCCCAAGCAGCAAAGCCCGACCGTCTCCCAACATTGTGAAATGTGAAAATTGGTGTCCTGCATAGGCCTGAGCAAGGGGTAAAGCTCCTTCAGGAATCTGGTTGCCAGCAAATACATCTACACCATCATCTCTTTCTAGGGCCTCTAGCTTTAATCCCAGGGACGCTGCCAAGGGGCGATTAAGAGCAACCAACTTGGGAGAGCCTACAGGAGTTGGGTTAAGGCTAGAAAAAAATGATTTAGGCAACTGAGCATAACTATTGTTAAAATTCCATCCTATCTCTATTCTTTCTTTTCTATCTGTCATTACTTCTCTTTTCCTTTCTTTATCATCCTATTTCACAACTTTTCTTTTTCACAAATAATAGTGTCGCAAGTTTGAATATATTTAAAGAGCCTTATAATATTCACACATCTATAGAGATAAATAACACTAAAACTTAAGATAAATTTGAAAGAAAGCAGTAGGTTCTTCTACACTTTTTTCTTTTAAATTTATTAATTTTTTAAATTTGTTTATCCATAAAAAAGATTCTTGCTATTAAGTTACCCTAACTAAGAATAAATAATCTCTCTTAATGAAATCTAGTCAAATATTAATCTTTTTTAGCGTAAAGAATATGATATATGGATTATATTTAAAAACCGTTACAATCTAATAAAGTCTAGATTGTAACGGTTTTATACTTTAAAATAATATTTTCTTACTTTTTATGTAAATCAACAAGTAAATATTCAATCTATGCAGTTCACCCACATGCAAGGGATCAGAGACTTGTCCACTAGCTAATAGGCATAGTGTCTTATATCGCCATTAACGATAACAACCTAAAACGGTATTTCAATTTATCGATTATATCTATCAAAAAAAGTAATTGTATTTTGTATAACTTCCTCTCCTTCATTTCCCCACCATACAAAATGTCCCCCTGCTTCTACGTATTTAACTATTGCATTCTCTAATTTATTCTCTATTCTCTCAAAATGATCTTTGGATACATCCTTATCAGCAGTAGAACACACGGCAAAAGTTGGAGTAGTTATATTGTCCCAATTTATTGTAGATGGTTTTTTTGACTTTTCAACTTCATCCATCATACCTTCATATAGTGCACTCATTGGAGCCATAGAATCGATAAATTGGTTAAAACTCTTTCGTCCATCTGAACTATCCATTACATCTCTTGCAATTGCATTAATCTTATTCTTGTCTAAGTTTGCCTCTGCCCTTAAGAAAGACCTTATAGTGACCTCTGGAAACAATCTTGCAAACCTCGACAACATCCATGAGATAATGTTTTTACTCCTTTTGGACATGACTAGTTTCCCTATCGGTGAGTTTACAGACTGCTGATTCACTTGATACTGGCCAGTAATAGGACACCAAAGTACTAGGGATTTTGTTGAATATTTTGCAGCATAGTATAAAGCTGATAAAGCACCCATAGATAATCCAAAAATATTCACTTCTTTTATTCCAAGGCTTTCTATAACATCATGATAGATATCTGCATGGCCTTCTAAAGTATCTACTACATCTACATTAAGACCATAATAACCTGGTCGATTAACTGAAATTAATCTGTACCCTTTTTTTGTCAACCAATCAAAGGCATATACAAGGTCAATTCCAGTGCCACCACCACCAGAAAATAGAATTACATCTCCTTCTTTAGGCCCTATATCTAGATATTTTATCTTACCATATTTAGTTTCTACTACTTCAAACCTATTGCTAACTATCTCACGTGACTCTATAAATTTCTTATAATCATAAAAGCCAATTAGATAGAGAACTATTATTACTAACAAACAAATAATTAAAATCATAATTAATCCAAACCCACCTTCAATAACGAGATTCCTTCTTTATTTGAATATAGTTTACTTTCTTTATTATAATATTCTTCTATATGGCAATATACATTCTTTATTGTTTCCTTTGATTCTATTTTTATTTTCACTTTTTCTTACTTTATTCTCATCTTATCTATATTAACAACTATTTATGTTTTGTTTTTCTTTCAACCTACTTCTACAGATAAAATAAATTATTAGATTAAAGAAAAAGGGTATTAAAGAAATTATAGTTACTATCAATGCTTGAGCTATAGAAGTTCCAGACATTAATTGTGCTGGACCTGTAAGTATTCCGAACACAAAACATAAAATTGGAATTAAAAGACCGTACCATTTATTTTTTCTTAATGATAAAGAAACTTGAAATTTAGTAATTACTACTATTGTCACAATAAAAACAAACAATCCAATAAGTAGATTAACCATTATTTCCCCTCGCTTTCTAATTCAAACATATAATTATAAGCCTTTTTGAACATTTCATTCTCAATATAGTTCTGAGATATTACCTTTTTAGCTTTCTTACGGTTTTCAGATTTCATAGAATTCAAAGGTGTTGATATATTATTATCACTGGGTAAAAAGTCCTTCCAAATCTCTAAATTATATTAAAATACTTTAATGCTATCAATTCCCTCTTCCAACGTTTTTTATCTCCATATACTTTCACAATATAGTTTTTAGATAATATATTCCATACTGAATTTCCTCCGTAGTATTATCAATTCCCTAACCCCAATGTATCTAGGGGATGATTTTATTTACACCCTGTTTACCTGTTTTATACTTTTATATTATTTCAATCAGTATCTTATAATACCCTTCTTTAAATATAACTTACTTCTTTACAAAAGTCATCACTTGACAAAATGCAAAATATATATTACATTTAAAATGTAATATATATTTTGCATTTTTGCATTGTGGATTGAGGTGGTCC
>JAKSBP010000288.1 GCA_022361035.1 Clostridia bacterium
GTGCTCACTTAGTCAATAAAATTTTAGAACGAACTGATAAGTTCGTGGGAAATTTTATGGTATTTGCTAAAGGCAAATAGACTCCCTTTTTATTATAAGCTCCGCTCCTCGATTTCAGCGTGCCTTGAACTTGAAAGTTTGTTAAAGCCTATCATCTTGTTAACTTTGTTAACAATCTGAAGCAGCCTTTGGCTGCTTTAATTTACTTTCAGCTACTTTAAAAATGATAATTGTAAGTGCTTATAACAATCAAATAAAGGAGCTTAAATCCTGGGAGCTACGGTAAACAAAAAGGTTTTTAACCTATTGTGTCCAATATTTCCTTTTCTTTTGTAAACCTAGGGTTCAATTCGACTAATTTCTGAAAATGATATTTAGCCTTTTCAGTATCACCTTTCTCTAAGTTGATATAGCCTAAATAATAGTGAAAAATTTCAATATTGTCGTTTTTAGAAAGACCATCGATAAATTGAAGCTCTGCTTCGGTTATTTTATTTTGACTTAAATAGCTCTCGCCTTTATAGACGTTATATTCCCAGCTGTTTTGATTAATTTTGATACCAGTAAATAGTGAGGCACAAATCAATACGATGGTTAATATTTGAGCAAATATCTTACTGATAGTAAATGTTTTTTCACCTTTTATCCCAATTGCCCAACTGATTATAAAGCCTCCGATGAGTCCCCAAATATGGGCCCAATTATCGATATTAGGAATAATTATTCCTAATAATAGGTTTATTCCTATAATTGTTAGAAGACTTTTAATATATTTAGCACTAAATGCCTTTGGTCTACTTATATAAAGATAAAGGTAGGCACCTAATAAGCCAAAAATTGCTCCTGAAGCACCTACGGCAATCGATTGACTTAAAATAAAGCTTCCTAGGCTGCCGAAAATGCCAGCTATTAAATAGATAATAATAAATTTAAGCTTTCCATATACAAACTCTACATTTTGACCTAGTATATTTAGTGCATACATGTTGAAAAGAAGATGAGTAATGTCTGAATGTAAAAACATTGAGGTAATCAATCTATAATATTGACCTGAAGCAATCATTGGATTGTATTTAGCACCAAATTGTAATAGCGTTTTTGGACTGAAGCTTAAAGATTTATCTATGAAAAACAGTAGTATGAAAATCGAAACATTTATACCTATAATAACGTAAGTTAATTTGAAATTTTTATCTCTAGTCATAAATTTTTTAGAATACCTCCATTCAAAATAGATATAATAATTTTAACAGATAAGTTTAGGAAATAAAAGTTAAAGTACTTGATTTAGTTGCAATAATATGTTAAATTATATTTCAAATCAAATATTTTAATGTCTTTGATAAGGAGAGTAGGCTTAGATATGTACTTATAGAGAATCGGGAATGGTGGAAGCTCGGTATACATTTTTTGCTGAAACGCACCTTTGAGACTTTAGCTGAACACTTAGAATGGAATTATATATATTATAATCATAGTCTGACTTTAGAAGCTGGCATCTATACTAAGCTAAATGGTTTTCCACCATTAAAAGGAAATAAAGAGGGTACATAATAAGTGCCAAAAAGAGTGGTAACGCGGGTACTATACTCGTCTCTTAAGTTTATTAGGGGACGGGTATTTTTTTGTTTGTTTTTTAAAAACGTGTTTTTATGTATCATTAAGAAATTATGTAATATTTTTAGCTTTAGGTCAAATTGTAAAAAGGGATTCAGCTAGTATTTCAAGATGAATATCTTTAGAGAATTAAGAGGAGGTATAGAAATGATAGATTTTAAAAAGGAAATAGCCGAAATTTTACAAATGCAAATATCGGAATTTGGTATTGAAGAGATTTACAGCATGATTGAGATTCCACCAAATTCTGATATGGGAGATTTTGCCTTCCCTTGCTTTAAGCTTGCTAAGGTGTTTAGAAAGGCACCTAACCAGATTGCAAAGGATATTGTAGACTCCATAGGAGCGAAGGAGTTGTTTGAAAAGATTACGATTGCTGGAGCCTATATAAATTTTATAATTAATAAGGAAATCTTTGCAAGGACTGTTATTGAAGAAGTGATTAAAAAAGGAGACATGTTTGGCTCATCGGAGATTGGTGGAGGAAAGACTGTGATTGTTGAATTTTCATCAACAAATATTGCAAAGCCTTTCCATATAGGACATATTAGATCCACTGCCATAGGGAGTGCTTTAAATAATATATATAAATTTATAGGATATAATACAGTTGCAATAAATCACCTTGGAGACTATGGTACTCAATTTGGCAAGCAGATAGTTGCAATTAAGGCTTGGGGTGATAAATCCATTATTGAATCCAATCCTATTCCTGAATTATTAAAGCTTTATATCAAATTCCATGAAGAGGCGGAAAAAGACCCTAAACTTGAAGATGAAGCTAGGGAGTGGTTTAAAAAATTAGAAGAAAATGATAAAGAAGCTACTGAGCTTTGGCAGTGGATTAAGGATGTAAGCTTAATGGAATTTAATAGAGTTTATGATATGCTTGGGATTAAATTTGATTCCTATGCCGGTGAAAGCTTCTACTCTGATAAAATGCCAGGGGTTTTAGAGGAAATGAGGGAAAAGGAATTACTTGTAAAATCTCAAGGTGCAGAAATCGTTGATCTAGAACCCCATGGAATGCCTACAGCTTTGATTACTAAAAAAGATGGATCAACCCTATATATTACTAGGGATATTGCAGCAGCCATATATAGAAAAAATCATTATGATTTTTATAAAAATATCTACGTTGTTGGTTCCCAGCAAAACCTCCATTTTAAACAATGGATGAAGATTATTGAATTGATGGGATATGAGTGGGGCAAGGACTGTATACATATTCCATTTGGAATGATAAGTTTGGAAGAAGGTACTATGTCTACTAGGAAAGGTAGAGTAGTATTTTTAGAAGACGTTCTAAAGAAGGCAGTGGAAAAGACTAAAGAAATTATTAGTAATAAGAATCCTAATTTAGAAGATAAAGAGAAGGTTGCCAAGGAAGTAGGTATTGGAGCTATTGTGTTTCAAGAATTATCAAATAATAGGATTAAAGATTACGTTTTTTCTTGGGATAGAACATTAAATTTCGATGGAGAATCAGGACCCTACGTTCAATATACCCATGCTAGAGCCTCAAGCCTTATTAGAAAGGCAGGATTAGATTACTTAGATAATATAAACTTTAAACTGTTATCCGAAAAAGAAGCTATGGAATTAATTAGAATTCTAAATAAATTCCCCGATGTTGTAATAGATTCAGCAAGAAAATATGAACCATCAGTAGTGACAAGATATGTAATTGACTTGGCACAGGCCTTTAATAAATTTTATCATGACCATCCTATTTTAGTTGATGATGTGGAGCTTCAAAGGGCGAGACTGGCATTAGTTCATACCGTTAAACAAACTATTAAGAATGGACTCAAGCTTATAGGTGTGGCGGCTCCAGAAAGAATGTAGATAGACAAAATTTGTAGATAACCTTTGTAATTGAAGGTTAAAGGGTTTTGAGTCATTCTTTTACCTTAAGCTTCTATAAACTAAATCAGTAATTTTAAAACTACAAATTCAGGCTGATGAGAAAAGCCCAATTTCAGTATTACTTAAGCTTTTTTCACAGCCTGCAATTTTGTTAATATATTTTGATTTTAAAAGGCTTAATAAAATTTCAGGGAAACTTTAAACCCAAAGGCTTAGAAGGTGGCTTTATACTACTTAAAACTTTCTGGTTCCTTCTTATGATAAACCCTCTTGCTTCTAGATTTAATTTCTAATATCTTATCTAATAGAACATTGACCTCATCCTTAATAATGCCTAAATCATCCTTGGAAACATTGTAATACAAATAAAGATCTTCGAAGTATCTAACAAGCTTTGATATACTCTTGTCAACAGCAATGAATTCATTAAAGTTCTTACTATTCATTGCATTCTTAAATTGTTCTAAATCAATTTTAATAATGTCAATGACGTCTTCCTCAGATTTATAATCGCCTATGGCCATAAAATAGGGTTTTATTCTTTCGAGGTAATATGTATTATCAGTTTTTATATGATACATATAGGATACTTTTGTATCATTTATTTTAAATTTCACGTAAAACATTACACCTTGAATTGAAACCACATTTGCACCTAGCTGCCGTAGTTCTTCTATGCATATTTGATGTTTAATTAGACGAGAAGACATTACTGGCATATACATTCCTCCCATGGAAAAAAATCTATTTAATAATATGATAACATAATTATTTCCATTCAACATACGAAATTATTAATTTTTTCAGAGCCAGACACATATAACTTAACAAAATGGGAAAGGAGATTAAGTATGCTTTATAGTTATGATAGACTAAACGCAGTAAACTATGCAAGGAAATGGGCTTTGAAAAGAAATCCTAAATATACAAATTTTGACGAGATGGGGGGAGACTGCACTAATTTTTGTTCTCAAGTTTTACATGCTGGAGGATGTCCTATGAACTATGATAAATATGGATGGTATTATGAAAACATAAATAATAGGGCCCCAGCTTGGACTGGTGTAAAATTTCTCCATAAATTTCTTGCAAAAAATAAGGGAACTGGGCCAAAGGCAGTTGAAGTGGATATAAAAGATATAAAGGTAGGAGATTTAGTTCAGCTTAAATTTGACTCTATGGCAGATTTTGCCCATTCTTTAGTTGTAGTAGATATTAAGCGGCCTAAAACCATATATAATATTTTCATTGCAACCCATACAATAGATAGATTAGATTATAGGTTGGCAAAATATTTTTTCACAGAGCTTAGATTTCTACATATTTTAGATTACAAAAAGTGAAAAGTCTTGATTATTTTTAGAAAAATTTATTTTAGACCTTAAATATTCTTTATCTATAGTATATATTTTGAGCTCTTATGTTATAATTATTAATGATTTTCAAATATTTTCTTAACAAGTACATGCTATAGAAAGGAACAGGAAGCAAACAAATGAAAATACTTTTAACAACACTAAACTCTAAATTTATACATTCATCTTTATCTCTAAGATATTTAAAGAGTTTTAATGAAAAGAGGTTTCCCAATATAGATATAGAGGAGTACACTGTTAACAATGATTTAGATTATATTCTTGGGGATATATATGTGAAGAATTATGACTTAGTATGTTTTTCCACCTATATATGGAATATTACTGAGACCCTTGAAATAGCCAAAAACCTGAAGAAGGTAACTAAAAAGACTAAAATTCTGTTAGGTGGCCCAGAGGTAAGCTATAATCCCAGTGAGTTATTGGAAGAACATGTTTACATTGATTATATAGTTTTTGGAGAAGGAGAAATAACCCTAGGAGAATTATTTAATATAATAATCGATAAAACCGGTAATTTAAATGAAGTGGAAGGGTTAGCCTTTAGGGACAGGGACCGTATATTTATCAATAAAACAAGGCCTTTGATTCAAGATTTAGATATTATACCATTTCCCTATGGGAATCTGAAGGAGCTTGAAAATAGAATCATTTATTATGAAAGCTCTAGGGGCTGTCCCTTAAACTGTCAATATTGCCTATCATCGACCCTTAAAGGTGTTAGATATTTTAGTTTGAATAGAATAAAAAGGGATTTAAAAAAGTTTGTTTGTGCGGATGTAAAACAAGTGAAATTTGTTGATAGAACCTTTAACGCAGATAAAAATCATTGTCTGAGTATAATGAAGTATATTCAAAGCATTGACAATGGAAGAATAAACTTTCATTTTGAAATAAATGCAGTTCTTCTCGACGAAGAAATATTAGACTATTTAAAAAATGTTAGAAAAGGGCTATTTCAATTTGAAGTTGGTGTACAAAGTACCTCCATAACAACTTTAAAAGAAATACAGAGAAATATTGATTTTGGGAAAATTGAATACGTTATAAAAAAATTAGCTTCCTATAATAATATTCATCTTCATTTAGATTTAATAGCAGGCTTGCCCTATGAGAGCTATAAAACCTTTCTTAAATCCTTTGATGATGTTTATAATTTAAAGGCTAACAAAATACAATTAGGTTTTTTAAAGCTGCTAAAGGGCTCGGGAATAAGGATCAATCAACATAAATATGGGTATATTTATAAGGACATATCTCCGTATGAAGTAATGGGTAATTCTTATATCACCTATAGAGAAATATTAAGGCTTAAACTTATTGAAGAAATGGTAGAGCAATATTATAATTCCCATAGCTTTGACTTCAGCTTAGACTTCATTATAGAAAGGCATTATAAAAATCCTTCAGATTTCTTTGAAGCTCTATCGATATTCTGGGAGAGGGAAGGATACCATCATGTATCCCACAAGAGAAATCAATTATATGGGATTTTACTTAAATTTTATAGATATAATAAATTTAATAATGAAAATATTTTCAAGGAAATATTGAGGTTTGATTATTTAAGAAATACTAGGGGCAATGTCCCCGAAGTTCTAGACACTGTGAATTCACAGGATTTTAAAAATAGATGTCATAAATTTTTACAAGATGAAGACAACATCGAAAAGTATATACCAAAGTTTAAGGGAATGGCTGCAAAAAAAATTATTAAAAAAGTTCACTTTGAAACCTTTAGATATGATATATTAAGTTTATTAAGTGATTATACTGGCAGTCCTTTAAATCAACAAATAGTTATTCTTTTCAATTATGAAGTAGAAAATAAAGATTTTGAAAGAGCAAGCTATTGTAAAGTTTACATTTAAACAACTTTGATAATTTGGACAAAGAAGAAATTATATTTTATTATATGATATAGTTATATGAGGAAATTTCATAATTTAGGCTTGGCACAATTACATATGGGAATAGCATCCTTAATTTAAACATTTAGATATAGAGCATATTTGGGTGGCATAGCTCTTGTTATTTAAATACTAATATGTAGTGATAAGTTTTTTAAAATGGTAATTATGCAATTTGCTCATATAATAAAAGTTATAGATTGTTTTACAAATTAAAAAAAGTACTATGTAATTTCTTCAAGAAACAAAGGAGAGGAGAATATACTTGAACATTATTGAAGATATAATTCAAACGAACAAGGATATTATTTTTAAAAGTTTCAAATTAGCTGTTAAGAATTGGAAGATATTTTTAGTTGGATTTGCCTATTCCATTCTATCTGTTATCATGTGGAGTGTGGCAGCTAATGCATGGATACTGGCTGGTATTATAATGGCATTATTTCAGAGTGCTGTTATTTCAAACTATCTATATCTTATAGAGAAAATTATTAACTACGGAAGTTTTAACTTTGAAGATTTTAAAAGTGGATTTAAAGTCTATCTTTGGAAGGTATATGGAGTAATAATAGTTTTTTGGTTCGTGAGGTATGGAGCAAGTCTTTTTTTAAGGTCTTTATTTTATATAAATTTTGGTGGAATATCGCTATGGACCATAATTCAAATAGTGGCATTTATCCTACTAAATTCTCTACCAGAGACTATCTATCAGAAGTACTATGAAAGATTTGAGACAATAAGCTACTCCTTTAATTTTATAAAGGAAAATTGGATTGAATGGTTTATTCCAAACGGATTAATATTAGTTGTAGCATACTTAGTACATGTTGCTGTAAGTAAACTACTATTTTTAATTACTTTTAATACAAATGTCTTTGTGACTTCTATACTCAACCTAGTAGTTTACTCAGTAATTTATCAATTAATTCTATCCTATGCAATGATTTATAGGGGGGAATTATTTAATATTTTAAGTACTTCAACTAGAAGAAAAAGAATGTTTATGAGAAATATGTATAAATAAAAATTTTGGACGTATACAAACAATTAAAAGTTTTTTAGGAGGTATAACATGGGTATTCAACTAAGAGAGCTTAAGGAGAAGGATATACCGAAGGTAATATCTATGTTTTCAAATCTAAGTGAGGAGAGAGCCAAAGTTTCCTTTGTAGAAATAGCTTCTATGGAAGAAATAAGGAACTGGATTAAAAATCCTAATACCTTTGTATATGTAGCTGCTGACGGCGATGTTATCTCTGCTGTACTAAGGGCTAAAAGAGGTAAGGGCAATCAAAGCCATACCTGTAATCTAACCGTAGCTGTTGATTTTAATTTCAGAGGAAATAGTATAGCTAAAGAACTTACTGAGTTTGCCTTAAATATTTTAAAGGATAAAGGTATAAAAATTATTAGGGCATATATATATAGCAATAACAAGACAGCAATTAATATGGTTCTATCCTGCGGATTTACCTTTGCAGGAAATATTTACATGAATCATTTTGATGAAGAAACGGGGAAATATATTGATGATTTAATTTTTCATAAGATACTATGATTTTTCTTTATAGAATAAGCTTTAATACTCAATATTGAAGCCAAGCTTAAAAATTTGAGTCATTCTTTTAGGTCAAATATATGTAAGAGCAATTGTTATTATAATAAATTGACCTAATGGGAATGACTTTAATCTTATATTTTAAAATCCTGGTTTCAAAACCTATATAAAATCTACTTTAGATAATAGGTTTTGTTCTATCCATTATAAGGGTATATAGAGGAGGAAAAGCATGTTTTCACGTATAGAAAAATATTTAAAGGAAAGAGTGGACGATATTGTATTCATTCATCTTAAAGATGACAAAAGTTTACAGGTCAAAGATTCTATTTTAGATTCCACAGTTCCATTACCAATACCTCTTAAAGAAGTTGTTAGTAGGGTAAAGGAGGAGGAACAAGATAATGAAATTTCTATATTGAAAATCATACAGGGTATGGTATATATAATCGGAATAGATAGTGAGTTTAAATACAATGAAACATATAAAAAGTTTTTGACAACCTTTGATAAGGATATATTTAAATTTGTACTGGAACAGGCAATTAAGTTAACGGAAACGGGGCATAAGGTTGAAGCATTGATATGTTTTAAAGCTTGCTGTTATATTAAAAGAAATGACCTAGATTCCCTATATAATTATGCTAGATGTTCAGAAGAATTGGCAAAGGAATGGTCAGGGAAATCTGTGAAGGATTTTGAAGATGAAGCTGTGGAAGTTTTTGAGAATCTAGTTGAAATACATCCTGACTTTCCCTTATCGTATTATCATTTAGGTTTTCACTATGCAAATAGAAAGTTTTATAAGAAAGCGGAAGTGACTTGGGATAAATGCCTTGAATTAGGGGTAGATGAAAATAAGGAAATGGAAATATTAAATAAGCTATCAGAGATTAGTTATAAAATTCAATATGAAGAAGGATATAATTTAGTACTAAGCGGAAGACCTCAAGAAGGATTAGAGAAGCTTTTACCCTTAGAAGAAAAGTATCCAGAATGGTGGAATTTACAATTCTTTATTGGATTATCCTATAGATATATAATGGATTTTGAAGAAGCTTTAAAGTATTTTCTAAAGGCCCATAGGATAAAACCTAGTCAAACAGATATTCTTAATGAAATAGGGTTATGTAATATTTCCCTAGGGAGAACTATGGAAGCAATTAAGTATTTTAAAAGGGCATTGAATATAAAAAATGAAGATCCTGAAATTCTGTGCAACTTAGGTATTGCATATATTGAAGATGGAAATATAGAATTAGCTAATAAATATGTAAGTAAATCCCTAGAGATTAACCCAGATGATGAAATTACAAATGCATGGATGAAAAAAATAAAAATGATGAGTTCGCAATAGAAATTTAAGGGCATAAAGCCCTTTATTTTTATGTGAAATTAGAGATAATATGAGATTCAAGTTGTAATTTTCTATATAGATGTGTGATTGAAAATAATAATTTATGTAGTAAATGAATGAGAGACTTTTTAATCTATAATATAAATTTCTTTTCAAGCATATAGTAGAAGGGAAGATGAATTATACGCATCTGTATTATATCAAAAATATTACAAAGATGTACAAATTTATTATAAAATATGTTGCTTGGACATAAATATTATTGTAAAATAACATTAGATTCAATAATTTATAGAAGTGTTGCTAAAAAATTTGAAAAAATTTTTACTTTTTATTATTAAAAAAATTTAATAGATTGTAAAAATTATTTCGGGTTGTTCAAAATATTTCAATTTAATACAAAAACTGAAAATAGGATGTGATAAATTGATAAAAAATTTTCAAGAGCTTATTAATGTTGCAAAGAAACAAACTATGATGAAACTAGCTGTAGCAGCAGCTCAAGATGAAGATGTTCTAATAGCTGTGTGTGGTGCAGCGGAGATGGGAATAGTAGAACCAATTTTAGTAGGTGAAGCAGCAAAAATTAAAGAAATTGCAGATGAAAATGGTTTAGATGTCAGTAAGTTTCAATTGGTTGAAAGTCCAAGTCTAACAGAAGCAGCAAGAATATCTGTTGGATTAGTAAGTGATGGAAAAGCCGACTTCCTTATGAAGGGATTAATTGATACCTCTATATTGTTAAAGGCTGTTCTTGATAAAGAAATAGGACTGAGAACAGATAGCTTGTTGAGCCATGTAATGCTGTATCACACACCGAACTATCATAAGCTTTTATTTTTAACTGATGGGGGAATGAATATAGAACCATCCTTAGAAGAAAAGGCTATGATTTTGAAAAACTCAGTTAAGGTTGCTAAGTCTATGGGAATTAGCAATGTAAAAGTTGCCTGTCTTGCTGCAAAAGAAAAAGTTAACTTTAAAATGAAGGCTACCATTGAAGCTGATAGGCTAAAAAAGATGGGTAATGATGGTGAGTTTGGAGAAGGAGTAATAGTTGAAGGACCAATTGCATTTGATTTAGCAGTATCAAAGGAAGCTGCAAAGATTAAAAAATTTGACAGCGAAGTTGCAGGGGATGCAGATGTTATCCTTGTTCCAACTATAGAAGTTGGTAATGGAATTGGTAAATCGCTAGCCTATATGGCAAATGCTGAATCAGCAGGGATAATTATGGGAGCTAAGGCGCCCGTATTATTGGTTTCCCGTGCTGATAGTCATGAAGCTAAATTAAATTCTATAGCATTAGGAAGTATTATAGCTGCACATAAATAAAATAAGGAGAGTGAGATAATGAAAAAGTTTTTAACAGGTAACGAAGCCGTAGCACGTGGGGCTTTTGAGTCTGGTGTTACATTTGCTTCTGCTTACCCAGGTACTCCAAGTACAGAAATATTAGAGAATATAGCTCCCTATAAAAAAGATATTTATGCAGAGTGGGCGCCCAATGAAAAGGTTGCTTTAGAGGCTACTATTGGAGCTTCAATAGCTGGAGCTAGGGCCCTTGCTGCTATGAAACACGTAGGTGTTAATGTGGCTGCAGACCCGCTTTTCACTTATGCTTATACAGGGGTAAATGGTGGACTAGTTTTAATATCTGCCGATGACCCAGGGATGCATAGTTCACAAAATGAGCAGGATAATAGATTATATGCTAAATTTTCTAAAATAGCTATGATTGAGCCTAGCGACAGCCAAGAAAGCAAAGACTTTATTAGAACAGCTCTTGAAATAAGTGAAGAATTTGACACTCCAGTTTTATTCAGAATGACAACTAGAATCTGTCACAGTAAAGGTATAGTTGAGTTTGGAGAAAGACAAGAAGTAGAAATGAAAAAGTACGAAAAAAATATTCCTAAATATGTAGCAGCTCCAGCTAATGCTAGGGTTTTACACGTAAAAGTTGAGCACAGATTAAAGGAGTTAGAAGAGTTTAGTAATAGGACTGAATTAAATAAATTTGAATGGAATGATAAAAAGATAGGTATAATTACTTCAGGTGTAGCCTACCAATATGCAAAGGAGGTATTTGGAGATAAAGTTTCTTACTTTAAGCTTGGATTTACCTTCCCTCTTCCTATGAAGAAAATTAAAGAGTTTGCAAGTCAGGTAGAGACTCTTTACATAATAGAGGAATTAGAGCCATATATTGAAGAGCAGGTTAAGGCTGAAGGGATTGACTGTATAGGTAAAGAGGTTATACCTAGAGTAGGCGAGCTGAACCCAGACATAATAGCTAAAGCAATTTTAGGAGAAGAAAGGGAAACTATTAAATTCGATGAATTAAAACTAGTAAGTCGACCTCCAACTATGTGTGCGGGATGTCCCCATAGAGGTTTCTATTATGCATTAAGTAAAAAGAAAAATATAATGATAACGGGAGATATAGGTTGCTATACCTTAGGTTCTGCTGAACCTTTAAGTGCCATGGATACATGTATCTGTATGGGTGGAAGTATAAGTACTGGTCATGGTGCTCAAGTAGCATTTCAAAAAAATGGTGTTGATAAACGTGTAGTTGCTGTTATTGGAGATTCCACATTCTTCCATACTGGAATAAACAGTTTAATGGATATAGCCTATAATAAAAGTAACACAGTTTCGGTTATTCTTGATAATAGAATTACTGGTATGACTGGTCACCAAGAAAATCCTGGAACGGGTTATACGTTGCAGGGAGAAAAAGCGGGGATGATAGATATACCAAAGCTATGTGAATCTATAGGTATTCCAAATGTAAAAACAGTAAATCCTTTAAAGCTTGATGAAATGAATAAAGCTTTAGATGAGGCTTTAGCGTCTAATGAACCGTCAGTAATTATAACTAGATGGCCTTGTGTCCTTAAGAAATTCTCTCAAGAAGATATAGAAGAATTTGGTAATGATAAGATGTTATGTGAAGTTATAGATGAGGAATGTAAGGGATGTAGAATTTGTACTAAAACTGGATGTCCTGCTGTTGAGTTTGATATAAAGGATAAGAAAGCAAGAATCAATGAACATATGTGTGTGGGTTGTGAAGTATGTTTACAGGCATGTCCATTTGATGCTATAGAAAAGGCGGGTGTTTAAAATGTCTGATGTTAAAAATATATTATTAGTAGGCGTAGGGGGTCAGGGTATTATTCTTGCAAGTAAAATACTTGCTGAAGGTCTAATGAGTGGTGGATACGATGTGAAAATGTCTGAAGTTCATGGAATGGCACAGCGTGGAGGGAGTGTTACCACTCAGGTTAGATTTGGGGAAAAGGTGTACTCACCTATTATTGGTAAAGGCCAGGCTGATATACTTGTTTCATTTGAAAAAATGGAATCAGGTAAATGGATAGATCATCTGAAAAAGGGTGGAAAGGTTGTAGTTAATGACTACGAAATACCTTCTGCTCCAATCCTGACAGGGAAAGAATTATATCCTGAAGGAATAATTGAGGAATTAAAGTCAAAGGCTGATGTTACAGTATTTAAGGCAGCTGAAATTGCTAAAGAGCTTGGAAATATAAGAACTATGAATGTAGTAATGGTTGGAGCCCTTGTAAAGGCAATTGGATTAGATGATGTTAATTGGGAAGAAGTAGTAAAATCTACGGTTAAAGAAAAGTTTGTTGGTATAAATACTGAAGCATTAAAAAGGGGTATGGAGCAAGTAAAATAAATAGAATAGATAGACCGTCATATAAGTTATCTATGATTAGAAAATTCTAATTTCATAATACTAATTTGAGGGGCTGTCTCATAAAACCATCTTAATAAATTCATCATTATGAGACATCCCCTTTATATTTAATAATTTATTATAGGGAGATTTTCATAGGTACGAATTTATTTTTATTTGAATTTATATATCTAACATGTATAAAAGTATTACTTTAGGGTAAAATATATATGCCATTATGGAGTCTAGCCTATTAAAAGTAATCATAGGAATCTCTGTAAACCATGCTATAATCCTACCCTGATTTCCCTTATTAAGTTTCTAAGTTCATCATTTAGAAAATTAATATTTTATTTATTTTTTATAATATAATGGGTATTATTTTTAAAAAATAGCTACAAAGAAATACTAAAGGAAGTTGACAAAGGCATAATAATTTGATATAGTTTGTTACGTTGGTAAAAGGAGAAAAAAGGTATTGGACATTGAAAACTGAACAGTGTAAGGATAAAAAAGATAATTGGTTGGGGGTTGAAAGCTATGGAGCTAAAGACCTAAGACCAAGAAAAAAAGCCAGTTTATACTAAGAGTTTGATCCTGGCTCAGGATGAACGCTGGCGGCGTGCTTAACACATGCAAGTCGAGCGAGAAGGGAGATATGGAATCTTCGGAGGA
>JAKSBP010000354.1 GCA_022361035.1 Clostridia bacterium
AAATTTTAGAACGAACTGATAAGTTCGTGGGAAATTTTATGGTATTTGCTAAAGGCAAATAGACTTCCTTTTTAATAAGCTCCGCTCCTCGATTTTAGCGTGTCTTGAACTTGGAAGTTTGTTAAAGCCTATCATCTTGTTAACTTTGTTAACAATCTGAGCTCACATAAATTATGTGAGCTTATTAGTTGTAAAAAGAAGCTGAAAGCAATATAATTATAAGGGAATCTTTTAAAATATGGAGGTAAGAAATGATAATCAAAGCAATTATTCTTGGAATTATTGAGGGATTGACTGAATTTTTACCAATATCCTCGACGGGACATTTGATTTTAGCTAACAAGTACTTAGATTTTACGGGGAGTTTTGCCGATGCCTTCGCAATAATAATTCAAGTTGGGGCCATATTTTCTGTAATACTCTACTTTAAGGATAAGGTGTTTCCAAAATTTGATGATAAAAGAAGAATGATAGAATATATATCTTTATGGACTAAGGTGGCCGTTGGTGTTATTCCGGCAGGAATTTTAGGTGTACTTTTTGACGACTACATTGAAGAGCATTTCTTTAATCCAACTATTGTGGCTATAGCTTTAATTTTTGGAGCAATCCTATTGCTTTTAGGAGAAAGCAGGTTAAAAAGAGCTAAAGTTGAGACAGAAGAAGATATTACATATAAGCAAGCTTTCTTAGTAGGCTTAGCTCAATGTATGGCCTTATGTCCTGGGATGTCACGTTCAGCTTCTACAATAATCGGAGGCTTATTTATAGGATTTTCGAGGAAGGTTGCTGCTGAGTTTTCCTTCTTTCTGGCAATTCCAACATTGATTGGAGCAGCAGCCTATAAGATATTTAAAATGGGATTAGATTTTTCTTTATATCAATGGTATATACTGGGAATTGGAACCTTTGTTTCCTTTGTAGTAGCATATCTAGTAATTGCTTTTTTCATGAACTATATAAGGAGGAGAAAGCTATCCCCCTTTGCTTACTATAGAATTATCCTTGGTTTAATAGTTCTTTTGTTAGTGTAAATTCAAAAAACTATAACAAAATGATGAAGTGTGATTGTATACTTTGTTGAAGAGAATAGAAGAAATGAAGGAATTTTAATTAAGTACCTCAATACTTATTTCTTTATCTATTTTGATAAATGATATTTATTCCACGGGTTTAATCTAAAAATTATTGTACACTCCCTAGTCCTCTCTTTAGCTTTAGATAAAGGAGTTTATAAATTAAAAAAGGACTGTTTTTTAGAAATAGGGTTACAAAGCCTAAATTTAATTTATTGAGCCTATTATAGATGTGTGATCGAGAATGTTAATTTACTTCAGCAACCACTGAGAATCCTTTAAGCTCATGCTATAAATCTGTTTTTAAATAGGTAATAGAAGGTAAAACAGATTTATAAAAATCGCTCTAAAGGAAACCTCAGAGGCTGCTTTCGTTTATTAAGTTTGTCACTCACACATCTATATGACTTAATATTTTCTAAAATTTTTAGATGAAAAGAAAGTGGGGTGTATATATGGAAAGGGTTTCACTTATAAAATGTGAAGATTATGATTATAACAAAGTAAAGAAAGCTATAGAAAAGAGCTTTAGGAATTTAGGTGGAGTAGAAAGGTATATAAATCCTGGAGAAAGGGTTTTATTAAAATTAAATCTTCTAATGAAAAAAAGGCCGGAAGAGGCCACTACAACCCATCCTATATTTGTTAAGGCATTGTCTGAGATACTTATAGAATATGGAGCAAAGGTAATTATTGGAGATAGTCCAGGGGGGCCATTTAACACCTCAATGCTAAAGGGAGTATACAAGGTCTGTGGTATTGAGGAAGTAGCAGATGAAGTGGGAGCTACCCTAAACTATAATGTTAATACAATAGAGATTAAAAATGAAGATGGTTTGATATTAAAGAAGATAAGGGCTATAGAGATTTTAAAAGAAGTAGATAAGGTTATATCCGTGTCAAAACTAAAGACCCACGGAATGATGATGTTTACAGGTGCAGTAAAAAATATGTTTGGAATAGTTGCAGGACTAGAAAAAGCAGAATACCATGTAAGAATGCCGAAAAATATAGATTTTTCAAATGTCCTCGTGGATATATGTATAGCTGCTAATCCTATTTTATCCTTTATGGATGCTATAGTTGGTATGGAAGGAGCAGGGCCTAGTGCGGGAGATCCAAGAAAAATAGGTGTGGTTATAGCTTCATCAAGTCCATACCATCTAGATGTGGTAGCTACTAGCATCATAGGTATTGAGCCTGTTAAAGTGCCAACTGTGGCAAGGTCCTTAGAAAGAGGGCTTTGTAAAGGAAATCTTGAAGATATAGAATTGATAGGTAATAGTATTAATGAATTTATCCTTAAAGATTTTATTGTTCCTGAAATAAGAAGTATAGATTTGCTAGAAGGTAGAATTCCTAAATTTTTAAGGGACATTGTGAATGGATTAATGCAGCCAAAGCCCATATTTGTCCATAGTAAATGTGTAGGATGTGGGGATTGTGCAGAGAGTTGTCCACCTAAAGTAATAGAGATGGTTGATAGCAAACCAATAGTTCATTTGAAGGAATGTATAAGGTGCTTTTGTTGCCAAGAGTTATGTCCTGTTAAGGCTGTTGAGATTCATCGTCCATTACTTATGAAATTATTGGCTAGACTTTAGATATATAGAGAACCTAATAATATAGCAATCTATTTTTCTAATAAACTATGTGTCTGGATTTTACAATGTGTTATAGTAGATAATTCTATAATCATAAAATTTATTATATTATATTGAATATATAATATAATAAGATAAAATACTATCACCAAAGAATGAATTAGTAGGTGATATTAATGAGAGAAGATAGAAGAATTAAGAGGCCAGTAGTGGCAATAATGAAGGAGAATAAAGAAGAGGATTCTTTAATTAAAGCTTTAGATATGCTTCCTATGAATGAAATTATTAGAGGAGGGGACCGAGTAGTAATAACACCTAACTGGGTCAAGGACAAACCTCCCTCTACTGGTGTGGTTGTAGGGCCTAATACATTGCAGAGACTTATTAGGTATGTTAAGAATTTCAATCCAGCTAGGATTATCATAGCAACTGGTTCCGGTGGAGACCCTACACCAACTGTTATGAGTTCAGTAGGATACGACAAAGTAATTAACGAGGAAAAGGTTGAATTTATTGATCTCAATTATGGGCCATATATTAATTTAGAGCTAGGCCATAAATATATAAGGGAAACGAAAATAAACGATTTAATTAATAATATGGATGTTCTTATATCCTTTACACAGCTAAAGCATCATGAAGAAGCCACAATGAGTGCTGGAATAAAAAATGTTACCCTTAGCTGGCCCCCCTCGGAAATACATGGTTTTCCTAAGAAGAAATTAGGTATTCATGAGGATTTACATGGTTTTATACTTTCTATGACACAAAGAATACCAATTGATCTTACAATTGTGAGTGCCGACAAGGCAATGATAGGAACTGGGCCCTCCGATGGCAAGGTTGTAAATAGTCAAGGATTGATACTTGCTGGTACAGACCCTGTGGCTGTAGATACTATTGCAGCAAGATTGCTGGGTTTTTTACCACAGGGAATCTCCTACCTATACCAGGCATATAAAAGTGGAATTGGAGAAGCAAGACCAGAAAATATGGAGCTTAAGGGTGTTTTACTAGAGGAAGCAGAAAGGTTTTTCACCTCATCAGCCTATAATGCTGAGCTGGTATTGGATAAGGGAAAAATTAAAGATATTCATGGAAATTAATTTAAAGATAATCAACTTTAAGGTCTAATGAGTTTCAAATAAAAAAAGTAAAAACTTTTATTATGTACATAGTTTATTTAAAATTTAGTTAAGTATTGAATTTTTTATTACTGAGGGAAAATAAAAATCCCTCAGTATGATTATTTATTGGAGAGAAATATTCAACAATTATTTTTTATGAGTAAAATAAAGCTCATCATGATTATTTAAAAATTTTATGGTATAATAGCATGTGTAGTGTCAAAATTAGATAGTACTCTTAACATGGTTTATTAATATTTAGTAAACTCAACTTTTTGAGACATTCAAAAACTTTTACTGTTAAGTATCTGTTTTTGATTTTGTTTAATTGGAGTAAATGGAAACTGGTATTGAAAAAGGGTCATTAGCCCCCTTTATTTGCACAAAATAATATAAAAATATTGGAGGAATATTGATGAAAGCTGAGTACATAAATCCATTTATAAAGGCAAGTACGGAAATATTGACACAAATGACACAAATAAAATTCCAAGTTGGCAAACCGACCCTTAAACCCTCCCCTCATAATGCTAATAATATAATCATTTTGATAGGAATAACCGGTGATATCAAGGGGCAAGCCATGTTGAGCTTTGATGAAACAATGGCTTTAAGTATTGTGTCAAAAATGATGGGGGAGACACAAGTTCAAGAATTAGATGAAATTGGTAAAAGCGCTTTGGCTGAGCTAGGTAATATGATTTTAGGAAACTCTGCTACGTTGTTATTTAACAGTGGGATAAAAGTCGACATTACCCCTCCTACTTTAATGATTGGAGACAATGTAACTATTTCCACTGACCAGCTAGAGGCAATAAATGTACCTATACACACAGAAAGTAGTAAAATTGATTTAAACGTTTTTGTAAAGGAGTAGGAAGTATGGCTATAAATATAGTACTTTACCAGCCAGAAATACCTCAAAATACTGGAAATATTGTTAGGACATGCTCTATAACCGGTAGTAGATTACATTTAATAAAACCTCTAGGTTTTTCTGTAGATGATAAGCATTTAAAAAGAGCAGGTCTTGACTATTGGGAATTGTTAGATATAAATATCTATGAGAATTCAGATGAATTTTTTTCAAAGAACTTAGATGGGAACTTTTATATCTCTACAACAAAGGCGAGTAGGATATATTCTGAAATGAAGTATGAGGATGAGTGTTTTATCATATTTGGGAAGGAAACGGCAGGACTTCCTGAAGAAATACATGAAAGATTTAAGGATACAAGGATTAAAATTCCCATGGTTGACAATACAAAGGCTAGATCTTTAAACCTCTCTAATTCCGTTTCTATTGTTGTATATGAAATTTTAAGGCAACTTAACTTTCCAGGAATGTTTTAATTCTAAGGGCATAATATATAATTGAAAAGTTATAATAAAAGATAGTGGACATCTATGTAGATAGCAAGTTTATTTTTGACCTAGTAGAATAATTATGTATCTACATTTTTTGTTAGGTAGTTTAATGATTATACATATTAAAAATATTTTAACTAGTCTGAATCTCCCCTTTAATTAAGTTAGGTTATAGAAGCTTCCTAATCGGCAAATAATTAACCTGAATTTAACATTTAACTTAGATTTAACAAAAATATGTTTTGAATATTATATTATATATAATATGCTTTTAAACATATATAAGTAAATGGAAGGGGAGGTTGATGGATGGATATAGCATTCGGACTGATTGGGGGGCTAGGTTTATTCCTATATGGAATGAATGTCATGGCAGCAGGTCTGGAAAAGTCTGCCGGTGACAGATTAAAGAGATTTATTGAAGTTTTAACTAATAATCGTTTTATGGGTGTAATCGTTGGGGCCTTAGTTACAATGATTGTACAAAGTAGTAGTGCAACAACAGTAATGGTTGTAGGTTTTGTTAATGCTGGTGTGATGAAGCTTACACAAGCAATAGGCGTTATAATGGGAGCTAATATAGGTACAACCATTACAGCGCAGTTAGTTTCTATTGATTTGGCTCAAATAGCACCTATTGCAGTAGGTATAGGTGTAGGAATCTGGTTATTTTCACCGAACAAAAAAGGAAAAAATTTTGCAGAGATTATTATAGGTTTTGGCATATTGTTCTTAGGTATGGATATGATGAAGGATGCTATGAAGCCATTGAGGCAATATGAAGGTTTTAGGAATCTCCTTCTCAGCTTTGGGCAGCCAAATTTCACAGATAGGTTTTTAGCAATACTCACAGGTTTTGGAATAACGGCAATTGTTCAAAGTAGTAGTGCTACTACAGGGATTCTTATAGCTTTAGCTAGTCAAGGTCTATTACCTATTGAATCAGCTTTCCCTGTATTATTGGGTACCAATGTTGGTACATGTGTGACGGCTATGATCTCTAGCATAGGGGCAAATAAAACCGCTAAGAGAGCGGCCTTAGTCCATTTGTTATTTAACTTAATGGGAACACTTTTATTCATTGTATTCCTATCGAAACCTACTTTATGGGCTGTTACTCAACTATCATCTGTTCCAGAAAGACAGTTAGCTAATGCCCATACATTTTTTAACATTGCGAATACTCTATTGTTATTTCCTTTTGTTCCAACCCTTCTATATATCGTTAATAGATTTATACCATACGATTCTAGTGAGGAAAGGCGAATCCAGGGTATCAAATATATTGATAATAGAATTCTAGAAACACCATCAATAGCAATTGGTCAGGTTATGAAGGAAGTATTACATATGGGTAATGTAGCCTTGGAATCTTATAATTACTCTATTAAGGCCTTTTTTGAAAAAAGTGAAAAACTAGCCCAGGAAACTTTTAAAGTTGAGAAAGTAATTAACCAAATGGAAAAGGAAATTGCAAAATATCTTTTAAAGATATCTAATACAGAGATTTCTGCCAAACAAAGAGAAATGATTGAAGGTCTTTTTAACACTATAAATGATATAGAGAGAGTAGGAGATCATGCAGATAATTTGGCAGAACTAGCAATTTACAGAATAGAAAATAAACTAGATTTCTCAGACCAAGCAATAGAAGAGATAAGGATTATGCATGAACGAGTGGTTAGGTCCTATAGAGAATCCTTAACAGCCCTTAAAAGTGGAGATTTGCAGATATGTAAAAGGGTTGTTGAAAGAGAAGGGGAAATTGACCATATGGAGAAAACCCTTAGGGCAAACCATATTGGAAGACTAAATAATCAAAAATGCGTACCGGGTTCAGGGGTAATCTTCTTAGATATTATTAGTAATCTTGAAAGAATTGCCGATCATTCATCAAATATAGCATTAGCAGTAATGGATCATAATAGAAAGTAATATTTATAAATATTAGATACAAATGACAAGAGGTTTAAGATGTAGTGGCTTCTTGTCATTTCTTATGTCCATTTAAATATTAAATTTCTTTAAAACCTATAATTTATAATATGTAGATGTAAAATTTAATTTTAACTTTGCAAAGATTTTAGAAACTTTTGTCATTTTTCTCCTTGTAAAATAAAAGAATAAGTTGTATTATTTTTGTAAGAAAATTTATTAACTTAACCTTTGATGTTAGTTTATTAAATACTTAAATATTGAAAGTCTATCATTAGCTAGCATAGGCGGTTAAGCTATGTATTTCAAAGGAGATGAACCTTTGTTTTTTACCTAAATGGTATTGTTAACTAATATACTTTGAATTGGAAAGGTGATAAAATGACTGTAAAGATATTGACTGATAGCGTAGCTGATGTATCAGAAGAATTAGCAAAAGAGTTGGATATAGAGGTTTTACCATTAACTGTAAACTTTGAGGATGGCTCATTTAAAGATGGAGTGGAGATTACAAAGGAGGAATTTTATGAGAAGCTTTCAAAGGCTGAAAAACTTCCAACTACATCTCAGATTATTCCAGGAGATTTTATAGATGTATTTGAAGGTTTAATAAAAGATGAGCATGAAGTTATAGCAATATTAATGTCATCTAAGCTTAGCGGCACATATAACTCTGCAATAACTGCTAAGGAATATTTAGGAAGTGACAGGATAACGATTATAGACTCAGAATTTGTAACATTTCCCCAGGGGCTTATAGTAATAGAAGCTGCAAGGATGGCATTAAAAGGATATTCAAAATCTGAAATTGTAGACAGAATAATCTACATGAAGAAAAATATGGAGTGTAAGTTTATTATAGGTGATATAGAATATTTGAAAAAAGGGGGAAGACTTACATCAACTCAAGCGTTAATTGGAAAATTTTTTAATATAAAGCCTATAATAACTATGGAAAATGGGATACTAATATTTGACGATAAAGTTAGAGGGAAGAAGAGGGCTTTGAAGTGGGTGATAGAGTGGATTAGAAAAAATAATTATAGTTTAGAGGAGAAAACTGTAGGACTGTTTCATTCTAATAACTATGAATATATGACAGAGTTGCGTAAAGAGTTGACAGAAAATTTTAAAGTAAAAGAAATTATTGAAACTAAGTTAGGAGCAGTGGTGGGTACCCATGCGGGGCCGGGATGTATTGCTATAGCCTTTGTAAAATGAAAATATTAGGAGTGTTTTTATGAAAAAAATTAAATTAATTACAGATAGCTTGTCGGATATGCCTAAGGAAATAGCTGAAAAGTTTAACATTACCGTATTACCATTGACAATCAGATTTGGTACACAAGAATACAGGGATGGAGTTGATTTAAGTCCAGCAGATTTTTATCGAAAGCTTGAAGAAGTAGAGAATATACCACAAACTGCCCAAGTAACTCCTATAGAATTTAAAAAAGCTATTGAAGAAGCATTTGAAGAGGGGTATGAGAATGTAATTATTATTAATGGGTCAGCAGGAGTTAGCGGAACACATCAATCGGCTGTAATAGCAAAGCAAGAACTAGATAATGACAATATTTATGTATTTGACTCTAGGTCCCTGTCCTATGGATGTGGAATTATTGTAACCTTTGTAGCGGAAATGATATGCGAAGATAAATCTCTAGATGAAATATTAGATAGAATAGAAGAAATGATTAAAGGTGCTCAGCAGGTGTTTTCCGTAGATACCTTAAAATATTTACATAGAAATGGAAGATTGAGTACAGGAAAAATGGCCCTTGGAACCTTGCTAAATGTTAAACCAATTTTAGCAATAATCGATGGTAAGGTGGAACCCGTTGATAAAGTAAGGGGTAACAAAAAGCTTTATAAGAGAATGATAGAGATATGTATAGAGAAGGGCTTAAAAGAAGGTGTAAGAATTGGCATGGGCCATGGGGGAAATAAAGAAGGTCTAGAGAAACTAAAGGAATTAGTAATAAAGGAATTAAATCCATCGGAAATAATTGAAGCCGATATAGGATGTACCATTGGAACCCATACAGGAGCCGGAATTTTGGCAATATTTTTTATATCGGAATAGAAGTTTAAGAATATTAAAATTGTTTTAATACATGTCATAAATTTACAATGTTAGACAGATATATATATGAAATACAAAAGTTTTTAATAAAATTTATAAATTTACAATAAAATTTTATTGTAAGATTTTTAACAATATTATATAATAACTATAGAGAAATAGGATAGGAATAAAAAAATTATTTAAAAGTTTAATAATGATTTACTGGATGAAGGGTTCGGGAGAGAGTTAATTTATTGACCGCCGAAGGTGCAAACTATAACAATGCCTGTTATAGTGAAATTCTCAGGCAAAGGGACCGAGCCTAGACAGATCTCTGGAAAGCCATTTAGAATAATACTTGGCACCGAAGGGGCAATTTCAATTTTGAAAGAAACTCTCAGGTAAGATACAGAGGAGCAATTGGCAAGCATTTGTTAGCCATTGCTCCTTTTTTAATTACATAATATGGTTTTTTTACATGATTTGCTATAAAGTGTCAAATAATAAATAAAATAAAGTGTTAATTAATTATGATTCTGTGCTTCCAAATATAATAGCCCCCAAAGAAGTAATTTTTAGAGATTTAATTGTCAGTTGAAAACGTTTACTTTATAAATTATAGGCTCTTTAATGAGGTGGGAATTTTGAAAAAAACAATAATAACAAATAACCTTTTGGTTCATGATAAATATAATGAAAAGATGGGTATAATCTATTTAGAAGAATTTAGTTATTTAGACATATTAAAGTTTGTTAGGGATAAAATACACAAGGGCCATAAACTCTTAACACACCCTTTATCAGGTAGTATAAAACCAAATGAAACCCCCTTTAAGTCAGTGGCAATAAGTACAAAAAAAGGTATTTTAGACCTTCAATCTTTAGAAATTATACAGGAGTGTATTATTACAACTGAAAAATTTATTAAAGTTAAAAAAACTCCAAATTGGACTAAAGAAATTTTAGAGGATTTTAGTCTTATTGATTTTAGTGTTATCGATGGAGCTATTCAAAGTATGGAACAGTTTTATTATAGATAAATAATATTAACACTTAAAATAAACTTCAAAGAAAATGATGAATGCTTCTACATTTTTTATTTGAAATTGATTAAACTTTAAAATCGTTTATCTTTAATTAAAGATTAAGAATTGATAATGATTTAACTCTAATCTCTTAAAAGGCTTTTAATATATTGAGCTTCCTATGGAATTTTTCTAAGTTTGGAATTAAGTGAGTTTAATTGATGGTAGAAATCTATTAAAAATAGAGGATAATAATTGTTAATTCTTAGCCTTTAATTTTAAATTAAGAGAGGAGGGTTTAAAGTGCAAAATATATACGATGTTATAATAATTGGATGTGGACCAGCGGGTCTTTCAGCAGGATTATATTCTGCAAGAGCTAAGATGAAAACCTTAATTCTAGAAAAGGGTAAGACAGGGGGGCAAATTGTAACTACAAATGAAGTTGCAAACTACCCTGGTTCAATTAAGGATGCCACAGGGCCGAGTCTTACAGCAAGGATGGTAGAACAGGCTGAAGAATTTGGGGCTGAAAGAAAAATTGATTCTGTAATTTCAGTTGACCTAAATGAAAAAATCAAAGTTGTAAAATGTGAGAGGGGAGAGTATAAGGCAAAAACAGTTATAATTGCCACAGGAGCAACCCCTAAAAAGTTAGGAGTTCCAGGTGAAGTAGAATTAACTGGTAAGGGAGTCTCTTACTGTGCTACCTGTGATGCCGACTTTTTCACTGACCTTGAAGTATTTGTTATAGGAGGAGGAGACTCAGCAGTAGAAGAAGCAATATATTTAACTAAGTTTGCTAGAAAGGTTACAGTAGTCCATAGAAGAGACAGTCTTAGAGCTGCTAAATCCATTCAAGATAAGGCATTTAAAAATGATAAGATTGAATGGGTTTGGAACTCAGAAGTCCATGAAATTAAAGGCGATGGAATAATAGAAGCAATGGTTTTAAAGAATAGAGAAACAGGAGAGCTAACAGAATATAAGGCCCACGAAGACGATGGAACCTTTGGAGTATTTCCATTTATTGGATATCTGCCCTTGAGCGATATATTCAAAGATATAATTGATATGGATAATGGAGGATATATAATAACGGATTCAGATATGAAGACTAATTTAAATGGGGTATTTGCAGCAGGAGATATTAGGCAAAAGTCCCTTCGACAAGTAGTTACAGCAGTATCAGATGGAGCAATAGCAGCAGTTCAAGCAGAGAAATATATAGAAAGCACATTTGATGAATAAGTAATTTATTTAAAAATAAAGGGAGGTTATTGAAATGTTATCAGTAGATAAAAGTACGTTTGAAGCAGAAGTATTAAAGTCACAGGGTCTAGTACTAGTAGACTATTGGAGTGATGGATGTGAGCCTTGTAAAGCCCTTATGCCTGATATCGAGGCACTTGAAGAAAAGTATGAAGGAAAGCTTAAGTTCTGTAAATTAAACACTACAAAGGCAAGAAGGCTTGCAATTTCTCAAAAAGTTTTAGGACTTCCAACTATAGCCATTTATAAAGATGGGGAAAAGCTTGATGAAGTTACTAAGGATGATGCTAACAAAGCTAATATTGAGGCTATGATTGAAAAGCACCTTGGATAGTTAGAAGGATTTATGTTAATTGATAGTTATTAATTAGTCTAGGAAATGAAAATAAAAGGAGGTGAAAACCCACGTGCATTTAGAGCTTGGAAAAATAAAAATTACAGATATTCAATTTGGTGATTTAACAAAGGTTGAAGCTGGAGTATTATATGTAAATAAACAGGAGCTAATAGACTTAATTATGGAAGACGACCATATTAAGGGTGTCAGTGTGGAGTTGGCTCGTCCTGGTGAAGAAGTAAGAATCACCCCTGTAAAGGATGTTATTGAACCTAGAGTAAAGGTCGAGGGTCCAGGAGGAATTTTCCCAGGTGTACTCAATAAAGTTACAACGGTGGGCAGTGGGCGTACACATGTTTTAAGTGGAGCTGCAGTTGTTACATGTGGAAAAATAGTTGGATTCCAGGAAGGTATCATTGATATGACTGGTCCAGGAGCTGATTATACGCCATTTTCAAAGCTAAACAATGTTTGTTTAGTAATTGAAGCTACTGAGGGTTTAAACCAGTATGAGTATGAAGCTGCGGCTAGGATGGCTGGTTTAAAGGCTGCATCTTATCTAGGTCAAATTGGTAAAGATATTCAACCAGATGAGATCAAGGTCTATGAAACAAAGCCTCTTCTTGAACAAGCGGTAGAATATCCAAATCTACCAAAGGTAGGTTATGTATACATGCTTCAAACTCAAGGATTACTTCATGATACCTATGTATATGGAGTTGATGCTAAGAAGATTGTCCCAACTATTCTCTATCCAACTGAAATTATGGATGGAGCGATACTAAGTGGTAACTGTGTTTCTGCATGTGACAAGAACACAACATATCATCATTTAAATAATCCTATAATACATGACCTATATGAAAGACATGGTAAGGATATTAACTTCATGGGGATTATTATAACTAATGAAAATGTTTACCTAGCTGATAAGGAGAGATCTTCAAACTGGACAGCTAAATTTACTAAGTATTTAGGATTAGATGGAGCAATAATTTCCCAAGAGGGCTTTGGTAATCCAGATACTGACTTAATTATGAACTGTAAAAAAATAGAAGATGAAGGTGTAAAAACTGTTATTGTAACAGATGAATACGCTGGTAGAGATGGAGCGTCTCAATCATTAGCCGATGCTGATCCTAAGGCCGATGCTGTTGTAACAGGTGGCAACGCTAATGAAGTTATAGTACTTCCTCCTATGAAGAAGGTAATTGGTACATTGGATTATATCGATAAAATTGCCGGTGGTTTCGATGGTTCCTTAAGACCTGATGGAAGTATTGAAGCTGAAATCCAAGTAATAACTGGAGCAACAAATGAACTTGGATTTAATAAAATGTCGGCGATAACTTATTAAGCTGTAGGATAATGACTTTTATATTTTAAAATATCCGTTTCTAAAAAATAATCAAAGAATAGGTTATTTCTTTGAAATAGAATAAATTTTAAAAGTCTACATTTAACATATTTATTACAGTTAAACAAAATAATTTAAATTATAGAAACTAAAAAAAGAAAGGATGTGTCCTATAATGAGTATCTTAGATAATAAGAAAGTTATCATTATTGGCGATAGAGATGGTATTCCTGGGCCAGCTATTGAAGAATGTGTTAAAACTGCTCAAGGTACTGAGGTAGTATTTTCATCTACTGAGTGCTTTGTCTGAACTGCTGCAGGAGCAATGGACTTAGAAAATCAAAAAAGGGTTAAAGAATTAACAGAAAAGTATGGGGCTGAAAATATAGTTGTAATATTTGGGGCTGCGGAAGCAGAATCAGCAGGTCTTTCTGCTGAAACTGTAACAGCTGGAGATCCTACTTTTGCAGGACCGTTAGCAGGAGTTGAATTAGGATTATCTGTATACCATACAGTAGAACCAGAGTTTAAAGAAGCCGTTAATGCCGATGTATACGAAGAACAAATCAGCATGATGGAAATGGTTCTTGAAGTAGATGAAATTGTTGAAGAAATGTCTTCAATAAGAGAACAGTTTACCAAATATTAACAGACCCTTTTAAATCTAAGTAAAACCCTTTTAGAAATAAGTCCATTGAATTGAGTCCAGTTTGGACTCATAGGTAAATTAAGAAAATTAACTTGTATAGAATTATTATTTCCCAGTTTCTAAAATATGAGAGGGGGAAAAGTGTGAACAAAATTAGAGTTGTTCATTATATAAATCAGTTTTTTGCTGGAATTGGTGGAGAAGAAAAGGCTGATATTCCACCTGAGTTAAAGGAAGGTTTTGTTGGTCCAGGAATGGCACTAAACAAGGCCTTTAAGGGAGAAGCAGAGATAGTTGCTACTGTTATTTGTGGCGATTCATATTTCAATGAGAACTTAGAAAAGGCAAAGGCCGAAATTTTACAAATGATTAAATCCCAAAAGCCAGATTTATTTATTGCTGGACCTGCCTTTAATGCTGGCAGATATGGTACTGCATGTGGTGCTGTTTGTAAAATTGTTAAAGAAGAACTTGGCATACCAGTTGTAACTGCTATGTATATTGAAAATCCAGGTGTTGACATATACAGAAAGGATTTGCATATAGTATCCACTGGGAATTCAGCAGCTTCAATGAGAAAAGCAGTTCCTGCTTTAGTGAAGCTAGCACTTAAGCTTGTCAGAGGTGAGGAAGTTGGTATCCCTGATAAAGAAGGTTATATTTCAAGGGGAATAAGAAAGAATGTATTTCTTGAAAAAAGAGGTTCTACTAGAGCCGTTGAAATGATGATTAGTAAGCTTAAGGGGGAGAAATTCCTTACTGAATATCCAATGCCTAATTTCGACAATGTAGAGCCTAATCCTGCAGTTAAGGATATTTCAAAGGCTAAGATAGCCCTTGTAACTTCAGGAGGAATCGTACCAAAGGATAATCCAAATCATATCGAATCTTCAAGTGCTTCCAAATATGGTAAGTACGATATTGAAGGGGTTAATGATTTAACTAAAGAAACCTATGAAACTGCCCATGGTGGCTATGACCCTGTATATGCAAATGAAGATTCAGATAGAGTACTGCCCGTTGATGTATTAAGGGATATGGAAAAGGAAGGATTTATAGGTAAACTCCACAGGTATTTTTATACAACTACAGGAAATGGTACATCCGTTGACAATTCTAAAAAATTTGCCGCTGAATTTGCCAAAGAGCTGGTTTCTGATGGAGTAGATGCTGTTATCTTAACATCTACATGAGGCACCTGTACTCGTTGCGGCGCAACGATGGTTAAGGAAATAGAAAGGGCTGGAATTCCAGTTGTTCATATTTGTACAGTGGTACCTATTTCATTAACAGTTGGTGCTAATAGAATAGTACCTGCTATAGCAATACCTTATCCATTAGGAGATCCTACTTTAGAGCCAACAGAAGAAAAGAAGCTAAGAAGAAAATTGGTTGAAAAAGCTCTTAAATCACTTCAAACTGAAGTCGATGGACAAACTGTATTTGAAGATTAATAACAAATGGGTGATGAATTCATCACCCATTTTGTTGAATAGGTTGTTAGCTGTGATTACTAGAGGGGGTATAAAGCTAATAACCTTATAGAAATTTAAATAAAGACTTTAATTTATACCCATTAAAAATCCCAGAGGTGTCCATATATTTAATGGATATAAATTCTATAGTAAAAATGTTTTGGAGGTGTTTAAAAATGAATTGTTCAGTAGTTAAAGCTGCAGGATATGTTTTAGTTCATACCCCAGATATGATATTACACAATGGTACAACACAGACAACAGAAAAAATAACTAATCCTGATTCAGAATATCTTAAAAAGGTTCCTGAGCACATAAGACCATATGAAGAAGTAGTGAATTATGCTCCTAATCAAGCATATATAGGGAATATTACTCCTGAAGAGTTAAAGGGTTATGAAATGCCTTGGTATGATAAGGATGTACCAAACTCCAATAGATTCGGTAAGTTTGGAGAAATAATGCCCCAAGATGAATTTATTGGACTTTTAAAAATCTCAGATGCCTTTGACCTTGTAAAGCTTGAAAAAGAATTTGTAAAAGTTATAAAAGAAAAATTGTCAGCCCATCCTTTCTTTAACGAAAATGATCTCGCTAAAATTAAAGAGGGTGAAGAGCTTTCAGAAATAGAAGTTCAAGTAAAGGACCATCATGCCGAAGCAATCTATAACCATGGAAAATTAGTGGGATGTGTAAAGAAGGCCCATGAAATAGATGTAAACCTTAACGCCCATGTTATGTATGAGAATCTAGTAGTAAAGGCTTCGGGAATCCTTGCCTTTAAACATTTACTACACAACAATAAAATTGATCCAGCTGAAATAGAATATGTAATAGAGTGTTCGGAAGAAGCTTGTGGAGATATGAATCAGAGAGGTGGAGGAAACTTTGCCAAGGCCATAGCAGAGTCAGGGGAAGCAATAAATGCAACGGGCTCAGATACTAGGGGATTCTGTGCAGCACCCACCCATGCCCTTATAAAAGCAGCAGCATTAGTACAGGCTGGAGTATATGAAAATGTAGTAATAGTTGCTGGTGGAGCAACGGCGAAGCTGGGTATGAACGGAAAGGATCATGTTAAAAAGGGACTGCCAATACTTGAAGATGTATTAGGTGGATTTGCAGTACTGATAAGTAAAAATGATGGAGTAAATCCTATTCTAAGAACTGACCTTGTGGGAAGACATACAGTTGGAACGGGTTCATCTCCACAGGCAGTAATTACATCACTTATTACGGCTCCCCTCGATAAGGGTGGGCTTAAGATAACAGATATAGATAAATATTCCGTAGAAATGCAAAATCCAGATGTTACGAAACCAGCGGGAGCTGGAGATGTTCCAACCTCAAACTATAAGATGATAGCAGCAATAGGAGTAAAGAGAAAGGAACTAGAGAGAAAAGACCTAGGAAGCTTCGTAGAAAAGCATGGAATGCCAGGTTGGGCACCAACCCAAGGTCATATACCATCAGGGGTACCATACCTAGGATTTGCTAGGGAGGACTTAACAGAAGGAAAGCTGAATAAGGTAATGATAGTAGGTAAGGGAAGTCTATTCCTAGGAAGAATGACAAATCTATTTGATGGAGTATCCATAATAATGGAAAGAAATCCTGGGAATATAGAAGAGAAAGTTACAGGAGCCAGCAAGGAAGAAGTAAAAACGATGATAGCAGAAGCTATGAGAGACTTTGCGTCCCATTTATTAAAGGAATAGGAGGGGCTGAAATGAGTAATACAAAAGCAATGAAAAAGATGCTGGGCAATATGTTTGTGGAAATAGCCGATGCTATAGAAACTGGAGAGTTTGGAAAAAGAATAAAAATCGGACTTACAACCCTAGGAAGTGAACACGGGACAGAAAACCTAGTAAAGGGTGCAGAACTTGCATCTAAAAAGAACTCAAACTTTGAAATATTATTAATAGGGCCAAAGGTAGAAACTAGTCTTGAAATTGTAGAGGCCAACACAGAAGAAGAAATGCATAAAAAGATGGAGGAGCTTTTAGATAGTGGATATATAGGAGCTTGTGTAACAATGCATTATAACTTTCCCATAGGAGTATCCACAGTGGGTAAGGTAGTTACCCCTGGACTCGGGAGGGAAATGTACATCGCCACAACTACGGGAACATCGTCGGCCCATAGAACAGAGGCGATGATAAAGAACGCTCTTTATGGCATAGTAGCAGCAAAGGCCTCGGGAATAGAAAGACCTACGGTAGGAATACTTAACGTAGATGGAGCAAGACAAGTAGAGAGAGCCTTAAAGGAGTTAAATGCAGGGGGATATGAAATAAACCTAGGAGAATCAACTAGATCCGATGGCGGTTGTATAATGAGAGGAAATGACCTTCTAAAGGGAGCAGTAGATGTAATGGTAACAGATACCCTAACGGGAAATATAATGATAAAAATATTTTCCTCCTATTCAACGGGGGGAAGTTATGAAGCCCTAGGATATGGATATGGCCCAGGAATAGGAGAAGGATACGATAGAATAATACTGATTCTCTCCAGGGCTTCAGGTGTACCGGTAGTTGCAGGAGCCCTGGAGTATGGAGGAAATTTAGTAAAAGGTAATCTAAAGGAAATAGCAAAACGAGAGTTTGAAAAGGCAAACAGAGCTGGTCTAAAGGAAATATTAGAAAACATAACTAAGGACAGCAAAAAAACATCCCCATCACAAGAGGAAGTTACAGCACCTCCAAAGGAAATAGTGACGGGTTCAATATCAGGAATAGATATTATGGACCTAGAGGATGCAGTTAAAGTACTATGGAAAGAGGGAATCTATGCTGAAAGTGGCATGGGATGTACAGGGCCAATAGTACTTGTTAGCGAAGAAAAGCTAAATCCATCTGTTGAGATTTTAGCTAAAGCAGGTTTTGTTGCTAAAGAAGGAGATGTTTGTTAGACTTAAAGTTTTACGTGAGTATAACTATTTAAGCCCGTGAATTGTTTTGTTCACGGGTTTATATTTTAAAGGGGAGAATAGGTTAATTTCCTACTTAAAATTTTTTAAAAAAACAATTTTTTAAAAGGGATTTTTATTTTTATGTAGAATATAGTATGGTCACATTAAAAGATAGATATATTTATTAAGGGAGGAAAATGGAATGAGTAAAAGAGTGTTATCGTTTTTATTAGTAGTAGTTTTAGTAGTTAGTCTATTTGTTGGCTGTGCTCCAAAGAATGAGGAGTCAGAAACTCTAAAGGATGGTAATGAAGCTCAAAGTGGAGCAACTAAAGATCAATATTTTAGAGTTGGATTTGTTACCGATGTAGGTGGAATTGACGACAGGTCCTTTAACCAAGGAACCTATGAAGGTATACTAAAATATGCTGAAGAAAAGGGTTGGGAGCATGGAAAAGAATATAATTATATCCCATCCAATGAGGAAGCCGATTATATACCAAATTTAAGTACCTTTGGTGATGAGAACTACAATGTTATTATTGCGGCTGGGTATAAGTTTGAAGATTCTATGAATGAAGTAGCTCCAAGATATCCAGATACTAGCTTTGCAATAATTGATATGATTATTGATGAGCCTAACGTTGCATCAGTTGTATTCGCAGAGGAGCAAGGATCTTTCTTAGTTGGTGTTGCAGCTGCTGAGTCTACAAAAACTAAAAAAGTTGGTTTTGTAGGTGGGGAAGACTTTCCATTAATAAGAAAATTCCATGCTGGGTTTATTGCCGGTGTACATTCTGTTGATGACTCCATAGAAGTATATGAACAATATGCTGGTAGCTTTGCTGATACTGGAATGGGACAACAAATAGCCTCTTTAATGTATGAAAAGGGCGTTGATGTTATTTACCATGCTGCCGGTGGAACAGGAAATGGTGTAATTAATGAAGCTAAGAATAGAGCTGACAATGGGGAAGAAGTTTGGGTAATTGGTGTTGATAAAGACCAGTACGAAGATGGTAAATTAAAAAGTGGAAAATCAATAATCTTGACTTCTATGATGAAAAGAGTTGATGTAGCTTCCTACAAGATGATAGAAGCTGCTCAAAAAGGAGAATTCCCAGGTGGAAAGATAACAGAATTCACCTTAGCTGAAGAGGGTGTTGGAATTCCAAGGGAAAATCCAAACTTAAGTGAAGATATTGTTAACGAAATAAAAGATTATGAGAATAAAATTATTAAAGGTGAGATTACTGTACCAACTACAATGGAAGAATTAGAAGCTTTTAAAGATAATCTTTAAATAAACTGAGAAATAAGCCCAGTTCTATCATGGGCTTATTTCATCTTCTTAATAAAATCGCCAGGAGGACGGTCTTTAAAGAAAGCTTTACTTTAGAGCAGTTTCAAATTTAGGAGAGAGTATTTAACAGTAATGGAGAGATTAAGCTTTTGTTATTAGCTTAAAATAAACTTGGCCCCTACTAGGGCTTATTTTTAAATATCATATAATTACCCACTAGTTATAAGATTTAATATAATAGTCTAAAGTTATATTTATAAAAGTGAGGAGTTGCAAAGATGGAGTATGTTATTGAGATGATTAACATCAGAAAAGAATTTCCAGGTATAGTTGCTAATGATAACATAACTTTGCAAGTAAAGCCTGGTGAGATTCATGCACTATTAGGGGAAAATGGTGCAGGAAAATCTACACTTATGAGTGTTTTATTTGGTTTGTATCAACCTGAATCAGGAAAAATTAAAGT
>JAKSBP010000023.1 GCA_022361035.1 Clostridia bacterium
GATAAGATTATTTTTACCAGTGGGAGAATGTCCTCAGAAATGTTACTGAAATCTGGAAAGGCGAGAATACCAATTGTTGTATCAAGGTCTGCCCCCACTGATTTAGCTGTAGACATTGCTAGAGAATTAGGAATTACTTTAGTAGGCTTTGCTAGAGGGGAAAAGATGACTGTATACTCCCACGGAAATAGGATATTGATATAAAAGTTTTAATAATTCTTTAAGTACTACTAACTGTTGTTAATATCTATATAATTGAAACCCTTTACCTATATTATTTTACTATGACTATTATTATAATATAGATTATGTATAAAAATACAAAGGTTTAAAGTAAGTAGATAAATTCCATGATTTTCGAAAAAAATTAATAATTAGATGACAAAAAGGAGATGCTCTTAGAATGGATAGAACAATATTAACCCCAAAGGAAATTGCTGAGACTACTGTTAAGGTAGGCCATGATAAAGCCACTAAATCGTCTTTATCATTACTACTGTTAGGGATATTAGCCGGTGCATTTATTGCATTTGGAGGAGTTGGCTTAACTACTATGGGAGCCCTAGTAGGAGATAAAGGATTGGCGAAATTACTGGGAGCAGCAGTTTTTCCTATAGGGCTTATGTTCGTGATTATGGCAGGTGCTGAACTTTTTACTGGAAATAACCTAATGGTTTTAGGTGTTATGACTGGAAAGTATAGTATAAAAGCTATGTTTAAAAATTGGATAATTGTCTATATAGGAAATTTAATTGGTTCAGTAGTAGTAGCCCTACTAGTTGCTAGAAGTAACCTTTATATAGGAGAAATTGCAGATAAAGCTATAGCAATTGCTACGAAAAAAACCACAATTATTACAAATTTGGGCCTAGGTGCAGTCCTTTCAAGGGCAATTCTTTGTAATATCGTAGTGGTGCTTGCGGTTTGGCTCGCTACAGGAGCAAAGGATATGATAGGTAAGATGCTTGCTTGTTGGTTTCCAATAATGTTATTCGTATTATCGGGATATGAGCATAGTGTTGCAAATATGTTTTTCATATATGTTGGGAAATATGTGGGAGCAAATATTACTCAGTCGCAAATTTGGATAAATAACTTGATTCCTGTAACAATTGGAAATTTAATAGGTGGGGCAGTAATTGTACCACTATTTTATTATCTAATTTTTCTTAAGACCAGTAAAGAAAGATTCGCCAATAGGTGAACTCTATTGAAAAAATATAATTAGCATTATATTCTAAATATATAAGTCTTAAATTAGAGATTGCTAGAGAACATTTTTTAAGAATAAAAACTAAAGGGCTAGATGCCCTTGAAGTTTTATTTATATGTAAATTTGAATTAATCAACTATTTTCTAGTTGATATTTTTTATTTTTTGATATGCTGTAAAGGGTTATATTGCTTTTAACGGTTGTAATGAAAAAGATAAAATGATATAATTTTAACAAAGGGTGACACAATGTGACAAGCCCTTGTGAAATGCTGCTTTTATCAATTTCAATCGCTGTTTCTTCCTGTATACAGTATACTGAATAATTTAAGCATATAGATAAAAATATTTAATAACTATAATTGATTTTTTGTATTAGAAATAGTACAATGTATAAGATGGAAGAGTATATATTTATTTTTAAATAATTTAATAAATTAGGTATGAAAGGAGAGTTGAAATGGCTAAGAATATCTTGACAAAGGAAAATTTCGACAAATTATACGAAGTCATGGAGGCCAATAAAGGAAGAAAAGGTGCATTAATGCCCGTACTTAATGAAGCCCAAAATATATTTGGAGCGGTTCCATTAGAAGTTCAGAAATCGATTTCACAGGCATTAAAAATACCAGTGGCAGAGATTTATGGGGTAGTGACATTTTATTCACAATTTTCATTGGAACCAAAGGGAGATTACGTAATAGGGGTCTGTCTAGGAACGGCATGTTATGTTAAGGGTGCCCAGGCTATAATTGATAGAATCAGTAGAGATATAAATGTGGCCATAGGCACAACATCACCGGATGGTAAATTTACATTAGAAGCTACAAGATGTATAGGAGCATGTGGGCTGGCACCAGTACTGACAGTAAATGAAGATGTGTATGGTAAATTGGTGGAGGCAGACGTTCCTGATATATTGAAAAAGTATTAAGTTTAATATTTAACAAACTAATTCGGATTATATACAAAAGGATTTTTTTCGACAAAATTATATATTTTAGAGAAGCGACTTAACAGGCATTGAAATTTACAGTTATAATAAATATTTAGGGAGGTTGGAGAATGAAATCATTAGCAGAATTAGCTAAGATAAGGGAAGAAACCCTAAAGAAAGTGGATATTAGAAAGGAAAGAAAAGGAACAAGGATAGTAGTGGGTATGGCAACATGTGGAATATCAGCAGGAGCTAGACCGATTCTTACGGCCCTATTAGAGGAAGTAAACAAGAGAAATCTAGGAGACGTAGAGGTAACACAAACTGGGTGTATAGGAATATGTCAACTAGAGCCAATCATAGAGGTATATAAAGAAGGAGAAGGCAAGGTAACATATGTGGATATGAATGCTGAAAAGGCGAGAAGAGTAATTGCGGAGCATATAGTAAACGGAAAGATTGTATCGGAATTTACGATAGGAGCCTATGAGAAGTAGATAGAGAAATGGAAAGACTAGGACCTATAGGGAATACTCAAAAGCAAAAAAAGGAGGTAAAAAAATGGAATTATATAGATCACACGTACTAATCTGTGGTGGAACAGGATGTGAATCTTCAGGAGCTACTAACATAGAAGAAAAATTCAAAGTCGAGCTTAAAAAGCACGACCTTGAAAAAGAAGTAAAGTTAGTAAAAACAGGATGTTTTGGACTTTGTGAAGCAGGACCTATAGTAATAGTATATCCAGAAGGATCTTTTTATACTCAAATAAAGGTAGAAGATATAGAAAAAATAGTAGAAGAGCACCTATTGAAGGGAAGAATAGTTAAGGACTTATTATATCAAGAATCGGTAGAGGAAGATATGATAAAGTCAATAGACGAAGTTGGCTTTTACAAGAAGCAGATGAGGGTAGCCCTAAGAAATTGTGGTTTAATAAATCCTGAAGTCATAGATGAGTACATTGCCATGGATGGATATAAGGCACTGGGAAAAGTTCTTACAGAAATGACTCCAGAGCAAGTAATAGAAGTAGTAAAAGGATCAGGACTTAGAGGACGTGGGGGTGGAGGATTCCCTACGGGATTGAAGTGGCAGTTTACCTACGCATCAAAGGGAGATCAGAAGTATGTAGCATGTAATGCCGATGAAGGTGACCCAGGAGCATTCATGGATAGAAGTGTGCTAGAGGGAGATCCCCATGCAGTAATAGAAGCAATGGCAATAGCAGGATATGCCGTAGGAGCAGATCAGGGATATGTATATGTAAGGGCAGAGTATCCAATAGCAGTAAATAGACTTCAAATAGCTATAGATGAGGCTAAGGAGTATGGACTTTTAGGAAAGGACATATTTGGAACAGGATTTAACTTTGACTTGGAAGTAAGACTAGGGGCAGGGGCATTCGTATGTGGAGAAGAAACGGCACTGCTGAAGTCAATAGAGGGTCAAAGGGGTATGCCTAAACCAAGACCACCGTTTCCAGCAGTAAAGGGACTATGGGATAAACCAACATTATTAAATAACGTTGAAACCTATGCAAACATACCACAAATAATCTTGAACGGGGCAGAGTGGTTTGCAGGAATTGGAACAGAGAAATCCAAGGGAACAAAGGTATTTGCATTGGGTGGAAAGATAAACAATACAGGACTCCTAGAAATACCAATGGGTACAACTTTAAGGGAAGTAATATTTGAAATAGGGGGCGGAATCCCAAATGGTAAAAAGTTCAAATCGGTGCAAACTGGAGGACCATCGGGAGGATGTTTAAAGGAAGAGCATCTTGATACACCAATCGATTATGATAACCTAGTAGCCCTAGGTTCAATGATGGGTTCAGGTGGTATGATTGTAATGGATGAAGATAACTGTATGGTTGATATAGCAAGATTCTTCTTAGACTTTACAGTAGATGAGTCATGTGGTAAGTGTACCCCGTGTAGAGAAGGTACAAAGAGAATGTTAGAGATTTTAGATAAGATAACAGAAGGAAATGGAACATTAGATGACCTTGATAGGCTTGAGAGCTTAGCGGAAACAATCAAGTCGGCATCCCTATGTGGACTAGGGCAGACAGCACCGAACCCAGTACTTTCAACATTACAGCTTTTCAGGGATGAATATGAAGCCCATGTAAATGACAAGAAGTGCCCCGCAGGAGCATGCCAGTCATTGTTACAATATTTTATTACAGATGGATGTAAGGGATGTACGTTATGTGTGAAGGTATGTCCGGTAAATTGTATAAGTGGAGAAGTTAAGAAGTTACATGAGATAGATCAGGTAGAGTGTATTAAATGTGGAGCTTGTGTGGACAAATGCCCATTTAACGCTATAATTAAAAAATAACATCCAGAAGCTTAGTAGGATAAGGAGAGGTGAAAGATGGAGAAAGTAACTTTAACCATAAACGGTCTGCAGGTTGAAGTGCCAAGTAGCTATACTGTACTTGAAGCTGCAAAAGAAGCTGGTATAGATATTCCTACCCTTTGTTATCTAAAGGATATTAATGAAGTAGGTGCTTGTAGGGTTTGTTTAGTAGAGGTAGAGGGAGCTAGAAGCTTACAGGCGTCATGTGTTCTTCCTGTAAGCGAAGGAATGGTTGTTAAGAGTAATACTAAAAACGTAAGGCAAACTGTAAAGAATACAGTTGAACTAATATTAGCAAATCATAACAGAGAATGTTTAACTTGTTTTAGAAATAGAAACTGTGAGCTTCAGACATTGTCGGAAGAGCTAGGAATTGAAGAGATATCATTTGAAGGGGAAAAGAGACCAGGTACCGTTGACGATAAATCTCATTCTATCGTTAGGGATGCAAGTAAATGTATTCTTTGTGGTAGATGTGTAAATGTGTGTAAAAAGGTTCAAGAAATTGGAATCTTAGACTTTACAAAAAGAGGATTTAACACTGAAGTTGCCCCTGCCTTTGATAAAAGTATGGCCGAGGCACCATGTATTTACTGTGGCCAATGTATAATTGCATGTCCAGTTGCAGCTTTAAGGGAAAAGTCTGATATTGAGAGAGTATGGGAAGCAATAGAAGATTCAGATATCCACGTGTTGGTTCAAACTGCTCCAGCCGTTAGGGCTGGGCTAGGTGAAGAGTTTGGATTACCTATAGGCACTAGAGTAACTGGGAAAATGGTTTCAGCCCTTAAAAGACTCGGATTTAATAAAGTATTTGATACAAACTTTGGTGCTGACCTTACAATTATGGAAGAGGGTCATGAATTATTAAGTAGAATTCAAAATGGTGGAAAACTTCCTATGATTACCTCCTGTTCGCCGGGCTGGGTAAGATATTGTGAGTTCTACTATCCTGAATTCTTAGAGAATTTATCAACCTGTAAATCGCCACATCAAATGCTAGGTGCAGTATTAAAGAGCTATTATGCAGAAATGAATGACATTGACCCTGAAAAGATATTTGTGGTTTCAATAATGCCATGTACTTCTAAAAAGACAGAAGCTTCAAGGGAAGAAATGGAAGTAAAGGGTTTAAGGGATGTAGATGCAGTTCTTACTACTAGAGAGCTTGGCAAGATGATTAGGCAAGCTAGAATTAAGTTCTTACAGTTGCCCGATGATGAAGCCTTCGATAGAATATTTGGAGAGTATACTGGAGCTGGTGTTATCTTTGGAGCCACTGGTGGAGTTATGGAAGCAGCCCTTAGAACTGTTGCCGATGTATTGACTGGGGAAGACCTAGAGGATATAGAATATAATTCTGTTAGGGGCGTTGAAGAGGGTGTCAAGGAAGCTGAATTAGAGATAGCTGGAAATAAAATCAAAATAGCGGTTGCCCATGGAACTGCAATGGCAGGCAGAGTGTTAGAAATGGTTAAATCCGGTGAAAAAGATTATCACTTCATCGAGGTTATGGGATGCAGTGGTGGTTGTGTAACTGGTGGCGGCCAGCCCCAGGTTTCAGCTAAGGATTTAATGGACGTGGATGTAAGAGTGGAAAGAGCTAAGGCTTTATATGAAGAAGATACAGTTATGACCTATAGAAAGTCCCACCAAAATCCAATGATTAAGAAAATTTATGATGAATTCCTAGGTAAACCAAATGGACATAAGTCCCATGAACTTCTCCATACCCATTACCATAGGAGAGAAATATATGTAACTAAAGGAAACTGCTGCGATTCTCAATTAGAAGAAGCTGCGTGCGGGTGTGAAAAGTAAAAAGTTGGGAGCGTAGATGTTTCTGATATGTCTATAGTTATATTAATTTGATTAAGGGTATATAATAGTATAGATTCTAACTAATGGATTATATTCATTAGGAGGAAGTCTAATGAAATAAAATTCCATATTGGTTCGAAACTAATTGCAAGGTTATTTCTGAGCAAAAGGTAAGAGATGTGGAGGGTGAAGTGTATCATTTTTTGCATGAAACTTTCCAAAGGATAAGCATTTTCTTATCTTTTGGAAAGTTTTTTTGTTTTTTTTAAGTAGTTTCACAGGTTAATCTAATAAGGTGCTATAGATAGACTTTCTTTTTCCAGCCTTTTTGGATTAGCATTAAGATATTTTAATTTCATAATAGGAAAGGTCAGTGATTTTTGTGGACAAGAGAATTGGTGTAATAGCCATAATTGTAGAGGATGAAAATAGCATACAAAATGTAAATTCAATTCTTTCAGACTACTCGGATTTAAATGTAGGAAGAATGGGAGTTCCATACAAGGAGAAGAACGTAAAAGTAATATCTATAATAGTCGATGGTACCAATGATAAAATTGGAGCTATGACGGGAAAGCTTGGGAGATTGAATGGGGTAATAGTGAAGAGTGCGTTGACGAAGAAATAGAGGAGAATTATAGGACTAGAATTGACATTAAAAACTAGGGTTATTACTGGAGTTCAAGGTGCTGAATTAAGGAAATAACTATAAGGATTATATGGAGGTATGTGTAAATGGATACTCACAAAATTATTAATGAAAGCTATATAAATAAACTATTAGAAAAATCTAAGAGTACCTCGAAGGAGGATATATTAAATATTATAGAGAAGTCAAGGGATTGCTTTGGATTAAACTTTGAGGAAGCGGCCTGTCTTCTCCAAATTCAAGAGGATGAATTGTTAGATATAATGTTTGAGACAGCAAAGTATATTAAAGAAAAAATCTATGGAAACAGAATCGTTGTCTTTGCCCCCCTTTATACAAGTAATGAATGTAGAAATAATTGTTTATACTGTGGGTTTAGAGCCGCAAACAGGGACTTAAACAGAAGAACCTTGAATGTTACTGAAGTGGTTAGGGAAGCAAAGGCCATTGAAGTCCAAGGTCATAAGAGAATTCTTTTAGTATGTGGAGAAGACAAGGGTAAAACAGATGTTGACCACATAGTGGATTCAGTTAAAGCGATTTATGATGGCACAGATATAAGAAGAATCAATGTAAATGCTGCGCCGATGAATATAGAGGATTTTAAAAAATTAAAAAATATAGGTATTGGAACATATCAGATATTCCAGGAAACATACCATAGAGAAACTTATAGAGTAATGCATCCAAGTGGTTTAAAGTCAGATTATGATTGGAGATTGACTGCCCTTGATAGGGCATTTGAAGCAGGAATAGATGATTTAGGAATAGGTGTGCTTTTAGGACTGTATGATTATAAATTTGATGTATTGGCAACCCTGATTCATTCTGACTATCTAGATAATAAATATAGCGTTGGGCCTCACACAATCTCAATACCAAGACTAAGACCTGCCCACAATTCGGCCCTGGGAGAAGTACCATGTCCTGTATCGGATAAGGATTTAAAAAAAATAGTTGCAGTCTATAGACTTACTGTGCCCTATACAGGAATTATTTTATCTACAAGGGAGAATTCTAAACTTAGAGATGAACTATTGGAATTAGGTGTATCTCAAATTTCAGCAGGCTCTAAAACGAATCCTGGTGGATATGAGGAGGAGGACAGGGAAGCAACCCAATTTGAAACCAGTGATGAGAGAAGTGTAGATCAAATGATCAGGGTAGTTACTAAACAAGGACATTTACCAAGTTTCTGTACCGCATGTTATCGTGCAAAGAGAACCGGTGAAGCCTTTATGGAACTAGCAAAGGATGCCCATATCCATGAATTCTGTCATCCTAATGCAATACTGACCTTTAAAGAATATCTCCTAGATTATGCATCGGAGCAAACTAAAAGAGATGGCGAAGCCTTACTGGATAGAGAGTTAAATAGGATAGTTGATAGGAAAATTAAAGAAGAAACAGTTAAGAGACTTAAAAGGCTAGAAAAAGGGGAAAGGGATTTATACTTCTAGAATTACGATTAATGAATTCCCATTAAATTTAAAAAATTCTAAAGGAAGTGTATAAAACCTTTAATCTTAGTCCTAATTCTCTTAATCTCCACTAAAATGGGATAAAAAATAGATAATTAATGGAGGTTACCATGACAAGGGAAAAAATTAAACACTATCTTATTATGGCAGGTTCTACAAGTCATATGCTCAGGGGAGATAAGCTATTAAAGGATAGGTCTATTGTTACATCATTAGTACCTGCACCTTCAGAATATGGTACTGTATGTGCAACTGCCATAAAGATAAGGGTAGAAGATAGGGAAGAAGCAGAGTCCATATTTAAAAATAATAGCATAACTATTGAGGGTATATATCCCGACAAAGCTAGGAAATTGATAGGTTTAGTAGAGAAATTAATGGATTCAGTTATATCACCTGAATTCATGGAAATACTTAAGAAAATTGAAGAGGGAGAAGAGCTGGACCTTAAGGATATTGTAATACTGCTGCAAACCGAAAGGAAGGCTGAAAAAGAAGCCCTTTTCCATGCTGCCGATAGGATGAGAAGAGAAGTTGTCGGTGATGTTGTAGATATAAGGGGAGCCATAGAATTTTCAAATTACTGCCGTAAGGACTGTAGGTATTGTGGAATTGGAAAAAACCTAAAGGATTTAAATAGATATAGGATGGATGAGGATGAAATTATGGAGGTGGTCCATTATCTCCATAGCATTGGACTCAAAACAGTGATTTTACAATCTGGAGAAGACCTATGGTGGACTCCTGAGAAAATATCTTCCCTTATAAAGAGGGTTAAAGGGGAGACTAGGATGAATATTACCCTTAGTATAGGGGAAAGGCCAAGGGAAGAATATGAATTATATAAAAAGCTTGGTGCAAATAACTTCCTTTTAAAAATAGAAACTACAAACAGAAAACTCTTTGAATTCATTCATCCCGATGATGATTTTGATCATAGAGTTAAATGTTCTACATGGCTGAGGGAATTAGGGTATTTAAACGGTTCTGGAAATATTATTGGACTCCCCGGACAGACAACTGAAGATATTGCAAAGGATATTTTATTCTTTAAGGAAATGGGAATAAATATGATAGGAATTGGTCCCTTTGTACCGGCCAAGGGTACTCCCCTAGAAGATTATCCTAAGGGAAGTATAGATATGACATTAAAGGCTGTGGCTGTTACAAGAATAGCTTGTAAAAGAGTCTTTATACCTGCCACTACAGCCTTGGCATCCTTAGATCCAGATGGTCAAACAAAGGCTCTAAAAGCGGGAGCCAATACGATTATGCTAATTAATACACCGGCTAAATATAGATATAATTATCAGATATACAGTGACAAGAATATGGTGGATTTAAAGTCAGCCTTTAAGGCCGTTGAAGAAGCAAAGAGGAAGATGCCCCCATATTTAAAGGTGACAAAATTGTCGATTTGAAATATCCTTAGCTTGATTTAAGGGCTGCTTAATCTATATAGATGAGTGATTGAGAAAGTTAACTTACTACAGCAGCCACAGAGAATCCTTTAGGCTCATGCTATAAATCTGTTTATAGATATGTAATAGAAGGTAAAACAGATTTATAAAAATCGCTCAAAAGGAAACCTCAGAGTCTGCTTTCGTTTATTAAGTTTCTTAGTCACACATCTATAGGTAAAATGATTTTCTCATTCATATCCATATCAAAATAAAGGAGCAGATCAAATAATAGGAGGTTATTGGCTTTGGGCTACAGAATAGAAAAGGATTTACTGGGAGAGGCTAGGATTGATGACAGCAAATATTATGGGATAAATACAGAAAGGGCACTCAAGAACTTCAATATAGAATCAAAACCTGTAAACTTAAAACTTATTAGGGAGATTGCATTGATAAAAAAGGCTGCTGCAATAGTAAATCACAGACTTAAAAAGTTGCCCGAAAATAAGACTGATGCCATAGTTAAGGCAAGTGAAGAGATTATTGAAGGTAAATTTGATAGTGAATTTACGGTAAGTGCCTTTCAAGGTGGAGCGGGAACTTCTACTAATATGAATGTCAATGAAGTCATTGCAAATAGGGCTATAGAGATTTTAGGAGAAAAAAAGGGAGATTATGCTGTTGTACATCCATTAAATGATGTAAATATGTCACAGTCTACTAACGATGTATATCCTACAGCACTTAGGATAGCTGCTATTCATATGTTGAGAAAGCTTAGTAATTCCCTTGCAGATCTACAGGAAGAGCTTCAGGTTAAGGAAAATGATTTTAGTGAAGTGATTAAACTGGGGAGAACCCAGCTTATGGATGCCTTACCTATGATGGTTGGTCAGGGCTTTGGGGCCTATGCAAAGGCTATTGCAAGGGATAGGTGGAGAGTTTATAAGGTTGAAGAGAGGCTTAGACAAATAAATCTTGGCGGTACGGCAATCGGAACGGGAATGAATGCCTCAATTAAGTATATATTCATGATTACAGATGTGATTCAGGATTTAACAAAGCTGGGGCTGGCTAGGTCTGAATTTCCTATGGACATAACACAAAATACAGATGTCTTTGTAGAGGTTTCAGGGCTGTTAAAGGCATGTAGTGTGAATTTGCTTAAAATATCAAATGATTTAAGATTATTAGCCTCTGGTCCCAAGAGTGGTTTAGGAGAAATCAATCTTCCTAAAATGCAGGCTGGTTCAAGCATTATGCCGGGAAAGGTTAACCCTGTGATACCAGAGATGGTGGCTTTGGCGGCTATGAGGGTGATAGCAAATGACTCTGCCATAACTATGGCAAGTTCTTCAGGTCAGCTTGAACTTAATGCATTTATGCCTCTTATAGCTGAAAGTCTTTTAGAATCCTTAGAACTATTAAATGACGCAGTCATATTGTTTAGAGAAAGGTGTATTGCAGGTATAGAAGTAAATGAAGGTAAATGTAAGGAAAATCTAGAGAGGTCTACTGCCTTAGCGACAGCCCTTGTTCATCATATAGGCTACGATAGAGCAAGCGAAATTGCTAAAAGAGCTTTAAAGGAAGAAAGGACCATAAGAGAGTTGTTGAGGGAAGGAAACGTTTTAACGGAAGAAGAAATAAATAAAACTTTAAATCCATATGAAGTGACGAAACCTGGAATACCGGGCAAATAATTTTGGAGGAATGGAAGATGAGCTTAAACGCTACACCACGTTCAAACAGAGTCCATATAGCCTTATTTGGTAGAAGAAATTCAGGAAAATCCAGTATAATAAATGCTATTACCAATCAAGAAATCGCCATAGTGTCAGATGTTAAAGGGACTACTACAGACCCTGTCTACAAGTCTATGGAGATTTTACCTATTGGTCCATGTGTGATTATTGACACTGCTGGCTTAGATGATATTGGTACCCTAGGAGAGCTTAGAGTAAAAAAGGCTATGGAGGTTTTAAATAAAACAGATGTAGCATTATTTGCCATTGATGTGACGGTAGGAATTTCCGATGATGATAGAATTATTATTGAGGAAATTAAGGAAAGGAAAATACCCTTAATTATAGTTCTGAATAAAACCGACATAAAAGAGGTATCTAAGGAAGAAATTCTTAGCTTAAGGAAGGAACTGAGGACTACTGTAGTAGCCATTTCGGCCCTAAAAAAGCAGGGTATTAAAGAGCTTAAAAAGAAGATTATAAATATACTGCCCGAGGATGAAGACAAATTTAGGATAGTTGGAGACTTATTAAATCCTGGTGATTTTGTAATCCTTGTTACACCTATAGATAAGGCGGCTCCCAAGGGAAGGTTGATACTTCCTCAGCAGCAGACTATTAGAGATATACTAGAAAGTGATGGGATAGCAATTGTGACAAAGGAATACGAGTTAAAGGAAACCCTAGAGAATATTATGAAAAAACCAAAGCTTGTAATAACAGATTCTCAAGCCTTTTTAAAGGTTGATGCCGATACTCCAAAGGATATTTTAATGACGTCTTTTTCAATACTTTTTGCACGATATAAGGGTGATTTAGGACAGCTTGTGAGGGGAGTAAAGGAAATTGAAAGTCTTAAAGACGGTGATAAAGTACTTGTTTCTGAGGCATGTACCCATCATAGGCAGGCCGATGATATCGGGAAAGTAAAGATTCCAAGATGGATAAGGCAGATTACAGGTAAAAAGATTGATTTTGAGTTTAGCTCTGGAACCTTTTTCCCCGATGATGTAGAGAAATATTCCTTAATAGTTCATTGTGGAGGGTGTATGTTAAATAAGAGAAGTATGGCTTATAGAATTAGTAATGCAAAATCTATAGGTGTGCCAATAGTAAATTATGGAGTTTTAATTGCTTATGTTCAAGGCATTTTAGATAGAGCCTTAGAGCCATTTCCTCTTGCTAAAATGATTTGGGAGGAGGTAAGCAGTGATACTATAGACTAAAAAAGTGTGAGGTGTTAATGAAATAGATTTTAAATTATAGGACATGCAACTGGAATTTTATAGAGGATACCTCATCTTTTTTAAGGAGAAAATCTCTATATATCAGTATTCACTAAAACTTTTTCCCAGTATTAGGAACTCTAAATATAGAAGTTTCCTTTAGTGAAGGAAGGGACTATTCTAGAAAGAGTTTCACATAATTTCACATATTCTTGTGATAATTCTTCCATATTTTATTTATATACTAAATTCATAGTTAAACACCATCTTTAACTAGGCCATAATTCTTAAGTTATGAAATAGATTCACATAGGAAGAATTAAGGTCAAACAAATAATGATATGGAGGTACGTAGATTTATGTTGGTGAAAAAGTTAGTAGCATTAGGATTAAGTGCTATAATATCATTAGGTCTAGTAGTGCCAGTTAATGCATCGACATCTGCCAATAGATGTCAGTCTATACAACAAGTAGCTAAACTTAGTTTAGAAGCTTTTCAAGAAGACTGTAATGAAACTGTAGATTGCACTAAAAACTATAGATCTAATAGGACATACCTTACTCCAGAGAGGGCAATTCAAGTATTAAAGGCTTATTTGAAAAAAGTCGAAGAATTGCATAGAAGAGGTATAATTAGCGAAGCTAGATACAAGAGGATAAAGAAATATGTAACAGAAAGAATAAGAAGATTGGAAGATAGTCAAAAGGAAAAACCAAAGCCAGATCCAGATAATGGCAAGCCAACACCACAACCAGACCCAGATAATGGAAAACCAACACCGCAGCCTCCTAATCCAGATACAAATCTAACCAGTGAAGAGCAGAGAATGGTTAATTTAGTTAATGAGGCTAGAAGACAACATGGAGTAAAGCCATTGATAGTCCATAAGAAATTGACAGAAGTGGCAAGACTGAAGTCCCAGGATATGATTGACAATAATTATTTCAGTCATCACTCTCCAGTCTATGGTAGCCCATTTGATATGCTTAAAAGATTTGGGATAAGCTATAGAATGGCTGGAGAAAATATTGCAGGCAATCAAAGTGTAGATAGAGCCCACACATCCCTTATGAATTCACCAGGACATCGTCGGAATATCCTTAACCCTAGTTATACACACGTTGGTATAGGTATTCGAAACGGCGGAAGATATGGTAAGATGTTTACTCAATTATTTATACGGCAGTAAGTTAATAAACTATTAAAAAAACGTTTCCTAAAAATTACCTTTAATCCCTACCCTAATTTAATATATAATATATATAAGGGGTTACCTTAATATATATTCTTCAATAACTTTTAGAAGATATACAATTTGTATATCTTCTTTAAATTGCTGACAAATTTAATAAGAAGATAGGCCCTAGAGAAAGTTCAAGTTCAAGGTATACTGGAATTAAGCAGTAAAGCCTTTAGCAGCAATAGAGAAATTGAGATTTTTGGGCGTCTTTTAAAAGATATATTATTTATATGCCTTATCTTTCTTGATACCTATAGAAAGGTTATTTTAGTTAAGGACCCTTCCTATGCAATAAAACTGTTCAAGGGGGATATTATGTTTAACATTTATTTAGTAGAAGATGAAAAAAACCTTAATGATATTTTAGTATTTTATTTAGAAAATGAAGGGTATAAAATGAAAAGTTTTATGAGCGGACTAGAGGCTGAGAAGTGTATAAAAGAAAATGTGCATCTTTGGGTTCTAGATATCATGCTGCCGGATATTGATGGTTATGAGCTTATTAAAAAAATTAAAGCCCATAATGAAAATACACCAGTGATATTTATTTCAGCAAGGGATACAGACCTTGATATCATTGCAGGATTACAAATGGGAAGCGATGACTATATAGCCAAGCCTTTCTTGCCAATGGAGTTAGTTATCCGAATAAAAAGACTTTTAAATAGGGTCTATAAAAGGGAATCTAGAAGCCATGTGTTGATTAATAATAAATATCACGTTGATTTTAATAAGAGAATGTTATTTGAGGAAGATAGATTGATAGAACTTACTTCAAGGGAGTTTGATTTTTTATGTACCCTAATCAACAATAAAAATAATGCAATGTCAAGGGAATATATACTTGATAGTATCTGGGGAGAAAATTATTTTGGTAGTGATCGAGTTGTAGATGACTTAGTCAGAAGGGTAAGAAAAAAATTACCTAAATTAAGGATTGAGACCATCTATGGTTATGGATATAGGTGGTGTGGAAAGTGAAAAGGATATCTTTAAATTTTAAACTAATGTTAGCTTTTGTCTGTGTAATCCTTTTCTTTTCTATCACGAGCTATACCCTTTTAATTGAAGCTTTCCAAAGATATTACTATGAAGATATTTATAGAGTTTTAGAAGACAATTATGGAATTTTAGAAGATAATAATAGTACTCCAATGACCATGATTGATATAGAGGATTTTATAAATAACAGCCGTGAGGATGATCGAAGTATTGAAAGAATTTATTGGATTAAAATTAATGGAGTCCTTACCCGAAAAATAAATAGGGTTACGGATCATTTGACGGAAGATGTTATTTATGAAATAGAAAATAATATATTAACCCAAACAGATTACTCTAGAAGATATAGCTTAAAGGTCGATGGTAGAAGATTATTTTATATCATAACAAAGTATAATACAAACAGTCATATAAAATCATTGGAAAATCTAGCCCTTAGCGATCAGTGGAGTATCGTTAATCAGCGAGAAATTGTGAATAATAATGCATTATATAGGGCTGCACTAAGATGGGAGCCCATTGAAAATTCCCTTAAAAAGCAATTGTATATACAGCTAAGTATTGGGTTATTTTTGACTATTTTAGGTATGTTGTCTGTTTTCTTCTTTTTGTCTACTTATATAACAAGGCCTTTAATACAACTTTCTCGTTCAGTGAAACGCATATCGGCTCGAAAATTCGATACGCCTATAAATATTAACCGAAATGATGAGATAGGTTTTTTAGCAAGTACTGTAGAGGAAATGCGAAGGGAGCTTCTTAGTTATGATGAGGAACAGAAGTTTAAGATGCATTCAATATCCCATGAGCTGAAAACACCTATTATGATTATACAGAGCTATGTCGATGCTTTAAAAAGGGGCTTATATCCCAAGCAAACACCGGAATCTTCCTTAGATGTTATTGATGAAGAATGTAAGCGACTGGAAAAACTAGTATTTAACTTATTATATATTCAACGATTAGATTATTTTGACAGTGAATTTAAGCATAAAGAAAAGGTTAATATAAAGGAAATTATTGAAGAAGTCCTTGATAGCATGGCTATAAAGCTTGACAGTATGAACATAGAGCTTTACTTAGATAATACCTCTATATTTGCCGATTATACTCAGATGAAAATTATTATAGAAAATATATTGAGTAATCAAGTAAGATATGCCCAATCTACTATTGGTATTTCTCTAAAAAAGAATAGGAATAGGATTGTTTTGAAATTCTATAATGATGGAGAACCCCTTGAAGATGAAGAAAATATCTTCAATATTTTTAAGAAGGGTAAAAAAGGGGAAAGTGGTTTAGGCTTATATATTGTTAAAAGATTGGTCCTTATAAATTGTGGGAACATTGAGGCATACAATGAAGAGTTTGGTGTCACATTTAAAATAGAATGGGATTTAAAACAGAAGATTTATCAGGCTTCATAGCTAATTAAAAACTTCCATCAAAACTAAAAGGCTTTTATATTCTAAAATTTTTACACCTAATACAGAAAGCTCAATTTCCGTAGTAATACAGAAACTGAGCTTTTATTCTACTTTCTAGCACATTCACTGGTAAGTCCCTTAAGTATTTCAAGTCCATGCTTTAAAGCAGGAAGGATAAATCCTAGATTTTCTTTAACGGCTTTAGGGCTTCCAGGAAGATTTATTACTAGAGTCTCTCCCCTTATCCCTGAGACACCCCTACTGAGCATGGCTTTAGGAGTTATTTGTAGACTATAGTATCTCATAGCTTCTGAGATACCAGGAGCTTGTCTATCTATTACATCAAGGGTGGCTTCGGGAGTCCAGTCCCTAGGAGAAAATCCAGTTCCGCCAGTTGTAAGTACAAGATCGAGACATAAATTATCGCACATATTTATGAGCTCTTTAGAGATTTTTTCTCTTTCATCGGGAAGTATTTTCCACTCCACTACCCTATAATCCCTTGAGGACATTATTTCTTTTATCGTTTTTCCGCTTATATCTTCCCGTTCACCCTTTGAACCTTTATCGCTGGCAGTGATTATTCCAACTTTAAACATACAGTTCACCATCCCTATAAATTCACTAAAGCGTTCATTATTTTCTTTGAAATTTATTTTAAATGTTAATGTTGTTTATCTATAATAAAATATTAGCATTAATTCACCGGATAGACAATTGAAAAAATTCTATAATTATAGTTTGGAAGAACTTCATAGCTATTATTAGGCATAGGTATAAATATTGTAAAGATTAGTTGGTATATGCTATAATTAGAACAGGCAAAGTAGAAAAATATTGCAACGATTTTCCGAGTCTATTGTTCTAAAGTTTAAACTATGAATCATAGACCGATGGGTATCAGGAGAAATCTTTATGCCTCCCATGTTTGGAAAGGAAAAATATTAATGGTGTAAGGACATTCCTTTCGAAGGAATGTTTTGTTGTTTAATTGAAAATTTACCAATTATTACTTTTGTAATTCAGCATTTAAAATATAAAACTTTGCAGTTTTTGTGCCTTCAAATCCATTAAATATCTTTCTAAACAAAAAATTAAGATTTATGTAGGATTTACAAATGAAAAAAATTTAGGAGGGAATTTATGAAGGCAAGGAATAAAATATTAATATTATTTTTAATTTTAACCTTATCTGTAACCATTTTTACAGGATGTGAGGATGAGACTGTTAAGAATCAGGAGTCTGGAGAAAAACTAAAGACTACAGAAGAAGACAAAGATATTACCCATAAAGATGATATTATTTTAGCAACTACAACAAGTACAGAGAATAGTGGACTTCTTGACTTTATTCTTCCAAGTTTCACAGAGGAAACTGGTATAGAAATCAAGGTTGTACCAGTTGGAACAGGTAAAGCCTTACAGATGGGAAGAGAAGGCGAAGCAGACGTTCTATTAGTCCATGCAAAAAGTAGTGAAGAAGAATTTGTTGAAAAGGGACACGGAACAGAGAGGCTTGATGTAATGTATAATGATTTTGTGATTATAGGGCCTAAGGATGATCCAGCACAGTTATCTGAAAAGGCTGGCGGCAACGTTACTAATGCCCTTAAGGTTTTAATGGAAAGCCAAAATAAATTTGTTTCAAGGGGAGACGATTCAGGAACCCATAAGAAAGAAAAAAAATTATGGGAAGAGGCAGGAATGGAACCGAAGGGTGATTGGTATGTTTCCGCTGGAAAAGGTATGGGAGATGTTATACAGATGGCAAATGAGCTCCTTGCATATACGATGTCTGATAGAGCTACATACCTTTCCATGAAGGATAAAATTGAATTAGAAATAGTTGTAGAGGGCGACCCTAAACTATTTAATCAATATGGGGTTATTCCTGTAAACCCTGATAAAACCGATAAAATTAATCATGAGGGTGCTAAGGCCTTTGTAGATTGGATCCTGTCAGAGAATACTCAAAAGCTTATTGGTGAATTTGGAAAAGAAAAATTTGGACAACCATTATTTATACCAAATGCAAAGTAGTTATTAGTTTTTAATGCCTAGGTGACAGGAAAATATTATCTAATGGAGAACTTAAGACATATCACTTAAAATACTATAGACTAACAGTTAATATCTAAGGAGAGGTGTAGTGTATGGAGCATATAATTGATGGATTTATTGAAGGAATTAAACTTCTTCTATCCTTTGAGGGAGAAGTATATTCAATAATAATTTTATCCCTATATGTATCTCTTACTTCTACACTTATCTCTTCACTAATAGGTATTCCTCTGGGTATTTTCCTAGGGCTGAAAAAGTTTAGATTTAAGAGGCTTTTAACAAGGTTTCTATATACATTTATGAGCCTTCCTCCTGTAGTAGTAGGATTGACTGTTGCAGTCATTATTTCTAGGAGGGGACCCTTAGGGCACTTAAGGCTATTATTTACACCTGGTGCTATGATTATTGCACAAACTCTATTAGTAACCCCAATAATTACAGGAATCATATTTAATAATTCTAAGGAACAGGGAGAAGTAATAAGGCAAATCTGCAAAACTCTTGGGGGAAATAGACTGGATACTTTGATGCTGTTAATTAAAGAGATGAGAATAAATATACTTATTGGGGTAGTAACAGGCTTTGGAAGAGCCATATCAGAAGTTGGTGCAGTCATGATAGTAGGAGGAAACATAAAGGGTCATACACGGGTTATGACCTCTTTTATAGCAATGAATAATAGTATGGGAAACTATTCCACGTCTATAGCTATGGGATTAGTGTTATTGGCAATTTCTTTTATGACAAATTCCATATTATATAAATATATAGTGGGAGATTAACTATGGATATCAATGTAAAGAGTTTAAATAAGGTATATGGAAATAAAGCAGTAGTAAATATAGATACTTTAACCTTAAGGAAGGGTAAAATATATGGAATTATTGGACCCAATGGTGCTGGTAAAAGCACATTGCTCAGAATAATGGCAGGACTTGAGGATGCTACCGCAGGTAGAATGTTTTATAATGAGAGTTTATTGAATGATAGAATATTAAGGAATGTTACTTATATGGACCAAAGACCATACCTTTTGAGGACCTCCGTATTTAATAATATTGCCTATCCTTTAAAAATTAGAAAGTATGATAAGAAAACTATCGAAAACAAAACTAGGGAAATAATGAGGGAGTTCAAAATAGGTGATTTAAGCTCCCAGCTTGCAACCAGTCTCTCCGGTGGAGAATCCCAAAAGGTTGCTTTAGCCAGGGCATTAGTGTTTGAACCCCAGCTTTTATTTTTAGATGAGCCAACTGCTAACATTGACCCAAATTCTATAGAGTTGATTGAAAAAGTAATCCTTAAAAGAAATAGGGAAAAGGGAATGACTCCAATTATTATAACCCATAACATGGCACAGGCCAAACGTTTATGCGATGAAGTAATTTTTATGGATGAAGGAAAAATCATTGAGTTTGGAGAATCTAAGCAGGTAATATTGGATCCCCAGAAAGAGTCAACAAGAAAATTTTTATCCATATATGCAATGTAATAAATATCTTGTATAAATCATTTAAATCCTAGAATTTATAAGAGGTGTATCCTATGAAAATGTTTAAAGTAAAAAGTGTAAAGGAAGCAAAGAGAGAGCTGGTAAAATACTTTAATGATTATAGATTGGAGATAGAAGAAGTTAATATATCCCAGTCTCTAGGTAGAATTTTAGCTGATGATGTATTTTCAAATATAGATGTCCCCCATTTTAGAAGGTCTACTGTAGATGGATATGCAGTCATAGCAAAGGATACCTATGGAGTAAGTGAGAGTTTGCCTGCCTTTCTTGAGATTCTAGGAGAAGTTCATATGGGAGAGGGGACAGATATAAATATAAACCCTGATACAACATGCTATGTGCCTACGGGTGGTATGGTCCCCCGGGGAGCCGACTCTGTGGTTATGCTGGAGTATACAGAAAAGATGGACGAGGAAAACCTTGCTGTTAATAGAGCTGTTGTACCAAAGGAAAACCTTATCAGTATTGGAGAGGATATTTCCAAGGACCAAAGTGTTTTACGTAGGGGGTTGAAGCTTAGACCTCAGGATATAGGGGTTCTATCCTCCATTGGAATAGATAGAGTCAGAGTTTATAAGTTACCAACTATTGCAATTATATCAACCGGTGACGAAATAGTAGAGCCTAGTGAAGATGCAAAACAGGGTCAGATAAGGGACATAAATACCTATACCCTGTCGGCAATGGCTGAAGAAGCTGGATGTATTGTAACAAGAAAAGTGGTACTTAAGGACGAATTTCAAGCTTTAAAATCAATGGTGGAAGAGTGTGTAGATAAAAATGATATAGTCATTATTTCTGGGGGAAGTTCCGTAGGCACAAAGGATATTACTGACAAGGTCATAAATGGGGTTGGAGAGCCTGGAGTTTTTGTGCATGGTATAGCCATTAAACCTGGTAAACCAACAATCCTTGCCAAGGTAAAAAATAAAGCAGTTTTTGGTCTGCCAGGCCAGCCTGTATCGGCAATGATAGTATTTAAAGTTTTTGTAGAGTATTTGATTAAGCATATACAAGGTATAGAGACAGAGTTAGAATATTCTATTGAAGCCAGGTTTTCATCAAATATATCCTCATCCCAAGGAAGGGAAACCTATCAAATGGTTGTCCTTGAACGTGACGGGGCGGAATATTTGGCTAAACCAATCTACGGAAAGTCTGGGATGATTACCTTAATGTCGAGGGCAATGGGATATATAAAAATTGAAAGTGGTAAGGAAGGCGTACAAAGAGGAGAGAAGGTAAGGGTAATACCAATTTAAATAGAAATTTTGTACTGTGGATTAAAATTTTTATGGAGCATTGTAGGAGTGATTTATTGTGGAAAAATTTCAAAGAAAAATTTATCTTTCTAATGTAGAGCTTAAGGAAGCTAAGGAAATGTTTTTTAAAGAGCTAGGAAAATTAGAGCAAAGGAAAGCATTGGAAGTTATAAAGGTTTATGATGCTCTAGATAGGATTACTGCTAAGCCTGTGTTTGCAAAGATTTCATCTCCTCATTTCAATGCTTCTGCGATGGACGGTATAGGGGTAAAATCAGAGGTAACCTACGGAGCGGATGAATCTAGCCCTAAAAAACTTATATTGAATGAAGATTTTATATATATTGATACGGGCGATGTTATAGAGGAACCCTATGATGCTGTAATTATGATAGAGGATGTTATTCCTATTGATGATGAATCCGTTGAGATAATTAAGGCTGCTTCACCTTGGCAGCATATCAGACCTGTAGGAGAAGATATAGTTGCCAGTGAAATGATAGTTCCAGCCTATCATAGGATAAGACCTGTAGATATGGGGGCATTGCTTTGTGGTGGAATTTTAGAAGTGGAGGTTATGAAAAGAGCCAGTATAGGGATAATTCCAACTGGTACTGAAATAATTGAACCTGAAGATGAAATAGCTCCAGGGAAGATTATTGATTCCAATTCCACAATGTTTGAGGCCATGGTAAAAACATATGGTGGGGTATCTAGAAAATATGAGGCTGCTCCAGATGACTACAGGATGATAAAGAATGTGATATTAAAGGCGGTCCAAGAAAATGACATAGTTATAGTCAATGCTGGATCTTCAGCTGGAAGGGAGGACTATACTGGAAAGATTATTGAGGAAATAGGCAAATTGATTGTTCACGGTGTAGCTATAAAGCCTGGAAAACCTGCAGTACTTGGTAAGGTTAAAGGTAAGCCCATAATTGGTATCCCCGGATATCCCGTTTCAGCCTATATTGTCTTTGAAGCCTTTGTAAAGCCCTTGATTTATAAATATAATAATAATCGAGAAGTTGAAAAAAGATGTGTAGAAGCGGTTTTATCTAAAAGAATTATGTCTTCATTAAAGCATTTGGAATATGTTAGGATAAAACTCGGAAAAGTTGCTGAAAAGCTAATAGCTACTCCTTTAAACAGAGGGGCAGGGATTACAATGTCACTGGTCAGGGCCGACGGCATAGTAAGGATTCCTAAAAATGTGGAGGGAATAGAGGCTGGTGAAAGGATTAATGTTGAACTCCTTAAGGAGCTAGAAATTATTAATAATACAATCGTTTCCATAGGTAGTCATGATATGATAATGGATATCCTTTCAAATATGATACACGAGAAATACCCAATTAACAGCTTGTCTTCAGCCCATGTTGGAAGTCTAGGAGGTATAATGGCTATGGTAAGGGATGAAGCCCATATTGCACCAATACACCTCTTAGATGAAAAAAGTGGAACTTATAATGTGACATATGTAAAGAGGTACTTGAAAAATAAGGACATATCTCTTATAAAGGGAGTTAAGAGATTACAGGGACTAATGGTGAAAAAGGGTAATCCGAGGAATATTAGGTCTATTGAGGATTTAATAGGGGAGGATATAGTCTTTGTAAATAGGCAAAAAGGCTCTGGTACGAGGATACTTTTAGATTTTAAGCTCAATGAATTAGGAATTGATAGTAGGGAAATAAGAGGATATGCTAGGGAAATGACTACCCATATGACCGTTGCTTCAGCGGTATTATCGGGTACTGCTGATGTTGGATTAGGTATTCAATCGGCGGCAAAGGCAATGGGACTTGACTTTATAGCTGTAGGAGAAGAGGAGTATGATTTCGTTGTATCTTCAGAGTTTTTAGAGGATGAGAAAATTAAAAGATTTATTGAGATATTAAAGACAGAAGAATTTTCAAAGAAGCTCTTTGAACTTGGAGGTTATAAAATAGAGGAGCCGGGAAGGATAATTTCTTTGTAAAAATACTTATTTAAGGATATATAATGAAAAAATCTTTACCCCAATTTTAATGTTAAGCTTAACCTCAGAAGGGGGGAGTTGGATTGCTTGATGATGTTGGAAGAAAGATAAACTATCTTAGAATTTCTGTAACCGACCTATGTAACCTAAGGTGTAGGTATTGTATGCCTGAAGAAGGGATATTAAAAAAGAAGCATGAAGATATTCTAAGAATAGAAGAAATAGAGGAGATAGTAGCTGAGGGGGCTAAAATTGGAATCGAAAAAGTTAGAATTACCGGTGGAGAACCTCTAATAAGAAAGGGAATTATTGAGCTTGTAAGAAAGATTTCTAATATAGATGGAATAAAGGATTTGGCCATAACCACAAATGGCACATTGTTAAAACAATATGCTAAAGACCTCAAGGATAGTGGTTTAAGTAGAGTCAATATAAGTATAGATAGCCTCAATAAAGAAAAATATAAGAAAATAACTAGAGGTGGGAAAATAGAAGAGGTTCTTGCAGGAATTGAGGAAGCTAGAAGGGTTGGCTTAGCTCCTATTAAGTTGAATACTGTCTTAATAGGAGGCTTTAATGACGATGAAATTGAAGATTTTGTTAATTTAACTAACAATGAAAATATAGACGTAAGATTTATTGAATTGATGCCCCTGGGCCAGGCAAGTAGATGGGCTAAAGAACATTTTATATCAAATATAAAGGTTTTAGAGAACTTCCCTGATCTAGTTCCACTATGCAAGGAAGATAAGGAAAGTCCGGCTAAATACTACAAACTTCCTATGGGTAAGGGGAGAGTGGGGCTTATTAACCCTATCAGTAGTCATTTTTGTTCAAGCTGTAACAGAATTAGGATTACTGCCGATGGCAGAATAAAACCCTGCCTTCATTCAAATTATGAAATTAACATAAAAAGTTTAATAGGACAAAATATTAAGCTTTCAGATATTTTAAAATTGGCTATTAAGTCTAAACCAAAGGAGCATATAATAAAAAAGGATGAATACGAACCTATAATAAGAAATATGTATCAAATAGGAGGGTAGCATGGATTTTACACATTTTAACGAGGGTGGAAGGGCTAAAATGGTTGAAGTTGGTGATAAGGATGACACAAAAAGGATTGCTGTTGCAAGGGGCAGCATAAAAATGGATTTAAAGACCTTAAGAATGATTGTTGAAGGGCCAATGAAAAAGGGCGATGTACTTTCGGTTGCTCAGATAGCTGGGATAATGGGGGCTAAGAAGACAAGCGATGTCATTCCAATGTGTCATAATATATTTATAACCGGCTCAGATATAAAGTTTGAAATTGATGAAGAAAACAGTAGTATTCATATAGAATCTGAAATTAGAACAATAGGTAAAACAGGAGTTGAAATGGAAGCATTAAGTGCTGTATCGATTGCGGCTTTGACTATTTATGATATGTGTAAGGCTGTGGATAAAGATATGGTTATAGAAAACATAAGGCTCATTAAGAAAACAGGGGGTAAATCTGGGGAATATCTTAGAAAGGTGGAGCTTTAAGTGGCAAAGGTAATTGCGGTTAATATTAGTGAGAAAAAGGGCGTTCCTAAAAGGAGTATACCAGAGGGTAACTTTATAGTAGATTATGGATTAGAGGGAGATGCCCATGGGGGTAAGTGGCATAGGCAGGTTAGTCTGCTTGGAGTTGAAAGTATAAACAAGATGAAGGAGCTCGGAGTGGAGGGGCTCTGTACAGGGAGATTCGCTGAAAACTTAACGACAGAGGGCATAAAACTCTGGGAGTACCCTGTGGGAACTAAACTTCAAATAGGAAATACACTTCATGAGGTAACACAAATAGGTAAAGAATGTCATACAAAATGTGCCATATTTCAGCAGGTTGGAAATTGTATAATGCCTACGGAAGGAATATTTACAAGGGTTGTAAGGGGTGGCAAGGTAAAGGTCGGAGATGAAATAAGTATAGTTAAGTAAGGGAACCTGAACTGAAAAAATTATATAATTTAAGCTTTATACAAATTACCCTTATTTTGATAATAGAGAGAAATAAGAAAGCCATAGCAATATATAGCTATGGTTTTTTGTATTAGGTTAACTAAAACATATATAATATTGTCTATAGAAAACTCTGAATTCCTTTTTAAAAGTATGATAAAATTTAACTATATGTATAGTGAGGGGGATTTATGGTGGATGGATTGGTTAGTTATAATACAAAGGATTATATAGGTCGATCCCATGCAAGGTGTAGAGATATGGGGGTAGAATTAAAGAGGATATATAGTAAAAATATTATTACCGAGGATAAATTAAAGAGAAAGCTAGAGGAAAAAAGGGAATTAATTATAGAAGCAGAACCATTTATGAATAAGCTCTATGATTTTGTTAAAGGGTCAGATTTTTTTGCTATACTTTGTGACGAAGAGGGATGTATTTTAAGCGTTATAGGGGATAAGGGTATATTATCGGAAGCATTTTCTTTGAAGATAGTTCCTGGAGCATATATGAATGAAGAAAGCATAGGGACAAACGCCATTGGAATAGCCTTAGCAGAGGGAAAACCTGTACAGGTATCGGGAGATGAACATTTTGTTAAAGCCTATCATAGATGGACCTGTTCTGGTGCCCCCATAAGAAATTTGTATGGAAATATAATTGGAGCCTTGGATTTGACTGGATATAGTGAAAATGTACATTCCCATACCTTAGGAATGGTAGTAGCTGCTGCCAATGCAATTGAAAAGATGCTTTACATAAAGAAATATAACCATGATTTAAAAATAGCAAAGATTTATACAGAAACCATTATTGATTCCATGCAATCGGGGATAATTACTGTAGATTTAGAGGGGAATATAAAATCAATTAATAATTATATAACAAAAATGTTTGGCTACAATAAAGAAGAAATGAGAAAATTAAAAGTATGGAGGCTATTTGAAGGATGGAGACAGGTTAAAGATTCTCTATGTTCCCAAAGAACTTTCTTGAATGAAGATGTTTTTGTAAATTCTCGTATAAATAAGCTTCAGTTTAACCTTAGTGCCTATCCGATATTAGATGATAGACAAAGAGTATTAAATATTATATTAGTATTTAAAGAGGTTAAAAATGTACGAAAGTTAGCAAATAAAATAATGGGGAGACAGGCAGTCTATAATTTTGACAACATAATAGGCAAAAACAAAGAGTTCCTAAAGACTATTCAATTTGCTAAAAAAGTAGCAGACAGTAAATCTACAATATTAATCATGGGTGAGAGCGGTACGGGTAAGGAAGTATTTGCCCAAGCCATCCATAACTATAGTAATAGAAGATTAGAGCCTTTTATACCCTTAAATTGTGGGGCAATACCTAAAAATCTAATAGAATCAGAGCTATTTGGATATGAGGAAGGTGCCTTTACAGGTGCAAAACAAGGAGGTCATCCAGGAAAATTTGAAATTGCCGATGGAGGAACCATATTTTTAGATGAGATTGGTGAGATGTCCATAGATATGCAGACAAGGTTACTAAGGGTAATCGAGGAAGGAACTGTAGCTAGGGTTGGAAGTTCTTATGAAACTCTAGTTGATGTTAGAATAATTGCTGCTACTAATAAAGATTTAGCTGAGGAAGTCAAAAAAGGAAATTTTAGAAAGGACCTATTTTACAGACTTAATGTAGTGCCTCTTAGATTGATACCTTTAAGGCAGAGAAAGGAAGATATACCTTTGTTAATTCAATACTTCATGCAGAGAATTTCAAAAGCCTTAAATAAGAAAAGCGTAAAAGTCCCAGAGGTGTATATGGAATATTTAATGAACTACGAATGGCCAGGAAATGTAAGGGAGTTAGAAAATTTTATTGAACTGATTATAAATACTGAATATATACCAATAGATATAAATGATAAAGATAATAGGATAACTATGGAGCCGATGTTTAATAAAGACCATGAGGAATGCTATGAACTAGGACAGGCCGAAAGGGAGCATATTATAAAGGTCCTTAAAAAATGTGAGGCTAATATAACATTGACAGCAAAAAAGTTGGGTATAGGAAGGAATACATTATATAGGAAATTAAGTAAATATAAAATAAATTGTTCTGAAATTTAACAGTGTAACAATATGGAACAATTAAAAAATAGTAAAATTGTCCTATATTGGAGCAATGGCTATTATTTTCCTTGGTTTTTGTTGAAAAAACCAAGTTTTTTTTGTTGGCACGACCATTGCATACATATATACATTAAAATAAATATACAAAGGCAAAATTTTAAAGATGTGTGGTTGAGAATTTAAATTTACGGAACCAGCCTTCAATGATAAGGCAAAGATTTATATATTTTAGAATATAAACACCCCCCAAAATAGCCATTGTTTATATATTAAAATGATAGATTTTTAGTATTTTATGTATAGAATCTCCCAGGCCTATAGATAGAAGAAGCCTTCAAAGGGAAATCTTAGATTTTATTTTTTATTAAGTTTTGAGTTACACATCTATATTAACCTAAAGGAAGTCGTAGGTGATGAAAAGATGGGCATAGAAGTAAGATTATTTTCAAACTTAAGAGAAGATAAACGTAAAAAGGTTTTCTTCGAGTTTGAAGAAGGGATTAATGTGTTTAGAATAATAAGAATATTGAATGTAAAAGAGGAAGATGTAGAAATATTATTAATCAATGGAAGGTATGGAGAAATAGATATAGAACTTAATGATGGAGACACTATTTCAATATTTCCACCTATAGGAGGGAACTAGGTGAAAAGGTATATAAAAAATATGAATATGCTGAGCAAAGATGAAAATGAAAAACTTAAAGGTTTTAAAGTTTGTGTAGTTGGTTGTGGAGGTCTTGGGGGCTACATAATTGAAATGTTGGGAAGACTGGGTATTGGTCACATTACAGCCGTAGATGGTGATGTTTTTGACCAGACTAATCTTAATAGACAAATACTATCCAATGATGAATCCCTAGGACAGTCTAAGGCTTTGACTGCACAAAGGAGAATGGAATTAGTAAATCCCTTAATAGAATTAATCCCTATTACAGAAAGAATCACAAAGGAAAACGCAGAGGCAATCTTATATGGTCATGATTTAATTATTGATGCAGTTGATAAAATAGATACAAGATTTTTATTGCAAAATAGTGCTTCAAAATTAGAAATTCCCATTGTTCATGGAGCGATTGCTGGATGGTATGGTCAGGTATCTACAATTTTTCCAGGGGATAACACCTTAGATAAAATATATCCAATCAAGGATGGAGATGGATTAGAAAATGAATTTGGTAATCCCTCTTTTACACCGGCTTTAATTGCTTCAATACAAGTTTCAGAAAGTCTTAAGGTTCTGCTCCATAGGGGTGAAACATTGAGAAATAAACTGTTATATATTGATTTACTGGAGAATGATTATATAGTTATGGAGTTGATGGAATAAGTAAGAGTAATATACTAGGTTATAAATTAATAAATATAGGGTAGGAGGTGTACATATGATACGTATAAAGTACAAATCTTTTACCCTTTTTCTTTGTCTAATTTTAATAGCATTTATTCTTTTTGCCCCTCACCTATTAATAAGACCTGAAATTGACCAATTAGTCGATAAGATTTTCGTAAGAGAAATTGAGTGGCAAGGTATTATTACAATTAGAGATTATCCGAGATTAGATACCACTACAGGATATAAGTACTCTTGGATTTTAAAAAAAATAAAGGAATTTGAAAGAAAAAATCCAGGTGTTTTTATAGAATTTAAACCCTTAAATGAGGAGTTTGGACATATAGAGATTGATACTGCAATAAAAACCAATTCCCTTCCAGATATTGCACCTATTGGTTCAGATTTTGAAATCATATCCCAGGGAGTTTTGGAACCCCTTGATGAATATTTGACAAAGGAAGAAATAGATAGCTATAAACTAAATGCAATTTCATCAGTAAAATATGGGGGGAGGATATGGGGTATTCCATATATGATGGAGAATTACTGCCTTTTCCTAAATTTAGATTTGTTCAATCAAAGAGGGGTTAAGCCCCCTAAGGACGGTAACTGGACCTATGAAGAGTTTCTAAAGTCATTAAAAGAATTAACCTATGACAAAGATGGTGATGGAGAATCGGATATTTATGGTTTTAATTCATATATAATGCCTAATTCATATAATATATGGGGAATTATTTTAAGCGATGGGGGGGAAATAGTAGATTATAAAACGAGAAGGTACAGTTTTTATGGAAGAGAGGCCCTTTCAGGATTAAAAAAGCTAGTGGATTTAAAGCTAGTTCATAAAGTTACTCCGGAGAATTTTGGAACTAATAGTGCTAAAGAAGCATGGAAGAGCTTTGCAATAGATAAAAAGGTTGCGGTATATCCTGGGAAGGCATCTTTGGTAAATACCTTAAAGCTTTTAAATAGTATAGGTAAAGGATTTAACTTTAATATAGCTAATTATCCAATTGGTGAAGCAGGAATACCCATATCATCGGGTAATACTGTAACGGCCTATGGGGTATTTAAGCAGGATGATAAGAGAAAGCTTGAAATGTGTATAAAATTTGTAAAACATCTAACGGATGAAGATGGGCAGAGGGAGCTATACAAACAGGGAGTATTTCCAGTAAAAAAGAAGGTAGGGGAAATCTATAAAAAGGATAAGATAATGTCAAATATAGAGAAAAACTTGGCATATTCAAAGCCAATAGGTATACACTCTAAGTGGAGATTAGTAGATGATATAGTTCAAAGTCAAATTAGAATGGCTGTATTAGGTAAAAAATCTCCAGAGGAAGCATTAAAAGAAGCTAAGGAGAGAATAGAGGGTCTTAGATAGTAGATAAGTACCCAAATTCCCCTTGTTTTTATGGAAGCAAAAAGGTATACTTATCTTGAATTTTAAATAAAGATTGTGTTAGGAGATTGGCAGATGAATATAAATCAAATATATAAAAGCATTGTAGATAGGATTAATTGTAAAAATGTACTCAAGGATGAAATGATGAAAAATCATACATCCTTTAAAATTGGTGGCCCTGCTGACTTGTTGATAATACCTGAGTCTATAGATGACATAGTATTTGCAGTAAACTATTGTAGAGAAAAAAATATGAAATATCATATAATAGGTAATGGCAGCAATCTTTTAATAAGTGATAGGGGTATTAGAGGTGTAGTAATAAAAATTGCAGAAAATTTTAATAATGTAATTATTGAGGAGAATAGGGTAAAGGCACAGGCGGGTATATTACTCTCTAAATTATTCAAGCTAGTTATGAGGGAGAGTTTGGGAGGATTTGAGTTTGCCAGTGGAATACCTGGAACATTAGGTGGTGCTGTAGCCATGAATGCCGGAGCATATGGTGGAGAAATGAAGGATGTAGTTATAGGAGTAACAGTTTTAGATAGTGATGGAAGAGTAATATATCTTGATAGAGAAGAATTAAAATTTGGATATAGAAAAAGCTTTATCCAAGAAAAGGATTACATAGTATTAGAAGTAGATATGGAATTAAATAAGGGAGATTTAGAAAAAATAAAGAGTATTACCGATGATTTAACTAAAAGAAGAACTTCAAAGCAGCCTTTACATCTACCAAGTGCAGGAAGCACATTTAAAAGGCCAACTGGTTACTATGCTGGAAAGCTAATTCAGGATTCAGGATTGAAGGGTGTAAGAATAGGTGATGCCCAGATATCGGAAATGCATTCAGGTTTTATTGTCAATCTAGGAAATGCTACCTTTGATGATGTATATAACCTCATTAAATTAACTCAAAAAGTAGTGAAGGATAAATATGATGTTGAATTAGAAACTGAAGTAAAAATAATAGATGAAGGATAGTGATGATTAAAGAATGAAAATATTTGCTGACTATCATACCCATTCCACCTATAGTGGTGACGGCAAAGGAACTATAAAAGATAATGTTGAAGCAGCAAAGGAAAAGGGCCTTAGAGCAGTAGCAATTACGGATCACGGTCCAAGGCATATAGGCTACGGGGTGAAGAAGAAAGATATAAAAAAAATTAGAAAGGAAATAGACGAACTAAATAGGGTAAACCCAGATATAGAAGTTAAGTTTGGTATAGAAGCCAATATTATTGGTACCGATGGGAAAATTGATGTAGATAATGAAATGAAAAAGGAATTAGATATTTTATTAGCTGGTTTTCACTTTGGAAGTATACCAGATAAGTTTATTGAAGGTGCGAAGGTTCAAATCTATAATATATTAAGTCCCCTATTACCATCAATAGAAAGGAAATCAAGGGTGATAAATACAAAGTCCGTTATAGAGGCCATGTATAAAAATGATATAGATATTTTGACTCATCCTGGAGCTAAAGCATCAATTGACACAAAGGAAGTAGCTAGGGCAGCAATTCAAAATGATACAGCCTTAGAGATAAATAGTAGTCATGGATACTTAACCGTAGAATATATAAAAATAGCTATGAAAGAGGGAGCAAAATTTGTTATAAATAGTGATGCCCATACTCCAAAGGATGTAGGAAATGTTTCAAAGGGGATAAATCGTGCTATTAAAGCCGGTTTAAGTATCGATAGAATAATTAATGCAGAAGAATAGGGAGAGAAGACAATTTTACTGAGGCTGCTATAGCATTATAGGATATTGGGTGAAACCTTTTATGACTGTATACTGAGCTTAGAACTTATGAAAAAAGAGGTGGGTCTATGAAATTTGTAATAATTACTGGGTTGTCTGGGGCAGGGAAAAGTCAAGCTATGAAATGTATGGAGGATTTGGGTTTTTATTGTGTTGATAACTTGCCACCTATACTAATTCCCAAATTTGCTGAACTATGCTTTACAAATAGAGGGGAAATTCAAAAAATAGCATTAGTAATCGATATAAGGGGGGGCAAGTTTTTCGATGACCTCTTTGGAAGCTTAGACGAGTTAAGGAATAAAGGCTATAAATATGAAATATTGTTCCTAGAGGCGTCAGACAATACTTTAATAAAAAGATTTAAAGAAACTAGAAGGGTTCACCCTTTGAGTGCAGAAGGAAGAATAATAGATGGAATAAATGCTGAAAGAGAAAAATTAGAAGACTTAAAGGTGAGGGCTAATAAGATAATAGATACTTCAAACATGATACCTAGTGAATTAAAGGAAGAAATAAAAAAGATATATATTGAAGGTTCTACTAAGAATATTATTATTTCCATACTCTCCTTTGGATTTAAAAAAGGGATCGCCCTTGATGCAGACTTAGTTTTTGATGTGAGATTTTTACCAAATCCCCATTACATACCAGAACTTAAAGAGTTCACAGGAAATGATAAAAATGTAAATGATTATGTAATGAAATGGCCCGAGAGTATAGAATTTGTTAAAAAGTTATATGACCTGATAGACTTCTTAATACCCTATTATGAGAGAGAAGGTAAATTTCAACTTATAATAGCAATTGGCTGTACAGGAGGTAAACATAGGTCTGTAACGGTAGCTAATATTTTGTATAATTATTTGAAGAAAAAGGGACAGAGAGTAAATATAAGTCATAGAGATATACCTAAGTAGAGAAAGGGTAAGGGTAGTATGAATAATGTATTTTTCTGGCTTAAAAGGGGAATTAAAACAAAGAGATGGATTTTTGTAGGAGTAATTGGTATCATATTAATTTTAATAGGGTTTAATAATTTATTAAATGACTTAATATATATAGAAATAAGGAAGGAATATGAGCTGCTATTTATCCTAACAGGTGTTGCATTAATTCTAATGGCAGTACTTAAATTAATAAGGAATCTAGAAGAAAATATTAAAAGTTCTAGTTCAAATATTTTTTTAAAAGCTTCTAGAAGCCCCAACTATATTTATGATAGGAGAGTTTTAGAGAGAGGTCTAAAGGTAGTTGTCATAGGTGGAGGAACAGGATTATCTGTGCTTTTAAGGGGATTAAAGAGATTTACTTCTAATATTACGGCAATTGTTACTGTTGCCGATGATGGTGGAGGATCGGGAATACTTAGAGAGGATTTAGGTATGCTTCCACCGGGAGATATTAGAAACTGTATTTTAGCTTTAGCTGACACTGAGCCAATTATGGAAAAACTTCTTCAATATAGATTTGAAGAGGGAATTTATAAGGATCAAAACTTCGGTAATCTTTTGATAGCCGCTATGAACGGTATATCAGATAGCTTTGAAGATGCCATAAAAAGGATAAATGACATTTTTGCTGTAGCTGGAAAAGTACTTCCCGTAACTGTAGAGGATATTACCCTTTATGCAAAGTTGGAAAATGGAGTAATAATAAAGGGAGAATCACAAATTCCTATAAAGAGTAGGGAATGGGATAGTCCCATAGAAAACGTGTTTATAAAACCTAAAAAAGTTAAACCCTTAGTAGAAGCTAAGGAATCTATAATGGATGCCGATGTGATAATTTTAGGACCAGGAAGTTTATACACAAGTATTTTACCCAATCTAATAGTGGAGGATGTAACTAAAATTATAAAAAAATCTCAAGCTACTAAAGTTTACGTATCAAATGTTATGACTCAGCCTGGTGAAACAGATAAATACTCCGTTGGTGATCATGTAAATTCTATTTTAAAGCATACTAATGCAAGGGTTATTGAATATGTCTATGCAAATAATAAAAAAATTCCAGAAGAAGCTTTTTATAAATATCAGGAAGAAGGAGCTAAACCCGTTGAAATAAGAGAAGAGGATGAGGTTCTATTTAAAAATAATGAAATCAAATTAATTCAAGACAATTTTATAGAGGTAAAAAAGGGTTATGTTAGACATGATGCTCTAAAGCTTTCCGAGTTTATATTGCAGATGGTTATAAATCAGAGATATAGCCAAGATAAGATGAGGTTTAGGGAGTTAAATTCAATAATGAAGAAAGGTAAAAAGTTTGAAAAAATAGAAGAACAAGCTAGTGAAGCTTAAATTTTGTTTAGGATACTAGAAAGAAATTATTTAATAGAAAAGTATGCAGTACTTTGTGTACTGTAAAAAAATAATGAAAAGCGGCGAATTTCGACGCTTTTTTCCTTATGGGTTGAGGAGGGTTAGATTAATTAAGATAGAGATTATGCAAACTTATTGCTTGGGGAATTATAGACAATAGCTTAAAACAATATTTTACTTAAGTTTTAAGGTAGTAGAATTTTAAATTTATGACAGGATTGTTGAAATTATTACCATACTATGTTAACTTTATTATAATATGCAATCAATAAATTGTTCCGAAAGACTGTATTTTTTAATATATTATAATATGAGAAAATAATATTACTATATCTATTATAAATTTTGACTTATTTAAGTTTTAGCATAGGGAGTGGAACAATTGAGAGAAGAAATAAGTGCGGGTGGAGTTGTATATTTTGGTAATGCAATTTTACTTCTTAAAAAATATAATGGTGATTGGGTACTGCCCAAGGGCAAAATTGAAAAAAATGAAGATATAAAAGATACGTCTATAAGGGAAGTCTTTGAAGAAGGTGGAGTTAAGGCCGATGTTGTAAAATATATTGGAAAGATTCAATATTCCTTTAAAAATAGTTGGAAAAATAATGAGATTATAAATAAGACTGTCCATTGGTATCTAATGAAAGCCAGAAGCATGACATGCAATCCTCAAAAGGAAGAAGGATTTATAGATGCTAGATTTATTCATATAGATAGGGTTCAAGCTATGGCGAAGTATGAAGATGAAAAGAGTATTATTGAAAAAGCTATAAAACAAATAAAAGAAACAAGACTTCATTAAGTGAGAAGTTTGAGATTATTGACAGTTTTAGGGGTAGACTACTACCCCTATTTTTTTAACCTTATAAACTTACATATTTATTATTAAGTTATGGAAACTAATATGCAAATGCTATTGACATATAATGGGAAAAAACATATAATTAAAATCCATGATAATAAAATAACAAAAGGGGTGTTTACTATGTGGGAAAAGACAATGTCTATTGATGAAGTCAGAGAAATAAGAGGTAAAACTAGCACATTTTTAGGGGTAGGAGCTATTGAAAAAATATTTGACATAATTAGTGAATTAAAGAAAAAGGGAATAGATAGGATAGCTATTGTAACAGGAAAGTCTTCCTATATAAAATGTGGAGCATGGGATTATGTGGAAAGGGCTCTTAAAGAAAATGATATTGAATTCATTTTGTATAATAAGATAACTCCCAATCCATTAAGTACCCATGTTGATGAAGCGACAAAAGAGGCAAGAGAATTAGGTGCTAAAGCAGTAATTGGTATTGGTGGCGGTAGTCCAATAGATGCAGCAAAATCCGTTGCAATCATGATGCTATACCCTGAATATACAACTGCTGATTTATACGAATACAAATTTACACCGACAGAGGCTCTTCCTGTAATAGCAATTAATACAACCCATGGAACAGGGACTGAAACAGATAGATTTGCAGTAGTAAGTGTCCTAGAAGATGGAAAGGAATATAAGCCGGCAATAGCATATGACGTTAGTTATCCAGTATATTCTATAGATGATCCTAAACTGATGACCTCTCTTCCTAGGTCTCAAACAATATATACATCTGTAGATGCCATAAATCATGTTGTGGAGGCCTGTACAACTAAGATTGCAAGCCCGTATACAGTTATGCTTGCCAAGGAAACCGTAAGGTTAATAGCTAAATATTTACCGGTGGCCTTGGAAAATGGAGAGGAGCTGGAGGCAAGATATTATCTAGCCTATGCCTCTGCAATTGGAGGTATTTGTTTTGATAATGGCATGCTTCATTTGACCCATGCTTTAGAGCACCCCTTGAGTGCAATGAAGCCTGATTTGGCCCATGGTCTAGGGCTAGCCATACTGCTTCCTTCAATAATAAAAAGTATCTATCCAGCCAAGCCTGAAGTGTTGTCCCATATCTTGATGCCAATAGTGCCCCATTTAAAGGGTCAAAAAGAAGAAGCCGAGTCAGCTGCAAATGGTGTAAAAGAATGGCTTGTATCCATTGGTATAACCGAGACATTATCGGATTTAGGATTTGAGGAGAATGATATAGAGAGATTGGTTGAATTAACATTTACTACTCCTAGTTTAGACCTATTGCTAAACTGTTCTCCCGTAGATGCGACAAAGGAGCTTATAGCAAAAATTTATAGGGAATCCCTATAGGAAATACTAGGGAAGTCTAGTATACCTTTTAAAACTTGGGAATCTGTTAAAGGTTAATTTATCAGTGTATTTCAACCTTTACAGATTTTCAACTTTTAAACTATCATATATATGTTTTATAATGTTTCTTATACTATAGATGTGTGACTAAGAAACTTAATAAACGAAAGCAGGCTCTGAGGTTTCCTTTAGAGCGATTTTTATAAATCTGTTTTACCTTCTTATTACCTATCCATAAACAGATTTATAGCATGAGCCTAAAGGATTCTCAGTGGCTGCTGAAGTAAGTTAACATATATGCAAATACTCTGTAAGTGTTGAAATATCAACTCTTACAGAGTAAAAGAAGTTTTTGAAAAATCTTTAAGAAATTATTTTGCTCTAACTAAGTGTATGGTTTTTACAATAAGGGTTAGTGGGTTTCCTTATCATTGGCCTTTGAGATAAAGGTTGTACATGCAGTTCCATCACTAGTTTTGGCATAACCGTCTCCCATTGCATTAACTTCTAAACTCTCTGCTTGACAATAATTTTGATTATTATATTTACAATTTGAAACGGAGCACTGCACTTTCATTTTAGGTATGTGCATAATTATGCCTCCTATAATTAATATGACTTCAACTTATCAACTTTTAAAACTCCAATTTCTACAAATTGGGGTTTTATTTATCTGTCTAAATTTCTAGTCATAACATTTACTAAAGATTTTACTTGTTGTCAGCCTCAAAACTTCCACAATCTGTACACTCTATAGTAGTGGCACTATGAGTATGCTTTACTACATCGATATGATTTAATCTACAATAAGGCTCACACTTGGCATGATATTTACACTCAGTCACAGTACATCCAATACTCTTATTTGAAACCATAAATTCACCTCCCTTAAAGGTTACAAAAATATTATTTGCGTATTTTGATTTCTTTATTCTTAAACTTATACAATTTCAAAAATTAAATATTTAAGGAAAAATGTTCATTATTTATTATTTTCATTGAAATTGTAAATTGAATTTTAAAATGTAAACAATATGTTAGTTTAGTATATTATTGATAAATATTTTAAAAATTATGATATAATAAAATATAAAGCTATTTGAAAAAGTTACACGAACACTGATTTATAGAAGCCTGTAGCTTATATATAACATGTTTTAAAAGTTATAATTAGTGCTTTAAAGTAACTAATGTATGATGAAGATAATTAAGGGAATTTTATGTAAAAAATTTCCAAAATTACTTCCGTTTAAAAAACTAAACTCATAATTATATAAACTTTATTTAATAGAGATGGTGGTTATATGTCATTTTCTTCTAAAACAAAAAATGAACTTGTAAGGAAAATATTTGAAAAAAAGTGTTGTCAATTTGCAGAAGCATCATCATTGCTCAGAATGAGTGGAACCATACAGTTGGTGGGTCTTAATAGGGTTAATATTAGAGTAACGACTGAGAATCCTGCCATAGCTAGATTAATTTTTAAACTTTTTAAGAATAATTTTGGCCTCTACGCAGAAGTTTTAGTAAAAAAGAATAAGGTTTTAAAAAAAGGAAATACCTATGTTATTTTGATTATCGATGCAACTAAAATATTACAGAAGTTAGAAATTATTAACTTTGAAAACAACAGCTTTAATATAAACTATAAGCTACCAAATGAACTGTTGAAGAACGAATGTTGCAAAAGAGCCTATTTAAGAGGAGCGTTTTTAGGTGGGGGTTCTGTCAGTGACCCTGAAAAAACTTACCATCTTGAATTCGTCACCCATAATGAAGAATTTAGCGAAGAATTACTTAGGTTAGTTAATAGCTATAGACTCAAGGCAAAGGTTATCCTAAGGAAAAATAATTATGTTGTATATTTGAAAGAGGGAGATCAAATTGTTGATTTATTGAATATAATTGGTGCCCATAATGCCCTATTATATTTAGAAAATATAAGAATAATTAAACAAATGAGAAATAATGTAAATAGAATAGTAAACTGTGAAACTGCAAATTTAAGTAAAATAGTGGAGGCATCAATAAGACAGATAAGGAATATTCAGTATATTGAGACAACTGCTGGTTTTAAAATATTGCCTGACAATCTAAGAGAGATAGCAGAGCTTAGACTCAAGCATAAAAATGCTAGCTTAAAGGAGTTAGGACAAATGCTTACCCCTCCCGTAGGCAAATCAGGAGTAAATCATAGGCTTAGAAAAATTGAAAAGATAGCTCAACAATTGAAAAAGAAGGGGGAATTTAATAATGATAAAAAGAGACTTTGAAATAAAGAATGCTATAGGTTTACATGCAAGGGCTGCTGCATTGTTCGTACAAACAACAAATAAATTTGCATGTGATATTTTTGTTGAGAAGAATAATGAGAGAGTGAATGCAAAGAGTATAATGGGGATAATGGCCTTAGGTATCTCAAAAAATTCTAAGATTACTATCATTGTAAATGGAATAGACGAAGAAGAGGCTATGGAGGAACTTTCAAACTTGATTAATGTTAAACTAGTTACCTTATAAAAGCTACGTAATAATAGTAGCTTTTTTTTAATAGAAAATAGTTAGAGAATTTAGGACTTTAACCCTAGAAGAAATTTAAAATTATTGGAGGTTTTTAGTGATAAATGTCGAAGAAAATAGTAATAATTGATTTATTTACTAATATTCGCATTTATTGGAGGAGCACAAAATGAGCAGCAGACTAACTAAAATTAGGGTTAATGATTTGAGAGAAGGAATGATACTAGGAGAAAATTTATACGATTCCTTGGGCAATATATTACTTAGTGATGGAATGACTTTGAAGGAATCCTACATAGTAAGGATTCAAAGACTTAATGTATCAATGATCCATATAAAGGACAATTCTTCAAAAAAAATTAAGAATCAAAGGGAGAATAGTAAAGATACCTACCTATTAAAAACAAGGTTAGAGACTAAAAAATATATTAACAAGTCCATGGAGGAATTTTATTTAAAAGGAATAATAGTTGAGCATATTTCAGCCATTGTAAATAAATTGATAGAAGAATTACTTGAAAATGAGGAAATTGTTATTAGCCTAGGCAAGTTGAAACAAGTAGACGATTATACATTAGAACATTCTGTTAATGTCTGTATATTGTCATTAATTATTGGAATTACATATGGATTTAGTCATGATAAGCTTAAGGACTTGGGTATGGGGGCAATTTTACATGATATTGGAAAAATGCTCATTCCCCGGGAGATATTGAATAAACCTGGACCTTTAACTATTAAAGAATATGAAATAGTAAAAAAGCACACGACTTATGGATATAATATTTTAAAGAGAAGTAAGGGTATAAATGATATAGCTGCCGAAGTAGCATTGTGTCATCATGAAAGACTCGATGGAAATGGATACCCCTTAAGAAAAAAGGAAAGTCAAATAAAAATATATTCAAAAATTGTTGCAATATCTGATGTATATGATGCTCTAACATCGGATAGAGTATATAAGAAAAAGATTGAGGTCCATAAGGCATTAGGGTATATATGCAGTATGGTAGATAGCCAATTTGATAACGATATTGTTAAAAAATTATTAAATTGTGTAAAAATATATCCCCTTGGCAGTATGGTTAAGTTAAATACAAATGAAATAGGCTTAGTTGTAGATATAAGTAAAATAGATTCTTCTAAACCTGTTGTCAGAATCTTATTAGACGAAGAGGGAAGAAAGGTTAATGAGTATTTAGAAGTAGATACAAACAGGAATCCAGGTATTGAAATTGCAGATGCCTTCCCCAAATTTAAAGGAAATTTTAATATAGATAATTTTTAAATGGACTGCCTCCTTTAGGGCAGTCCATTTAAAAATTAAACCTTGACCTTTATACCTATGTTAATATTATAATTATATTAGACTTATTTATGTTATACATAGTATAATGTAGACATATTAGTTAAATGATAATCTTTAAAATATTTAAATATAAAAGTTTTGCTAAAATTTATATACTTAATATAAAGAGTAGTTAGGACTAGTATAGGTTTTAGAAAGGATGAAGGCCTATGACAAAAAAATTTGCACATCTTCATCTTCATAGTGAGTACAGTTTATTAGATGGATATACGAAGATTTCGAAATTATTTAATAGGGTTAAAGAACTGGGCATGGATTCTGTGGCTATTACAGACCATGGTGCTATGTTTGGCGTAATAGACTTCTATAAAGAAGCAAAAAAACATGGAATAAAGCCTATAATAGGCTGTGAGGTTTATACAGCCCCTAGAACTCGTTTTCTTAAAGACCCCGTAAAGGATAAGAATATGGGTCACCTAGTTCTATTGGCGAAAAATAATAATGGATACAACAATTTAATTAAAATCGTATCAAAGGGCTATACAGAAGGTTTTTACTATAAGCCAAGGATAGATTTTGAAGTTCTTGAGGAGTATAATGATGATTTAATCTGCCTTAGCGCATGCCTTGCAGGCGATGTTCAAAGAAAACTTTTAAACGGAGACTACAATGGAGCCAAGGAATTTGCATTAAAGCTAAATGCTATCTATGGCCCTAAAAATTTTTACTTAGAGCTACAGGATCATGGTATTGAAGAACAAAAGCAGGTAAATAAGGATTTAATAAGGCTGAGTAGAGAAACTGAAATTCCCCTGGTAGCAACAAATGATGTACACTATTTGAATAAGGAAGACCATATTACCCATGACATACTTCTTTGTATTCAAACGGGTAAAACTATAAACGATGAGGGGAGAATGAAGTTTCCGGGCAGTGAGTTCTATTTAAAATCCCATGATGAAATGTTAAGCCTATTTCCATACGCTCCAGAAGCTATTGAAAACACACTTAAAATAGCCGATATGTGTAATGTAACATTTGATTTCCATCAAATGCATTTGCCAGGATTTGATGTTCCAAAGGAGTATAGTCCGGGTGAATACTTAAGAAAATTATGCCATTGGGGACTGGAAAGAAGGTATGAATTAGTAACCGATGAGATAAGGGATAGATTGGAATATGAAATTAATACAATAGAAGAGATGGGGTATATAGACTACTTCTTGATTGTATGGGACTTTATAAAATTTGCTAAGGATAATGGTATAGTAGTAGGTCCCGGTAGAGGAAGCTGTGGGGGGAGTATTGTTGCCTATACCCTTTATATTACCGATATAGACCCAATAAAATATAATTTAATATTTGAAAGATTTCTAAATCCAGAAAGAATAACGATGCCCGATATAGATATTGATTTTGAGGATGAGAGACGTCAAGAGGTAATTGATTATGTTATAAAGAAATATGGAAAAGAAAAAGTTGCTCAGATAATTACCTTTGGTACAATGGCAGCTAGAGGAGCTATAAGAGATGTAGGAAGAGCAATAAATATGTCGTATGGTGAAGTAGACAAGATTGCTAAACAAATACCACATCAACTTGGGATAACTATTGAAAAGGCCATAGAACTTAATCCCAAGCTTAGGGAAATATATCATGATGATGATAAGGCAAAGTATCTAATAGATGTTGCAATGGCAGTAGAAGGTATGCCGCGCCATGCTTCAACCCATGCTGCTGGAGTAGTGATATCCAAAAAGGCTGTTAATGAATATGTTCCCCTTTATATACATGATAATAATATAACTACACAGTTTAATATGAATTTGTTAGAGGAGTTAGGTCTTCTAAAAATGGACTTTCTAGGTCTTAGAAACCTATCAGTACTAAAGGAAGCTGTAAAACTCATAAAGTATAATAAAGATATTGATATTGACTTAGAGCAGATTCCCTATGATGATACTAAAACCTATGAGCTGATAAGTAGTGGTGAAACCCTAGGGGTTTTTCAGCTTGAGAGTTCTGGGATGAGGCATTTTATTAAAGAGCTTAGGCCCCAGTGTCTTGAGGATATTATAGCGGGAATATCCCTTTTTAGGCCTGGACCGATGGATTCTATTCCTAAATATATTGAAAATAAAAATAACCCGGAAAAAGTAGATTACTTACATTCAAAGCTAGAGCCCATATTAAAGGTAACCTACGGATGTCTAGTATACCAGGAGCAAGTTATGCAGGTTGTTAGAGAACTAGGCGGTTATAGCTATGGAAGAAGCGACCTTGTAAGAAGGGCAATGAGTAAAAAGAAAATGGATGTGATGGAGAAAGAAAGAGAATATTTTATAAATGGAAAAGTGGATGAAGCTGGGAATATAGAAATAGCAGGATGCGTAAAGAATGGTGTAGATAAAAAGACTGCAAATATAATCTTTGATGATATGATTGATTTTGCTAAATATGCTTTCAATAAGAGTCATGCTGCAAGTTATGCTGTTTTAGCCTATCAAACCGCATATCTAAAATGTTATTATCCAGTAGAATTCATGGCAGCACTTATGACCAGTGTAATGGGAAACTCCTCAAAGGTTGCCCAGTATATAAGTGACTGTAAAAGAATGGGTATAGAGATATTACAACCTCAAATAAACGAGAGTTTTGCTAAATTTACTGTTTCCCAAGATAAAATTAGATTTGGATTGTTAGCTATAAAGAATGTTGGAACTGGAATAATTAAGTCTATTGTTCAAGCGAGAAAAAATAGGAAATTCACCAGTTTTATTGATTTTTGTGAGAGGATAGATACTAAAGAATTAAACAAAAGAGCCGTTGAAAGCATGATAAAAGCTGGAGTTTTTGATGGCTTGAATGCAACTAGAGCTGGTTTGCTTGCAGCATATGAAAGGATAATTGAAGGAGTACAACAGGATAGAAGAAGAAATATAGCAGGGCAGGTCTCATTGTTTAATTCATTTGATGAAACTCTACCAGAGACAATGAAGAATGATGTTTTACCCGATGTTAAAGAATTTTCAGATAAATATTTGTTGGCTTTTGAAAAGGAAATGCTTGGTATTTATCTGAGCGGCCATCCCCTATCGGAATATGAGGAATTAATAAATAGGATTTCCACTGTAAACTCCAGTGATTTAAAAGAAATTGGAGAGAATAATGGTGTTGAGGGACTAAGGGACGGTCAAAGGATTACAGTACCTGGCATAGTAATAAAAAAGCAGGATAAAACAACTAAAAATAATAACCTTATGGCTTTTTTAACCTTAGAAGATATGTTTGGAACAATAGAAGTCATTGTTTTTCCAGGAGTGTATGACAGATGCATTCAATATTTGTTTGAAGACAATATTGTAATAGTTGTTGGTAAAATAAATTTAAAGGAGGAAGAGGAACCGAAAATAATTGCAGAAAATATAGTTCCTCTATCAGAAGAAAATGTAAATTTAATTTTTAGTAAAAGAAAAATATCTTTAGAAAAAGGAAAAAAGATGTATTTAAAGTTAAGAAATAGAAATAACCTGTTAATGAGTAAAATAAGGGGAATTTTGCAGAGGAAGAAAGGAGAAACTCCCGTATATCTATATATAGAATCTGAAAAAACAAAATTATTAGCAAGTAAAGATTTATGGGTAGAAATTGATGATGAAATCATAGGGGAATTAAAGGAGATAGTAGGGGAAGATTCAATAAAAATTTGTTAGCCACTCTTTGAATGGGCGATTCTTGCAGAAGCGGCTGCGGCAATTCCTGCTACTAAATCGTCTAAAAAGGTATGAACCTGGGGGCCTTTAACATTCAAACTTTTTAATACACCTATTTTTACCTTGTCTAAATAGCCAAAATTAGTTAGACCAATTGAACCGTATATATTTGTTATACTTAAGGCCATTATTTCATCAATGCCATAGAGGGGTTCATCTCTCTTTAAAATGCTTAAGAGAGGTTCGTCAAGTTTGTCTTCTTCAGCTAAAATATCTAGAGCAATGCCTGTTAAAATTGCATTTTGAACCTCTCTTTTTTCTAAAACTCTATTAACGGAACTTATACATTCTTCAAGAGTAATTGCATAATATTTTGACTGAAGAAAATAAACTAGTTTTGCTATATCTTCAATTTTTACGCCCCTTTCAATTAGCATTTTTTTTACGGTATCCTTCAATATAAAGCCTCCCTTATGAGTATAATAAATAGTGCTACATTTTTATTATATTATAGGATTTCATAATTATGATTTCCATAAATATTATAATATATGGGAAAATTTTTTAAGACTTTGAATCATGTATATTTAAACAGTAAAATAATAGAATGCGCTCCAAGTAATGTGAATATGTGGGAATTTAAAGAAAAAATTCAAGAAAATTTATTATTTTTTTAAAAATTTATCTTAAGTTCTAGGATTTATTATCCAAAATTGTGCAATTTGCTCTATTGAAATTTAATAAAAAATGATTTAAAATTAAAGCAAAATTATGTTTCAGAAGGGAAGACTCATATGTGGACTGTAATATATGTTGCACACCAGGAAGAAGAAGCTAAAAGAATAAAAGATAAGTTGAATGGAGAGGGTTTTCTAGTTAAGACCAAACAAGTTGGTAAGCTAGAGGATGCTATTTTTGAATTGCTAGTTCCTGAATCTGAGGCAGACGAAGCTCACAGTATTTTAAGCGATGAATTTTAAAGCTTATATCCCAATTTCAAAATATAAATTTTCACACCTATATTCATGTTGCCATTTTTTCTATATGATATGAGATTGCAATAATGTCAAAGAAATATTTAATTTTCATATTTCAATCGGAATTCTAAATAGGGAACCTCAGTTCCCTATTTACACATGCATTAAAAGGATATATGTACTTTTTTCTGGGATAGAAGATTAATATGGAAATATATATTTAGTCATAAAATATATTTGGGAATTGTACAGGGAAGTAAGGGGTATGGAATTGTTATGGAAGGGAAGCTAGGTAAGAAAATAAAGAATTTGTATAAGGAGTGGTTTGGTGAAAAAGATTGGTGTTTTAACTAGTGGAGGAGATGCTCCAGGTATGAATGCCGCTATCAGATCAGTAACTAGAACAGCAATTTTTAGAAACTTAAAAGTAGTAGGTATTAAGAGAGGTTATCAAGGGCTTATAGAGGGTGATATTGAAAACATGAATCTTTCCTCGGTAGGGGATATAATTCATAGGGGCGGAACAATACTTAGATCAGCACGAAGTAAAGAATTTATGACTGAGAAGGGTTTTCAAAAAGCTCTAGATGTTCTAAAAATATTTGGCATTGATGGATTAATTGTAATTGGTGGAGATGGTTCCTTTAAGGGAGCAAAAAAATTAAGTGAAAATGGATTTGCAACTATAGGGGTACCTGGAACTATAGATAATGATTTAGGCTATACTGATTATACTATTGGATTTGATACGGCTGTTAATACTGTTGTAAATGCAATCGGTAACTTAAGAGATACTTCATCGTCCCACGGCAGGGCAAATATAGTTGAAGTAATGGGCAGACACTGTGGTGATATTGCTTTATTCGCTGGGCTTGCTGGTGGAGCAGAAAATATAATAATACCAGAAATAGATTTTGAAATGGATGAAATATGTAAAAAATTAATTAGTGGTAGAAATAGGGGCAAACTTCATAGTATAATAATAGTTGCAGAGGGAGTGGGTAAGCCCTACGATATAGCCGCAGAGATTCAGAAAAGAACTGATATAGAAACTCGTGTAACTATAATGGGCCATTTGCAAAGGGGTGGGACGCCTACTGCCCAAGACAGGATACTGGCAAGTAGACTAGGGGCTAAGGGTGTAGAGCTTCTTTTAGAAGGAGAGAGAGGGAAGGTTGTAGGAATCAAAGAAAACAGAATAGTTGACCTTGATATAGATGAAGCATTTAAGGTAGATAAAGAAATTGATAGAGGTATTTATGAACTTACTAAAATATTATCTATATAATAAAAAAACAAACAATAATTTTAAGGGGTGAAGTCATGAGAAAAACAAAAATAGTATGTACAATTGGACCAGCTAGTCAATCAAAAGAAGTATTTCTTAATTTAGTTAAGAATGGCCTTAATGTTGCAAGGCTAAATTTTTCCCACGGAGACCATGAAGAGCATTTAGGGAGAATAAAGACGATTAAAGAGGTTAGAAAGGAATTGGATATTCCGATAGCAATTTTATTAGATACAAAGGGACCAGAGATAAGAACAGGTAAATTTGCTAAAGAATCGGTTCAATTGGTTGAGGGACAAGAATTTATTTTAACTACTGACGAAGAAGTTATTGGAGATGAAACTAAATGCAGCATTACCTATGATAAATTAGCTAGAGATGTTAAGAAGGGGGATAAGATATTAATAGATGACGGCTTAATAGAACTTGAAGTTATGGAAATAGCCAACGATAAAGAGATTAAATGTGAAGTTAAAAATGGTGGAACGGTAAAAAATAAAAAAGGTGTAAATGTGCCGGGGGTCAAGATAAATCTTCCAGCTATAACTACAAAGGATATAAAAGATATTGAGTTTGGAATTAAAAATGGAATCGATTTTATTGCGGCTTCATTTATCCGTAAAGCCGATGATGTACATGAAATAAGAAGAATTCTAGAAAAAAATAATGCCCATGGGATACAAATAATTTCAAAAATTGAAAACCAAGAGGGACTTGACAATATTGATGAAATCATTCAAGTATCCGATGGAATAATGGTGGCTAGAGGAGACTTAGGAGTTGAAATCCCAACTGAAATGGTACCTTTAGCTCAAAAGACAATGATAACGAAATGCAACATAGCTGGTAAACCAGTTATTACTGCAACACAAATGCTTGACTCAATGATAAGAAATCCTAGACCTACTAGAGCTGAGGTAACAGACGTGGCAAATGCAATATTTGATGGAACTGATGCAATAATGCTATCTGGCGAAACTGCTGCGGGAAAATATCCAGTTGAATCAGTTAAAACCATGGCAAATATTGCAGAAAGAACTGAGCAGTCCCTTAATTATGAAGAAATTTTACAAAAAAGAGCAGCCTATAAGGAAACTAGTGTTACCTATGCAGTTAGCCACGCTACCTGTACAACTGCCCATGACCTGGGAGCTTCAGCCATAGTTAGTGCCACCTCTTCAGGGTTTACAGCTAGAATGGTTTCAAAATTTAGACCAAAGGCTCCCATAATTGCAGCTACAACTAAAGAAGAAATACTGAGAAGGTTAATACTAGTTTGGGGTGTTAAACCAGTTTTAATAAATGATGCAAATTCAACCGATGAAATTATTGAATCATCAATTAATAAGGCAAAGGAATACGGATATATAAAGAATGGAGATCTTGTAGTAATTACTGCAGGTGTTCCTGTAGGAGTATCGGGTGCTACTAATCTCATCAAAGTACATATAGCAGGAGAAGTATTAATCAAAGGAATGGGAGTAGGTAAAAACGCAGCTTCAGGTAAAATTTGTAATGCTAAAACATTATCAGAGTTTAAAGAAAAGTTTGAAGAAGACGATGTAATAGTAACTTTTTCAACGGATAAAGATATGATAAAATATATGGAGAAGGCATCTGCAATAATTGTAGAAGAGGGAGGTATTTCATCCCATGCTGCAATTGTGGGATTAAGCCTAGGAAAACCTGTTATAGTCGGTGCTAAAGATGCTGTAAAGCTCCTTGAAAATGGAGAGGTAGTTACAGTTGACTCAATCAGGGGTTTAGTATATAGTGGAAAAGCAAGAGTACTTTAGTGTCTGGTGTTGATGGGTAATTAACTAAGGAGGGGATTATGTGCATAAAAATGATGCAATAGTTAGAGTAAGATATGCCGAAACAGACCAAATGGGAGTAGTTCATCATGGGAACTATTATACATGGTTTGAGGTAGCAAGGGCAGAATTTTTTAATTCCTTAGGATATACATATAAACAGTTAGAAGATGATGGTGTAATATTGCCTCTTACTGAAAGTTTTTGCGAATATATTAAGCCAGCAAAATATTTCGATGAGATTATTATCAGAACTAAAATTGAATTTATGAAGGGTGTTAGACTAACTTTTGGCTATGAGGTTATAAGAAAAGAAGATGATGTTCTTTTAGCCAGGGGAAAAACAAGCCATGCCTTTGTAGATAAATCTCTTAAGCCTATAAAAATAAAGAAAGTTAATAGGAAGATATGGGACATGTTAGAACAGTGTGTTAGTTAGTGAAATAGTCAGTTAGATAGATTTATTGCTTGGATTAATTTTATAATATTAATATATGAAATACCCTATAAAAATACTTTATACAGATTCAAATTAGTAAGCTATAAAAAAATATTGAAAAAATTTTTAAATTTTATGTATAAATTTCATAAATATATATTATAATTTAAAGGAGCAGTATAAACTTCGTATTCTTTACGATGTGTAACTGATTCTAATATATTAATGGTGCCCCTTGGGGTGCCAAATTTTTTTGTGCTAGTATCAGATGTATAATTTATACTTTTTCACAGAAATTTATTCTAGGCTAAAGCTAGTTAAATTTCAACATTTATAAACTTTGGAGCTGCTATGGGCTTTGAAAGGTCTACTCCCCCAAAGGAGTCCACAGGATTGCCATTAACTTTTATGCTTATTTTATTGACTTCAGGGATACTGGTAAAGGAATATAAAATACTATCGAGCATCATTTTTTTGATACCATCTTTTTTATTATATATATTAATAAAATCCTTGCTTAAATTTAAAGTTAAAAGATTATTAGAGTATTCATAGTTTAAAAGTTCCACACTACGGGGAATTAGGGCTAAAAGGCTTTCATGATGATAGTTATTGACTATTCCAGTTTGTAAGGAATTAAAAATATTTCTTACCAATTGCTCCATTTCTATATTATTTTCACTAATCTCAATTGGAGCAAGTAATAATCTTTCTGTATTTGTCTGGAGACCTAAATATACCCTTGGAAAACTATTCCTTTGAAAGGGTTCTTTAATGTAGGTGTTATGGAAGAATCTTTCTACTTCCCTACCACCCTTTAAAAACTTTACTCTATCTATACCATTTAAAGAAGTTAAGGTATTGACGAATGAGTTTAATGCAGACTGACTAACTGTAGAGCTTTGGTCGTATATACCTATGTTATTAGGAAGATAGATAGTAGCCATTCCACTGCTAACCCATATCCTAGGAACATGGGGAATAGGAGAGCCACTATTTAAGCCTAGGGAAGGATTAGCTCCTAGGAGTAGGTTATTTATAATTTTCCTATATATTTCACCAGTTTTAGGAATTTTCCGAGATATAGGAACTAAATATTGGTGATTGTCATTGGGAAAATATAGGGTTATGTACATTTCACCATCTCTTACTGTATTTTTTGCAGAAATATAGTCTGAACTATTTAAGTAGTTTACAAATAGCTCATAGGGAGGAACATTATCAAAAATTTCTAATGTGGAAAATATTTTAAATCTATATTGACCGTTTTTCAAATCTAAATTTTCCTGGGAAATATTAATTGAGTATTTAATTTCATTCTTATTAAACTCAGTGTCGTCCAAACCAACTATAAATTCAGTATTAACGTATTTCTTTATTAAATTATCGTTCCTATAAACCTCTAAGATAATATCATGATCATTATCCAAAGAAAAAGAACCTTTATCAAACTCTCCAATCATGATAAACTGCATATTAGTCGGATTATGAAGATGAGTTTCACTAATATTCGTTTTATAGCTCCTATTTATAGATTCCATATCTTCAGCTGGTTTAGGTTTACTCAGAGTAAAATTATTTAAAGTATTTTTAGCGGACTCAAATTCAGAGGTATCTAGTGGAATAAATGAGGCTAAAAAATAGATAATAACAATTAAAAATAGATTTAAAAAGATTTTATACACATTACCACACTCCTTAGATAAAGCCTAGAAATATATTGTAAATTATTATTTTAAATTTCTATATTATACAATTTTATTATATAATATTTTTCGTAATTATCAATTTAAATTTATTTTCACAAATTCATTTAAGACAAATGTCATATAAATAGGAATTAAGGAGGACTCATAAAATATAGAAGACCTAGGACTTTGCATTTTAAACTGTTCCATACTGTTATCATAGGAGGTTATCAATGGTAAATATACCTTTAGAAGAAGGAAAGAAATATATACTTAGGATAAAAGATATAGGAGAAAGTGGAGAGGGTATAGGAAAGATTGAAGGGTTTACAATCTTTGTAAGAGGTGGAATTCCAGAGGACAAAGTATTAATAGAAATCACTAAGGTAAAGAAAAACTATGCCCTAGGGCAAATTGTCGAAATCAAGGAAAAATCCCCATATCGGATTGACCCTGCATGTCCCCTAGCCCATGAATGTGGAGGATGTCAAATACAAAATATTGATTATACTAAGCAGCTCGAACTTAAAAAAAATAGGGTAAGTTCAGATATTGAAAGAATAGGAAAGCTTGAAAATGTTTTAGTACATGATACATTAGGTATGGATAATCCATTTAACTATAGAAATAAAGCCCAATTCCCTGTAGGTATTGGGGGAGGTAAAACTTTAATAGGCTTTTATAAACAGGGCACCCATGAAATAGTATCTATAGATGAATGTAAAATACAGCATGGAATAAATGATAAAATAGTAGAGATATTCAAGGAGATTATAGATAAAAATAAAATACCAGTATACGATGAAAAAACCGGCAGAGGTATTATAAGGCATATCCTTACAAGGGTTTCCTATACCAGTGGTGATATAATGGTAGTAATCATTACTAAGGGTAAAGAACTCCCCTTTAAAGATGAGATAGTCAGCAAGTTGACCCAAGGAATCCCCAAAATAAAAAGCATAATTCAAAATATAAATCCCAAGAAAACAAATGTTGTAATGGGGCGTGAATGTAAAACACTTCATGGAGAGGATAAAATTATAGATTATATAGGGGACTTGAAATTTGAGATTTCACCATTGTCTTTCTTCCAAGTAAATCCATTTCAAACGAAGATACTATATGATAAGGTTTTAGAATATGCCAAGCTTACAGGCAATGAAACCTTAGTTGATATTTACTGTGGAATAGGAACCATATCCCTTTTCCTAGCAAAACAAGCAAAGAAGGTATACGGTATAGAAGTAATTGAAGCAGCCATAGAGGATGCAAAGAAAAATGCCCGGTTAAATAATTTAAATAATGTGGAATTTTTCCTAGGCAAAGCGGAGGAAGTGGCTCCAAAGCTATATAAAAAAGGGTTAAGAGCTGATGTAGTAGTTGTCGACCCTCCAAGAAAGGGCTGCGATAGGGAGGTATTAGAAACCATAGCAATGATGAATCCCAAAAGAGTGGTGTACGTATCCTGCAAGCCAAGTACCTTAGCTAGAGATTTGAAAATATTAGATGAGCTAGGATATAAAACTATAGAAGTACAGCCGGTTGATATGTTTCCTCATACGGCCCATGTGGAGTGTTGCTCGCTACTTACTAGGAAGGAATAATAGGTGTGATAGTTGTAGGTGTAGACCTTGTAAATACAGGATTTAGACGAATTTATAAGTAAAGCAAAGCTGATAGGATTTTAATAATCTTGTCGGCTTTTTTTGTATGGAAAATAAAAAATGGAAAGGGAGATTTATAATGAGTGAGATTAAATATGTAAAAAAAGGTGATTATTATTATCCAGATATTGATTTTGGAATTGATGAAAATGTGGAACTTAGAAAATTTGGTAGGTTGAGGTATAAATATTTTAAGGAGAATAAGCCTTATTTGTTCTCTAGGCTACTTTTGGAAGGTGAGTTGATGAAACATGTTATTGAAATAGAGAAACAGGCTTATGAGAGTTTTGAGATGATACAGAAGGAATATTTAAAACAACATCCATTGCCTATTGATGGTAATTTTGTGGAGAGTTATAAAATTAGGCAAGAGGCTAGAGACATTGCGAATGAGATTGTTTTGAAGGAATTGATTTATAGTTAGATTTTAGATTTATAATATCAAAAATGTACACACATTTGCTTATAAGTGTATATTTCTGAACATCCTATCGCATTAATTGTGTCAACGCTGTTGACACAATTAATGGTTAAATGAAAAACTAAATATCATGTGCACTACTAGAGAGAATGGACATATAAGTTAGCAACAAAGCCTATAGAATTTTAATAATTTTATGGGCTTTTAAAATATTCAAAGCCATTGACTTTTGTCGGCAAAAAGTGATATAATACTTTTGTCGGTAGAAAGGAGGGGTGATGTGCCGAAGAAAAAGATGGGACGACCAACCGATGAACCTAAGCCCTATAGATTGGATGTTAGAGTTAGTAAGGAAGATTTAGAAATATTAGATGATTATTGCAAAAGAAAAAATGTCAAACGTCCACAGGGGATTAGGGACGGTATAAAGTCCCTAAAAGACAAATAAAAGAAGCGGTGTCCGCCGAACAAGCAAATACACCACTTCAATTAGCCACTATCAAAAATAGCGGTAAATCTATTATACCCTGTTTCAGATAGTAATTCAAGAAATTATCACAAGGAGGGAGCTTATGTCAACGGAATATATAGAACATTTAAAAGAATTATTTTGCGATATTCATGAGGATATAATGAAGAATTTGCGTGACAATGATAAGGAGTATAGTGAATTATTAAGAAATAATGTAGAAGAAAGCATTAAAATTCGGGAAATATTAAAGTCACTTAATGATGAAGATAGGGCATTTATTTTAAGAAATAAAGATTGTACTGGAAGGCTTGAATGGATAGAAAGGGAAACACTTTATTTTCAAGGATATAAGGATTGTATTAAGCTTCTGAATGTTCTTGAGCTTATATGACAGTTACATAATAAAATAGTATAAATGTAAATAGTAATAATTCATTTAACCGATAAGGCATATTATAGAACGCTTTATCGGTTTTAATATGCTTTTTGACATAATTACAATAATACAAAAAAGTAATAACTAGTAACGTTTTTGGATATAATACATAATATATTAAATGAAAAATACATAATACGCAACTATTTATTGCGTATTGTTAAAAGAGGTGTTATAATGAAAATCAATAAGAGAATTATTTTACCAAAAAGGAGAGAAATTATGAATGTAAAAAGAATAGAAGTACAAGGATTTAAAAACATTGAAAAAATAGATTTTAAATTTAATGTTATAAATGCATTAGTATCTCTTAATAACTATGGTAAATCTAATGTATTAGATGCAATCGACTTTGGTATAGAGTTTATTAAAAGTGATATTTCGGTAAAGTCGGATATGATGGAATTTTTACCAGTAATTCCAGTTAACAAAAATATGAGTAACGCAACATATACTTTTTTAATAGTGGCTGAAATAAGTGTTAATGATGTTGATTATTTGGTTGAATACAGTTATTGTTTTGAGTGGGAAAGTGATGAAAGCGAAGATTCTACTAAAAAAATACTTAATGAAAAGTTGAGATTTAAGAAAAATTCTAAAGGGCAGAAATACAATACGTATTTTAGCAGAACAAAGAGAAAAGCAACTTATCAATCATCAAAAACGGGTAGAAATGATAAGAAAATCTTAATTGATGATAATAGTTTAATTATTAATAAATTATTAGCATATGATGATTTATTTTATTTAGATATAGTAAAAGCAATTAATAATATTAAATTCTATATTAATCGTTCTTTTGATGCGACAAATTCTTTTGAAGTTAATCCATTGCAAAGAAAGGAAAAAAGTGTATTGGATATTTCAAATGCAGAAAATATTCCGAGAGTAATATATACAATAAAGAAAAAGTATCCTGATAGATATGAATTAATAAAAAATACTTTTATCGACTTATTTCCAAATATTGAGGATATTGCTGTTGAAGAAATTTTGAAAGGAAATGAGATAATTGGAGATATTCCAGAAAGTGCACCATTTAAAATATCAAATGAAATTTATCTAATATTCGTAAAGGATAAAAATATGGAAACAGCTTTACAATTTACAAATTTGTCAACAGGTGCAAAAAGAATATTCTTATTTTTAACATATATAGTTTTAGCTGGAATTAACAACGTTCAGATTATTGCGATTGAAGAGTTGGAGAATTCGATTCATCCTGGTCTATTTTATAGATTTATTAATATTTTATCGCAATTAGCTTCAGATAACTTGAAAATAATACTATCAAGTCATTCACCATATATTATCCAATACATGGAATTGGATAATATATTTGTAGGAATCCCTAATAGCAATGGTTTAGCTAAATTTTCTAAAATAAAAAAATTAGCAAAGGGAAAGATTACAAAGTTATCTGATATGTATGGTATGTCAACTGGAGACTATATATTTGAACAGATGAACGGCTCAATTGATGATATAGAAGAGCTAAATAGCTTTCTAGAGGAATAACTATATGGATAGGGGTATAATAATTTTTGTTGAAGGTGAGACAGACGAGGAAATTTATCAGGACATAAAATCTTATTTAAGGCTAAAAAATGGAAATAGAGAATTTGATTTTAAAAAGATAATAGTTAAAAATTTAAAAGGTATTGGAAATTTTAAAAATAAAGCATATGGTTATTCCAATAAATTATTACAGAAAAATCCAAATGTTGAATTTACTATTTTTCTTTGTTATGATACAGATGTTTTTGGAACTCAGAAAAAACCTCCTGTTAATTGGAAGGAAATAGAGAAAAGTCTAAAAGAGTTAGAGTTGAATAATATTTATCATATAAAGGCAAAGACATCCATAGAAGACTGGATTTTGAGTGATGTTGAAGGTCTAAAAAAACATCTAAGATTAGGTAAAAAAACTAAGGTTGTTGGTTCCAATGGATACGAAAAATTGTGTAATCTTTTTAAAAAATCTAATAAAGTGTATTCAAAGGGTTCAAAAGTTGCGGGTCTAGTAAAATCTTTAGACATTGAAAAAATAACTTGTAGCAATTGTTCATCAATAAAAGAGTTATGTAAAATATTTGAAGTGGATTGTGAAAAAGCTAAAGATTGATATAGTGATAATATTGTTTTTAAATATTTATATCAGGGATGGATGATACTGTTGCTTTACACTTATTCAAATATTATATCTTTATTGCTCTTGCTCCAACCCATCCAACAACTCTTTAGAGTTGGCAAGCTTACTAAATGTATTACATTTAGTCGCTTGTTGGGAGAAAATCTCTCAAACCCTCTGTAAAAATATTACTTTCAAGAAAGGAGAAATTGAATGAACAAAACCAAATTAATCACTCTACGAGTGACAGAAAAAGAATATCAAACCATCAAGAAAAAAGCTACGAAATCTGGAATGAGTTTAAGCAGATTCGTAGCTTTTTCTGCTGTAGGTAAGAAAGTAGTATCTGTAAATGGATTACCAGAAGTAGCAAAACAATTAATTAAAATTGGTACAAATCTAAATCAGCTTGTCATACTATGTCATCAAGGAAGAGTTGCCTGTCCAAACCTAAGCCGAACTAGAAGGGGGCTAAATAATATATGGCAGTTATTGAATTCCTTAACCGATCCAACAAAACCCTCGTAGGATTAAGAAAAGCAATAGAATATATTACCAGTCAAGAAAAGACTGAACATCATCTAATATGGGGAAAAGATTGTAACCCAGATAATGCCTACATAGAAATGATAACCATAAAACGAAACTATGGAAAAGATACAGGAAGACAATTCATTCACTTTGTACAATCCTTCTCACCATATGATAGGCTAACGCCAGAAACTGCTAATGAAATAGCTAGAAAGCTATTAGAACTCGATTGCTTTAAAGGATTTCAAATAGTAACAGCAACCCATATAGATAAAGACCACATCCATAACCATTTTATAATTAATACAGTTAATTATGAAACAAGCTACAAATGGCAGCAGAACCCGAAGGATTTACAAAGGCTAAAGAATTATTCTGATAAACTCTGTAGACAATATGGGTTAATGGTTATTCCATCTATGGATAAAAGTAATTATACAAAGGCTGGTGAATACAGAAGCACTAGGCGGGGAATGAGCTGGAAATACGAATTATATCTTGCAGTCAATGAATGCATAAGAAACTCCACATCAAAACAAGAATTTATAAACAACATGGAAAAGCTAGGCTATGGTGTAAGATGGACAGATACAAGAAAATATATCACCTTTACCACGCCAAGCGGTAAAAAATGTAGAAACAATAAGTTATATAAAGCAGATGAGCTAACAAAAGAAAAAATACAGTCCAGATTAGAACTGAACGCGAGATATGCAAACAAAAGAGAGCTACAGCAAAGAATGGATAACATTCTTAACGCTGTAGCTATTTTATTATCTTCAAGGTCTAATAATCAAGGGAATTCTAAGAACCATAAAGACTATCCATTATCAAAGCTTGAAGGTGATACTTTAATAGAAAGAATAGCGGAACTAAAGAAAGGCAGAGGGCTAGACTGGGATAATCTAAATACCAATAATTATGAACGATAATAACAATTTTAAATAAAAAAATTTCAGCCACTCCCTTATTTTTTTCCTTAAAGAAGTAAGGGAGCTTTTTTATTTTTTTTCGGAAAAACAGCTTTGAAATGACCTAAAGGGTGAGGGGATATTTTTTCTTCTACATGCACATTAAAAACTGAATATAAAAATATTTAAGTACGTTACTCCTATGACCCTAACGGGAAAGCGACATAAGGGAAAACGCCACGACAAGGTTGTAAAACCTAAAGCGATAAATTTTTGCCTTAAAATTATTCCTATAGAATCGCAATAAATCTTTTATATTTTGATTCTTTGAATAGCTTTGAAGCATTGGCTATTCAAAAAATCAGAATATAGATTTATAAATGCGTTCTATACAGTTAGAATAAATCGTCATGATCCATAGGAGCAAATAATGATACTTCTACTCAGTCCTAACCATCATCTGGAGAGTAGCCTGCCTATAGGGGAGGAAAATACACGTCTATATTTGGAAGAGAATATAGAGGTCTTTTATGAAGTAGATTAACTATCTGCTGCTTAAATATTTTAAAATCTTTGAAAAAACTAACGAAAAAAATTATAATAGAGACAACAATACTAAAGAAGATTGGTGTGAATGCTTATGGATATGAATAAATCGGAAATTATCTTATATCAAACCGAAGATGGACAGACAAAGATTGAGGTAACAATGGAAGAAGATACTGTTTGGTTGTCACAAGCACAAATGTGTGAGTTATTTCAAAAAGGAAAATCGACGATAAGTGAGCATATATCTAATATATTCAAAGAAGGTGAACTTAAGAAAGATTCAGTTGTTCGGAATTTCCGAACAACTGCTGTAGACGGGAAAAAATATGATGTAAAGCATTACAATCTTGACGTAATTATTTCAGTTGGCTATAGAGTAAAGTCTCACAGAGGTACGCAATTTCGTATATGGGCTACAGAAAGACTTAGAGAATACATTATAAAAGGCTTTACAATGAACGATGAGCTTCTAAAAAAAGCTGGCGGTGGCAATTACTTTGATGAGCTATTAGCAAGAATTAGAGACATTCGCTCCTCTGAAAAGGTATTTTGGAGAAAAGTATTAGACATCTATGCTACCAGCATTGATTATGATCCAAAGGTAGAAAGCTCCATAATATTTTTTAAAACAATACAAAACAAAATGCATTGGGCAGCACATGGGCATACAGCAGCAGAAATTATTTTTAGTAGGGCAAATGCTGAACTGCCACATATAGGAATGACATCATTTACAGGTGATAAGCTTAAAAAAGCAGATACGATAATAGCTAAGAACTACTTAAAAGCAGATGAAATAGATATATTAAATAGAATAGTAACAGCATACCTTGAATTTGCAAATTTACAAGCTATTAGGAAAAAACCAATGTATATGAAGGATTGGTTAGCAAAATTAGATGATTTCCTAAGAATGACCGATAATGAGATACTAAATAATGTAGTGACGATTAGCCATAACCAAGCAAAAGAAAAAGCAAGTATTGAGTACAA
>JAKSBP010000305.1 GCA_022361035.1 Clostridia bacterium
CATATATAAAATTTAAGAAGATTTGATATTTAAATTGAGTGACTTTAATAAATCTATTTTATCCTTTAATATATAAATAAAAACAGGTTTATTACGGGAAGGAAGATGAAATATCAAATCTTCTGGCTATGGGTTGAGTTATATAAATTCACTTTATTATTTTGTGCATATATTTAAAAGCTATAGAATAAATTATTCTGTTTTTATAAAGCATCAATAAATTTGTCTTCTAAGCAGTTGAGCTGTTATCTATGCATTTAAAAATAAGAGTTGCAGAACTAAAGAAACCATAGGTATAAAAATAAGGAGGAGAAGAGAAATTTCTCTAACTTCGACCACCAATAGAGCGAAAAACCCCGGGGATCGACGGAAATATGCAAAGCACCTTAACTTATTGATTTATCTTATGTATAAGGAAATATTAATATTTGAAATGTTAAAATAACGTGTTATAATAAAATATGACATGCTTTATTTTTAAGGGTTTGACGGGTTTATATAGTACCTATGAGGAATTGAAACTTTTCCCAAACTGGTAGAACTGTTGTACCTGCTCTAGTTTATATAGTACCTATGAGGAATCCAACCATATAGTTTTGTATACGGAATGTATCTTATACCAAGGGAAACAAAGAAATTAGGCAGCATGAAAAAGATGACTTTTGCATTATAGAAGTCATCTTTTTTTAAATACCAATTTTATTTAAAAATCTATTTTTATGAAAATCCTATGCTTTTTTAAAATCTTGATATAATTTGAGAGATATGTGTAAGGATGATATTATTGATTTCATTGTTATTTATATATGAGTTTTCTTTGTTGCGGGAAGTAGTGAAATCAAATATAAACTGATATTTAATAAATGGAATGTTTTTTAAGGGATAGGGTTGTTGGGAACATTAAATTCTGCTATTCTATAGTGTCAGTACCCCTGTCCCCTAAATATAGACTTTACATACTTTCTTGAAAGATAAAATAGTAGATTAATAGGTTGTTTTTAAACATTCTGCTGTTCCTAAAGAAAAAACTCCTACTAGAAAATTTATGGTATTTTACTATATACCTTAATCGTTATCTAGAAGGAGAATTTTATCTCTTTATATGAGATATTTGGACACAAGTGGAATTTATTTATCTTTACATGAAAACTTTAACTTTAAGTATGCTTATTAGATTTAATAAATTTATTGACTATATATATATTGTAAATACTCGAAATAGAAAGTGTTATAGAATAAAATAGCAAAATTTGTATAGCATTAATCTGATACCTATTGAACATATCGGTATAAATATTTACTATAAACAGCAATCCAATACAAAGCATTATTATTATATTGATAAGTCTTAAAAGTCTCAATATTCTGCTATTGTTAATATTTAAATCTATCGTTTCTTTCTTGTACACTTTTTTTGCTTTCTTTAATATATTTTGTTTTATAAATGACAAAATTAACATAGTCAATAGAATAAATATAGCTCTAACAGCTAAAGAAAAATTAGTTAGTGTAAAAAATAAAACTTGAAGTATTAAAATAATATAATATTTATACATATCATCTCATCCATTTTTTCTTTAAAGTATTTATTTCATCAAAAAACTACCATAATTTGTTGCTTCAAATGTCCAGTCCCCCGTAGTTCCAGCATTTCTTGTAAAAGTATAGCATTTAGTTTCTACCCATGTATTCATTAATGTTCTTTTACCAGTTAACATATTAACTCGATATTGCTTTTTGTGTCTAGAATAAAAATCTACTCTATAATCTTTTTTATTCCACCCGTAAAAATCATATAATATTACTATACCTGCTGAAACAGTTCCATAGTCTCCAGCATGAGGAACTCCTAGTAATTGCAATGCAATACCAGCTGTAAAAACACCTGCACCAACTGTTCTTACGATATCTGAATTTGTTATTATAGAAGTTGACTTAAATTCATAATCAACTGGAGAGTATTCGTATTCGTATGTGAACTTTGAAAGTGGCTGTATTTCGTTACTAGTTGATTGTGCCGACACGATGCTAAAATTAAATAGGAACATAAATACTAATAGTAAGCTAATTATTTTTTTCATAATTTAAACCCCTTTTGATTTAGATTTTTTATAGAATTTGTAAATTATGGTGCTAAAATAATGCTTAAACCAGCATTTTGTCACATTTAAGAAACTTAATGTCTTATCATACGCCTCCTCCCCTACAAGGAGGACTATCATCTATTCACTCTAGGGAAAGTATAGATGACATAGATAATTATATATCAAAATTTATACTTTTTTTGTCGAAACATGTTGTCGAAGTGTTTATTTTTTATTCTCATTTCATAGTAATTTCTATCTCTCTGTATTTAACTATTTTACACCCACTACCAAATAACTAAATTCATGTCTAGAGGACAACAGAATGTGTAAAAACTACCTATTAATTCTACTAAACAACAC
>JAKSBP010000119.1 GCA_022361035.1 Clostridia bacterium
CATATAAAGAATTAATTAGATAGGGGCCTTGAATAATTGTCTCATTTATAGCCTTTATCAAGTAAAAACTGAAATCAATTTAACCTTCTTTTATAGGAAAATATTATATATCTAAGGGGGAGATACTAATGAAGTTAGTTTTAGCTCCAGATTCCTTTAAAGGCTCCCTGTCTTCAATGGAAGTAATCCATATATTAAGCAAGGTGGCCAAGGAATACTATAGGGATTTGGAAATTGTTAAAATACCAGTTGCCGATGGTGGAGAAGGGACTCTAGAGGCCTTATTAACACCTGTAAATGGAAGGACATATGAAATAGAAGTAACATCACCACTAGGAAGTAAGGTCAAGGCCCACTATGGCATATATAATGATAACTTTCTTATGGAAATGGCCCAGGCTTCCGGTCTTACATTGGTGGATAGGGATAAAAAAAATCCATTAAAAACAACAAGCTACGGAACCGGTGAACTTATAAAAAGGGGACTGGACTTAGGTTATAGAAAGATTGTTTTAGGCATTGGTGGTAGTGCTACAAATGATGGAGGTATCGGTGCGTTGTCGGCCCTAGGGATAAGATTTCTTGATAGGTATGGCAATGTTGTACCTCCTAATGGTGAAGGTTTGATACTAATAGAAAATATGGACTTAGAGGATTTCGATAAAAGAATATTTGATACAGAAATAATCGTTATGTGTGATGTAAACAATCCATTAACAGGTGATAACGGTGCAACCTTTGTCTATGGAAGACAAAAAGGAGCAAGTGAAGAGATGCTACATAAACTTGAGGCTGGTATGATAAAATATAAACATTTGATTTTCAATAGACTTGGGATTGATTTAGATAAAGTAAAGGGCGCAGGAGCTGCCGGGGGAATAGGTGGTGCCTTAAGTGCATTTTGTAGGGCTGAGTTAAAATCAGGTATAGATACATTAATGGATTTTATAAATTTTGATAGTTTAGTAAATGATGCAGATATTGTAATCACTGGTGAAGGCAAAATCGATATACAATCCACCTATGGTAAAGTGGTATGCGGAATAGCAAGGCGATGTAAAGCTAATTATATTCCTGTTGTTGCCCTATGTGGAGGTATAGATGGAAATATAAATGAACTATATGATTTAGGAGTCCAGAGCATTATGCCTATTACTAGAAGTGTAATGGACCTAGAATATGCTATAAATAATGCTGCATATTTATTAGAGGATGCAGCCCATAGGATGTTTAAATTTATTAACATAAATATATAAAATTCCACATCATATATTTGCCAATAATTCAATAAAAATACATAAATTTCTGCTTGGATAATGGTTTTTATTGGTTGAAATTTAAATTATAACCAGTAAAATTCAAGGGGAAAATTTTGAATATTAAATCACTATGAATCCATTAATCACTAGTTGATAAGAAGGCCTTAGGGCTTTTTTTTTATTATTATATTTCAAAAATGAAAATCTTAAAATTTTCTTAAAATCCCTAAAACTATTTACTAGAGTATCTATATGTGTTAAGATATGGAAGCATGTTAAAATATAATCAATCAAGGAGGGCCACATGAATTTCTATGATATAGTTAAAATAATATTTATATCAAGTCAAATCATACTATTTTTATTTTTAATTTATCATGGTACAATTTCAGCCTTTGGTTTTTTACCAGTAAAAAGACCTAGCAAGCTATGGGAGCCTAAAAAGAGGTTTGCCTTGGTTGTTGCAGCCCACAATGAAGAAGTAGTAATATCGGCAGTTATTGATTCCCTAAAGAAATTGAACTACCCAAGGGAATTGTATGACATAATGATAATAGCTGATAACTGTACAGACAATACAGCCCAAATTGCAAGAAAGATGGGTGCTCAGGTCTTTGAACGTTTTAATGGGATAGAAAGAGGTAAAGGCTTTGCACTGAAATGGATGTTTAAAAGAATCTATAAAATGAATAGACATGATGCAATTGTAGTGTTTGATGCGGATAATTTAGTAGACCAAGACTATTTGATGTATATGAATAATGAGTTGATTCAGGGACATAAGATAATCCAAGGATACTTAGATACAAAAAATCCTGATGATACGTGGGTTACGAAAAGTTATGCCATAAGCTACTGGTATATGGCTAGAATTTGGCAAGTCGCTAGACAAAAGCTACAGCTTCCAGGTGCTTTGGGTGGAACTGGAATGTGTTTTGAAATAAATACTTTAAAGAAATTAGGGTGGGATGCAACTTCTCTGACTGAGGATTTAGAGTTTACGATGAAGGCTATACTAAGGGGCATAAAGCCGAGGTGGTGTCATCATGCAAAAATTTATGATGAAAAACCCTTAACATTTGTAGCCTCATGGGATCAAAGACTCCGTTGGATGCAAGGCCATTGGGATGTGGCTTTTATGTACTGCGGAAAGCTTTTTAGAAAATTTTTCAAAGAAGGAGATTTTGCAGCATTAGATGGTGCCTTCTATCTATTGCAGCCTGGTAGAATTTTACTTGCCTACTTTGCTTTATTCGTTAATATTTTTCTATGGATTAGCCCTAATATTAATGTTGAACAGTGGTTAAATTTTGGAAACCAATGGCCTTTTCACATATGGCTTACCATATTAATAGTGCAGTGGTTATTTCCACCTATAATTGCTATAATAGTGTTATTTGAAACAAAAAAGATAAAGCATTTAAGTGGACTGTTATATTACAATATTTTTGGAATAACTTGGTTACCCTTGACGATAATTGCTTTATTTACAAAGAACAATAGAATATGGAAGCATACTAAACATACTAGAAAGATATCAATAGAGGAACTATCAGCATAAATTATATGAAAATTTCCATGATAAGTTAATTAAAATAAGCACTATTGACATTATTGGATTTCAATAAATGTTTATAGTGCTTTATATTATTTTAAGGTTAGAGTTTTTGTAAGTTAACTTTCTCTATCACACATCTATAATATAGAAGAAAAAGTAACCCCATAATGACAATTAATATGCATTATGGGGATTGTTATATACCTGTATAAATGAATAAATATTATGTGATGATAATAGATATAAGACCTATAATTAAAATTAAATTATTTGTTTAAGCAACATTTCTTATATTTCTTACCGCTTCCACATGGACATGGTTCATTTCTACCAATCTTTTTATCATTTATAACAATACGTGATCTATTAAAGTCCTTTTTTATTTCCTTCCTTCTTTCATCAGTAAGTATATTATCCCATTGGGGGAGATTATAAAGCCAGTCTGCCTTGGCATCAAGCATATTATAATAGAGCTTTTCGAAGTCTATAGAAAGCTTTATATTACTTTCTTCCGTTAGATTTTTTATATCCAGTTCTTCAGTAAGGCTTGTATTAATTCCATCTAAAAAACCAGTGAATGTTACGGGGTCCATACCAAGTTTTTCTGAAAGCTTAGCTACGGAACCTTCTATAGCCTCTTCCTTGTTTTCTAATATGTATTCGTAGTTACTTTGTTCCTTTGGAAGATACTCATGCCAAAACTTATTGTACTCTTCTTCACTACGTTCAGCATAGGCCCTTTCACTCCATTGTTCAAATAAAGACATTGCATTCCATCCTTTCTTAATTTCTCCTTTGGAAATGTTGTGAGTTAGCTTGCTGTGCCAGTAAGTAAAGAGCTCGAATTTTTCAAATATCAAAGTTCCTTCCAGTGTAAACTAGCACAAGGGGTTAAGCTAACTAAATCCAAAAGTATTATACCATATATTAGATAAACAGACTATAAATTATTAGGGACTAAATTTATTTAATCTAGAATAAGTGTAATATAAACTAGCCTTTAATAAAAGTCCCCTTCGATAGCAATACAGGAATTGGACTTTTTATAGCCGCCATGTCATTCTGGATAATTTCTTAGATATTGAAAATATTACAGTTTGTTTTTATAATAAGTATAAGTGAATATAAAAGGGGGCAATGATAGATGGATTCAAAATATGTTGTTATTATTCAGTGTGATATAGCACATAGGCGATGTAGTGGTTTTCAGTGTACCAGTGCTTTTTATAACAGAGAAGAGAAGTTTAAAGACTATGATGATGTAAGGTATATTTCCTTTACCTGTGGTGGATGCTGTGGAAAGGCTATTTCAGCAAAATTAGAGCACTTTTCCAAAAAACTTAATAGGAAATGCAAGGGTGACATAGATAAAGACAAAGTAGCGATTCATTTAGCATCCTGCATGACTACCGACAACCATCATTATGATAGATGCCCCCATATCGATTATATAAAAAAAATTATTCTAAAAAAAGGTTATAGAAATCTAATAGAAGGGTCCTATATCAGTAAAAATTCAGAGCTAAAAAGACAACGGGGTGTATATGTTTCTTATTAAAACTAATGGGTAATATTTGATAGGCTTACAATTAATTTGATTTTCCATAGAAATCTTTATGTGTGTGGATAGAAAGGATTTGAGATATATAATTTTCTAAAAGCTCAAATTCTATGATTAATTAGAATTTGAGTTTTTAGAAATATACAAGGCTTTAAAAATAACATCCATAAAAATATATTTTCATTGAGCACTCTTTTTTACTTTATCTAAGATAAATAAATATACCTAGAAAATGCATAACGCTGCCTCCTAATACAAAGAGGTGCCATATGGCGTGGTTAAATGGTATTTTTTTTATGGCGTAAAAGATAGTACCTATTGTATAGAATAAGCCTCCAGCTAAAAGCCACATTAAGAATCCGCTAGGAACTGTCTGTAGCATTGGCTTGATTGCGATTACAACTAGCCACCCCATCAAAATATATAAAATTAAAGAAATAAATTTATACTTATCAAATTTCTTATAGGTGAGTATTTTGAAGGCTATTCCTAAAAGTGCAATTACCCAAGCCGCAACTAAAATTCCAATTCTCCAAGGTCCCTTAAGGCAAAGGAGGGCTACGGGAGTATAGGTTCCAGCAATAAATAGGAATATAGAAGAATGATCGAAAATTCTAAGTATCATCTTTACTTTTTTCTTTTGAAAGCTATGGTATAGGGTTGAAGATAGATATAAACAAATTGAACAAAAACCATAGATACTAAAACTAACGATTGAGATTGTACTTCTTTTCCAAATAGCAAAAACCAATAGTATAGTCAGGGTAACAACACTAAAGAGAACTCCGATTCCATGGGTAATACTATTTGCTATTTCTTCCTTTAATGAATATCTTTTATCTAATAACTTCTTAATCTTAGAGTTGTTATTGAGGGCCTTCATTATAAATCTCCTCCTATATCTTCTATATATATTTAAAAAATTCGATTTGTTTTATTGTAACCTATTGCATAAATATGATACATTATTAAAAAAGTATTATTATAGATAAACAACATTAACATTCAAAATAAATTTAAGAGAAAATAATGAATGATTCTACATTTTTTATTTGAAATTTATTACACCTTAAAGTTGTTTATCTTTTAGTAGAAATTAAAGAAAACTTATAACTATATAATACCAAAATTTTGCTCTAAATAAAGGGATTAAATGACATTGAAATAAATATGTAATGTAAAGGTTTTCTTATTTATATTATTTAACTTATATTTATTGAGGATTATAGGAAAAAATTGGATGATGATTTTAACCTAGAAATCAGTTAAGGAGATATAAGCTATGGATAAAATAATGATTGTTGACGATGAAAAAGATATTATTTATATGATTAAGGACTTTACAAAACTCTACGATATCCAAGTTGTAGAAGCCTTTAGCGGTGAGGAGGCCTTGGAAAAATTCGATGCAACAATTAAGATGTTAATAATTGATATAAATATGGATGGAATGTCGGGAATAGAACTCTGTAAGAAGATTAGGCAACTGAGCAATGTCCCTATTATGTTTCTAACATGTCAAAACTCGCAAAGAGATATAATACTTGGACTTGGAGTAGGAGCAGATGATTATATAACAAAGCCCTTCGACCCAATTGAACTTCTTGCTAGGGCAAAGGCTAATATTAGAAGATATATGGATTACAACAAAGGAAAAGTTGTAACAAGTGATGGTATTATTTCCTTTAGCGATATAAAGGTTTTAAAGAACAGCTATAAGGTCTTAAAAAAAGATATGGATGTGAACCTTACAGCAAAGGAATTTAAGCTTCTGTTATATCTTATTGAAAATGCACATCTAGTCTTAAGTCGTGACCAGATACTAGACAAGGTTTGGGATAATAATTACTATGATAAAAATGTAGTTACTACAACTATAAAAAGACTCAGAAAAAAAATTGAAGACTATCCCGATAATCCATTATATATAAAGACTGTTTGGGGAGTAGGATATGTTTTTGAAGCAAAATTAAAATGATAGAGTGATAGGTATGTTAAAAATAATTAAAATTAGGACAAAAATTACTACTATACTATTATTAATAGGAATTGTGACGGCTCTTTTTATCAGTGCTGCAAGTTTAGTTGTGTTATTGAGTACAACCTCTAAACAAGCCTGGGATATTGGGCTAGAATCTGCAAAATATAATGCAAAGATTATTGAATCTTGGATAAATGAGAGGTCTGCTATATTAAAGAATACCTCTGTTCAGATTTCAAACCTAGAGGTATTTAATGAAGAAGAAATTAGAAGGATATTATATAATTCTAGTAATGCATACGAAAGTTTTTATAGTATATTTATTGGCTTTGAAAGTAATAGGTTAATTGATGCCATGGGATGGAAACCTCCTGCAAATTATCAAGTTTTAACTAGACCTTGGTATAGTTTGGCTATTAATAGGGATACCTTAGTGAATACACCGATTTACGTTGATAAAAATAAGAATCAATTGGTAACTTCAATAGCCATTCCACTAGAGGTACAGGATATAAAGGGGGTTATTGCAGCAAATATACCTATAGAAGAGATTATAAACCAAATTGCTGATATAAGCTATGGTAATACGGGATACGCCATATTGGTTGATGAGGGGGGATATGTCATAGCAAGTCCAAATAAGGGCTATATTATGGAATCTATTAGTACAATATTCAATAGCGTTAGTAATGACACTTTAGAGGGCATCAATAGGAATAGTTCTGGTATCGAAACCATAAAATTTGAAGGGAGAGAACAATTTCTCGCCTACGCTGAAATAGAACCCTATAACTGGAAAATTATATTGACTGCACCGAAATCAGAATTCCATAGACCTATTAGGGACATGCTGTTTTATTTTACAATAATATTCTTTATATGTATAAGCATAATAATCTTAACTGGATTTATATTAGGAAAATCTATATCGAAACCAATTGAATCCCTTATAAAATCCATATCTCATTTAGCCCATGGAAACCTGTCTAATGAAATAAATATAGAAACCAATGATGAAATTGCTATTTTAAGTAGGGAATTAGATAAAATGAGAATAAATTTAAACAAAATATTTCAAAGTATGAGATATGAAAGCAACTTACTAGCTATGAATACTAAGAAGTTGTCCCTTCACCTTGAAGAAACCTATAACAGCACCTTAGACTTTATTTCTTTATTATCCCATGACTTAAAAACGCCCATAACCCTAATAAAGGGATATATAAAGGGACTAAAGCTTGGAATTATCGAGGAGGAAAATAAAAAGATAGAATATCTTGATAGGATACATTTAAGGGCTGAACAAATAGAAAATATTACTTCTGATATATTGGATTCTGCCTATGAAGCAAAGAAGTCCCTTATTTTAGGGAAAATTACTCTAGATGTCAATGATTTTACCTATGAGCTCTTTAAAAATGCTAAGATTCACATTGAGAACTCCAATAGAGTCTTTAAAGGAAGCGTAGATGTGAAGAATAACTTAACAAAAATTAATATAGATAGAACAAAAATAAATAGGGTATGGAATAATTTAATATCAAATGCAATAAAATACTCGGAACCCCATACAGAGATTAGCATATCAATAATAGAGGATAGCAACTTTGTCAAATTTATAGTTAAGGATAATGGAGTTGGAATAGAAGGGGATGAAATAGAAAAAGTATTTAACATGTTCTATAGGGTGAATGATAATAATAGGAAAAAAGGCTATGGTTTAGGGCTTTTTATATCTAAGGCCATTATTGAAGCCCACGATGGGAAAATGTTCATAGATTCTGAATATGGAAAGGGTACAATCATAGGTTTTGAAATACCTATTTGTCATCAAAATGACACAATTTAAATATAATTGTGTCATCTTTTTTTTATATCATTAAATAAGCAGAAATATTCTGAAAGTTAAATTATGACAAGGAGGTTCTTTCATGATCGATTTAAAAACTAAAAAAGAAAGAAAATTTAAGTTTCCCCACGCCTTTGTACTTCTTTTCGCAATTATTGTTTTAGTTGGTATTCTAACCTATATCATCCCTGCTGGAGAGTATAACAGAATCGAAATAAATGGTAGGAAGGTGGTAGACCCCACAAGCTTTCGTTTCATTGATAGTAGTCCCGTAGGAGTTTTTGAATTGTTTACAGCGATTCCAAAGGGTATCCAATCTGGGTCGTTTTTAATAATTATGATATTGATTATAGGTGGGGCTATAAAATTATTCGATGGAACAGGAGCCATAAGGGCTGCAATCTTAAAATTGACAGATACTATTGGTAAGGAAAGGGATTCCTGGGTATTGGCTTCAATTATGATTTTCTTTGCTTTTCTTGGTGGATTTCCTGGGATGTTAGAAGCAGCTATTCCATTTGCTCCACTTTGCATAGGTATTGCATTAACCCTAGGCTATGATGCCCTAGTAGGTATATGCATTTCATTAGTTGCAATTGTTATTGGATGGACAGCAGGGCCTTCAAATCCCTGGACCGTTGGTATCGGTCAGACAGTAGGGGAACTTCCAATGTTTTCAGGCTTTGCTTATAGACTGTTAGTACTTGCAGTACTTTTAACGGCATCAATAGCCTTTGTATTGAGATACGCAAAAAAAATAAAAAAAGACCCGACTAAAAGTATTGTATATGGTATGGATACTAAGCATTTAATAGATAATAATGATAGGCAAATAGAATTTACATCAAGGCATAAGCTAATAATACTTACTTTCATTATTACCATTATTTTTATAGTAGTTGGTACACTAAAATGGAAATGGGGAATTCCGCAAATGTGTGCTACCTATATAATAGGAGCCATAGTTGGTGGAAAGTTTGCAGGATACAGCAGTGATAAAATAGCCGACGAATTATTAGAGGGTGGAAAGGCAATATTTATTGGAGCTATGGCAGTTGGTTTGGCTAGGGCCATAAATGTTGTGATGACCGATGGCCGCATTGCTGATACTATTGTTTACGGAATATCTTCTCTGTTAAAGGGAATGCCCCCCTCTATAACGGCTGTTGGTATGTTCATAGTACAAACCCTTATTAACTTCTTTATACCTTCAGGTAGTGGTCAAGCTATGGTCACTTTACCAATCCTCATCCCAGTGGCTGATATAATAGATTTGAATAGACAGATAACTATATTGGCCTTTCAATTTGGTGATGGATTATCAAATCTGTGTTATCCTACTGTAGGCGGATTGGTAGCCTTCTTGATATACTCAAAAATATCCTTTAATAAGTGGTTTAAATTTATCTTTCCCTTTATGATTATAGTATGGTTGTTGGCGGTTTTACTATTAATAGGGGCTGTATTAATAAATTTTGGACCATTTTAATAGTTTAAAAGTTCTAAATTTTAACCCTTAATTCAGGAATGAATTTAAGGGTTATTATATATTATAATTTTAACAGATTAAAAACTTAAAAATAAAGTTAATACTTTAAGACTATATAAAAATTAAACTATTCACTTTACATTATAGATTCATTAATATATAATTTGGGTAATGAAATTTTCTGAAAACTTATAATCACTAGTAAAGGACGATGCTTTATATGAATATTACTAAGAGGATAAGAACTCAATATACTAGTTTCAGTAAAACTCAAAGAAAAATAGCAGATTATTTACTGACAAATTCTAACAGAGTAGCTTTTATAACCCTTAAAGATTTAAGTGAGGAGGTTAACTCTGCAGAGGTTACTATATTAAATTTTTGTAAGAAAATAGGCTGTAATAGTTTCGTAGATTTAAAAAGAGAATTTCAAGACTATATTAAATTAAAATCATCCCACCCCGATAGATTGGCAAATGTACTAAGTAATATAGAAAGTATAGATAGCAATTTAGCCGACATTATAAGCTCAGAGATGCAGTGTATTGAAGATGCAATAAACAAGATTAATGTAGATGATATTAAGGACGCTACTAAGCTAATAAAGGAAGCTTCTAGAGTATATTTAATTGGAGCTGGCATATCTGAAGCAGTAACCAATTTTTTACTACTAAGATTGAAGTATTTGGGAATAAGTGCCGAAATATTTAATGTTACCTCAGATCATTTAGTAAGTCTTCAAATGTCAAAAAGACTTAAAAATAGTGTTTTTATAATTGTATCTTTACCTATTTATACAAAACTTGTAACAGGATTTACAAAATATTTAAAGGAGAAGGATAATAGTATAATAGTATTAACGGATTCCGTAGAATCTCCTATTGCAAAATATGGGAATGTTGTTTTTACATCTTCAACTAATTCAGTGCTATTTTTCAATACAATTACAGGCTTAATTAGTATTTCAAATATTTTACTTACGTCCTTAGCTATAGAATTTAAAGAGGACATTTTAAATAGTATAGAGCAATTAAAGGCTTTTGAAGAGATATTTAATGATTAGATTATTTTTTAGTATCTAGGGGTAATTATAGAGATTCAAATAAAACTACTAATTTATGTATATCTAAGTTTAAAAAAATTAAGTATTAATATATAAATTAAGTTTTAATATGTAAGCTCTATATGATATAAACAGTTATTTTAAAAGGGGGCAAAACTATGTTTAAAAAAATATTGTCAATATTATTGGCATCACTAATGATAGTAACATTTTTTGCAGGATGCGGTAAAACAGATAACACTGCATCGGACCAAGGAACTCAAGGAGAAAAGGGTAACACACAAGGTAATGAGGAGAGGGCTATTACAATTGCCTTATCTTCAGATTCATTGTCAATGGATCCCCATGATTATGATGAAACTGTTACAAGTGCAATTAATCTTCACATTTTCGATACTTTAGTAGAAAATGATCATAGCCTACAAGTGGTGCCTGGACTGGCTAAGAGTTGGGAGATAAAAGAAGATGGGGTTACTTGGGTATTCAAACTAAGAGAAGGTGTAAAATTCCATAATGGAAATGATTTTACGGCCGATGATGTTATATATTCCTATGACAGAGCAAAAAACAATGAAATTTCTTCCCATAAGAGTTACGTAGCAAATATTAAGAGCATGAATAAAGTTAATGACTATACCCTTGAATTGGTTACTCCATTTCCGTATACCTTACTATTATCTGACCTAAAGAACGTAATGATTATAGATAAGGAATATACAGAGGGAATGACAGATGAGGAAATAGCTTTAAATCCAGTGGGAACAGGAAGATATAAATTTGTAAAGCATGTCAAGGAAGATCATTTAGATTTAATTATAAATGAAGATTATTGGGGTACAGAACCGTCAATAGATAAGGTTAGATTTAGACCTATTACTAACGATGCTACTAGAACAGCTACTATGTTAAGTGGTGAGGTTGATTTTACTGTAGATATAGCAGTAAGAGACGTTGACAGATTAAAGTCAGACCCAGATATAGATGTTTTAGAACAGCCAAGTCTTAGAATAATTTATCTTAATCTTGATGGGTGGAGAGATAAATCGCCAACGGTTCAAAGTCCAAACCCATTAAAGGATATAAGAGTTAGAAAGGCAATTTACCATGCTATAGATATAGATACTATTGTAAAGAATGTCATGAATGAACAGGCATATCCAGCAGCATGTTACATACCAGATGTTTTTGTTGGTCACAACCCTGATATTAAAAGATTGGAGTATGACCCTGAAATGTCTATGGATCTTTTGGCTCAGGCTGGTTATCCCGATGGATTTACTATTACCCTTGATGCGCCAAACAATAGATATGTAAATGATGAACAAATAGCTCAGGCTGTTGCTAGTTATTTAGAAAAAGTAGGAATAAAGATAGAATTAAACCTTATGCCTAAATCATTATTTTTTAAGCATATAACCACAACTGAGGATAAGACCAGCTTTTGTATGACTGGTTGGGCTGACAACAGTGGAGAAGGAGCTGTACTTTTAAAGGATTTACTATATACCTATGGTCCAAAGGAGGGTTATGGTAACGTAAATCGAGGATATTACATTAATTCTAAGGTCGATGAATTAATAGATAAAGCTTATCAAACAGAGAATAAGGATGAAAGAGCAAAGATTGTAGCAGAGGCAGCTAAAATAGCAGCAGATGATGTGGCTTATATACCTCTACATTTCCAAAAAGACTTATTTGCTAAGAAAAAGAGTATAAGTTACAGGCCAAGACCTAATAAATATATATTTACTTGGGATATGGATATTATAGAATAAGCAATTTTAGGGGAGCTTTTCAAGCTCCCCTTTCTTGCTTTTTTAATTTTTTATTATTCAACTCTTTAGAATTGAGGTGAACCTATGATTAAATATATTATTAAAAGACTTTTACAGATGCTAGTTGTTCTGTTTGTCGTTTCCTTAGTAGTATTTATATTTACAAATTATATAGGTGACCCAATATCTATGCTGCTTCCCGAAGATGCTTCTCAGGAGGAAATTCAGCAAGCTATAAGACGACTTGGGCTAGATAAGCCTATCCATGTACAATATGGAATATTTGTTAAGGATATACTAAGTGGAAATTTTGGAAAGTCCTATGTCTTTAGCAGACCTGCCTTAGAATTAATCATTGAAAGGATTCCCGCCACTTTAGAGATTGTCATTACAGCAATGATAATTGCCATAGTTCTTGCCATTCCCCTAGGTGTTTATGCGGGAGCCTATCCTAAAAGACGAAGCAGTAAGGTGATAATGGCTGGGTCAATATTAGGCATTTCTCTGCCGTCTTTCTGGGTAGGCATGATGATGATATATATTTTCTCTGTAATTTTAGGATGGATGCCTGCTTCAGGGAGAGGGGAGGCCATAGAAGTTTTTGGAATGAGGTTAAGCATCTTTTCCATGAGTGGATGGAGGCATATAATGCTACCGGCTCTTACCCTTGCATTAGGAAATATAGCCATGCTTCTTAGGCTTACCAGGGCAGGCATGCAGGAAAATATGAGACAGGATTATGTGAAATTTGCTAGGGCTAAGGGAGTTTCTCCTAAAAAAGTGTTATTTGGCCATGCACTTAAAAATGCTTTAATACCCGTAGTTACAGTCTTCGGCGTTAGAATAGGTCAGTTAATAGCCTTTACAACCATTACGGAAACAATTTACGCTTGGCCTGGGATGGGTAAGTTGCTTATAGATTCAATATATATGGCAGATAGACCAATAATAGTTGCATATTTAATGTTAGTGGCAGTTATATTTGTGGTTATAAACTTTGCAGTTGATATTATTTATACATTAATTGACCCTAGAATTGAATTGAGGTGATTCAATGACAACTTCTGCTAAATCACAGCAGCCAAAAGAAAAGGAAGATATTAGTATAAAGGAAAGGTTAAATAGAATTAGGTCCTCGGAATTTATATATAATTATAAAAGGAATATACCGGCCATAATTGGCTCAATAATAATAGCTTTAGCATTATTTGTGGCCATATTCGGCCCATTATTTGCACCACAGAATCCATATGATTTAACTGAAATAGATTTAGCCGATGCCTATAAACCTCCTTTTTGGCAGGAGGAAGGAGATTCAAGATTTATTCTTGGAACAGATGACCAAGGAAGGGATATCCTAAGTGGAATAATATATGGCAGTAGAGTATCTTTATTTATAGGATTAACCGTTATGCTTATGTCTTGTTTAATTGGAACTAGCTTGGGCTTATTATCTGGATACTATGGTGGAAAAATTGATTCCTTAATAATGAGAATTGCAGATATTCAATTGTCATTTCCTTCTATGCTCATTGCCCTATTTATTATGTCAGCCTTTGGTAGAGGGGTAGATAAGCTTTTGATTGCCTTAACCTTAGTTGGTTGGGTTATCTTTGCAAGAACAGTTAGGGGGGAAACCCTATCGTTAAAGAAAAAGGAATTTATAGAAGCAACAAAGGTAATTGGCCTTCCAAACTATAAAATAATTTTTAAGCATGTATTGCCAAATGTTTTTACGTCTGTTATAGTAATTTCAACTATTAAAGTTGGGGATTTCATTTTAACTGAAGCTACCTTAAGTTTCCTGGGAGTGGGTGTACCAATTACAGAGCCTTCCTTAGGACTATTGGTTAAGAATGGATTTGATGTTTTATTCAGTGGTCTATGGTGGGTGTCAGTGTTTCCAGGATTATATATTATGATGTTGGTCTTCGGAATAAACTTACTTGGAGATTTTTTAAGGGATGAATTAAATCCTAAGTTAAAATAGCTTAGAGGTGAGAATATGGGTAATAAACTTTTAGAAGTTAAAGAGCTGAGGACATACTTTCATACATTTAAAGGAGTAGTAAAGGCTGTTGATGGAATCAGTTTTTCCTTGGAGGAAGGTGAAATACTGGGTATAGTAGGGGAGTCAGGCAGCGGCAAATCAGTTACTAGCTTTTCTATTTTAAAACTGATTGAAGAACCCGGTGTAGTGGAGGCAGAAGAAATACTGTTTAAAGGTGAAGATTTATTTAGAAAATCTGAAAAGGATATGATGAAGGTAAGGGGACGGGAAATATCCATGATATTTCAAGACCCAATGACATCTTTAAATCCTTTATATACAATTCAACAGCAGATAGAGGAGATGTTAAAATTACATGGTAACTTTAACGAAGGACAAAGAAAAGAAAGATGTATTGAGTTATTGAGACTAGTTGGAATTCCTAATCCAGAGGATAGATTAAAGTCTTATCCCCACCAATTCAGTGGAGGCATGAGACAAAGAGTTATTATAGCAATAGCCCTAGCAGCAAATCCTAAATTAATAATTGCCGATGAACCCACCACTGCCCTAGATGTTACTATACAGGCACAAATATTGAAGTTGATGAAGGAATTAGTTTATAATGAGGGTGCATCCCTAATACTTATTACCCATGATTTAGCAGTAGTGTCACAAATGGCAGACAGGATTGCAGTTATGTATTGTGGGAAAATAGTTGAGGAGGGGAGTACCGATGACATAATAAAAAATACTGCCCATCCCTATACTAAGGGTTTGCTGAACTCGATTCCAAGATTAAATAAAAATCTAAATAGACTTGAACAAATACCTGGCATGGTACCAAATATGTTTGATTTGCCTAGGGGATGTAAATTTGCTCCCAGATGTAAGTATAGTAAGGAAAAATGCTTAGTAGAGGAACCAAAGAATATTATTGTAGGAAGAGGACATCGTACTGCTTGTCATTTCCCTTTAAAGGAGGGATATATTCTTGATTAAGCTATTAGAAGTAAAGGATTTAGTGCAAAGCTTCAATCTAACCTCGGATTTTCTAGATAAGCTCAAACTTAAAAATGGCAGAGTAACGATAGAAAGTAGAGTGGTTAATGCAGTTAATGGAATAAGCTTTTATATAAATAGGGGAGAAGTTTTTAGCTTAGTTGGTGAAAGCGGTTGTGGTAAGTCTACAACGGCAAGGACAATTATTAAAATCCTTGAACCCAAGGGAGGAAAAATCCTTTATAAGGATAGGGATATAACTAGATTAGGCCCAAAGGAGATGCTTCCCCTTAGAAAAGAAATTCAAATGATATTTCAGGACCCCTATGCTTCATTGAATCCTAGGCAAAAGGTAAAGGATATAATCATGGAACCCATGTTGTTTCATAGGGTAGCAGCTAATAAGGATGAAGCATATAATAAGTCTATTGAAATACTTAAAAAGGTTGGTTTAAGGCCAGAGCAGGCTAATAGATATCCACATCAATTTAGTGGTGGGCAAAGACAAAGAATAGGTATAGCCAGGGCCCTTGCAGTGGAACCTGAGCTCATTATAGCCGATGAACCCGTATCGGCCCTTGATGTTTCAATACAAGCTCAAATATTGAATCTGTTAATGGATTTAAAGGATGAATATGGATTTTCATATTTATTTATCGCCCATGATTTATCTGTCGTTAGACATATTAGTGATAGACTGGGAGTTATGTATTTAGGATGTATTGTAGAAAAGGGTAGTAAGGAACAAATATTTTCCAATCCACTACATCCCTATACCAGGATTTTACTCTCCTCAGTTCCAACAATAGATGAGGAAAGTATAACCGATTCATTGGAGCTTAAGGGTGAAATACCTAGCCCTATTGATTTACCAAGTGGATGTTATTTTCACAAGCGATGCCCCTTTGCAAAGGAAATATGTAAAAAAGTAGTTCCACAGCTAAAGGAAATAGAAGATGGACATGAAGCAGCTTGTCATATTTTATTAGGGGAAGAAGGTGATAGGGACAATGAAAAAAAAGGTTATACAAGATGAAATTGATTCAATAAAGGATGATTTATTGAAGTTATGCAAAAAAATCCATGACAACCCTGAATTATCCTTTCGCGAGTATAAGGCTTCAAGCTGGATAATTGAACTATTAAAAAAACATGGATTTGAAGTAAGAGAAGGGATTGGTGGACTAGATACGGCCTTTAAGGCAAGATTTAAAGGTAAAAAAGCAGGACCGAGGGTAGTTTTTTTAGCGGAATACGATGCTCTACCTGAGATAGGTCATGCATGTGGTCATAATATAATAGCCACTTGTTCAGTAGGGGCTGCCATTGGATTAAGTAAGATTATGGATAGTTTAGAGGGCGAGGTAATTCTAATGGGAACCCCTGCTGAAGAAGGGGGTGGAGGGAAAATAATCCTATTAGAACAAAATGAGTTTGACGATGTAGATTACGCATTGATGATACATCCTACTTCCCAAAGGTCCATGATTGGTAGAGGTGGATTGGCTGCTACTAGGTTAACAGTTGAGTTTAGGGGTAGATCAGCCCATTCTTCAACGCCTGAGACGGGAATAAATGCCTTAAGTGCTGTAATTAGCGTTTTTAATGGAATTGATACCTTAAGACCTACATTTGATATGAAGTCTAATATAAACGGAATAATCACAAAGGGTGGAGAGGCACCAAATATTATTCCTGAATATGCTAGATGTGATTTTAGTGTAAGGGCAAAGACATTAACTGAACTTAAAGCTTTAGTCAAAAAGATTAGACAGATTGTTGATTCAGCACAAATACTTACGGGAGCAACTGCAACTATAAATGTAGAGCGACTATATGCGGAAAGATATCCAAATATGACCTTAGCAGAGGCCTTTAAGAAAAACATGGAGTATTTAGGAGAAAAGATTGGTTATCCTGATCCCAATAAAAAGATAGGGTCATCGGACATTGGAAATGTTACATTAAAAATCCCTGCTATACATTCATATCTTTCCATTGTAGATAATTTAGTTAATGCCCACTCCATAGAATTTACCAAGGCTTCGATTTCAGAAAAGGCAATGGAAGTTGCTATTAGAGGGGCTAAGGGATTAGCTATGACAGGATATGATATATTTAGTGATGACGGTCTAAGAGAAAAGATAGATAAGGAATTCCAAGAAAAAGTCCCTAAAATTTATTAATGATTTTAGGGATTTTTCTAAGGAGAATTAAAAGTTAAAATATAATTTTTAGTTTGTTATAATATTGAATAGATGAAGTTAAATTATTTATTAAATATGTTTATAATATATTATAGATTGCTTAAAAATTTTTAATTAATGGAAGAATATAATTATCCTATATCTTTACATGTAATATACAGATAATAATTTACAATGAGGTGTGCTATGTTTAATATAACAAGGGGAGAGATTAAGGATATTGCTGCAAATGAACTCACCTTCATAAGAGGAGAAAAATATTTTTTAGATGGTAAAGTACACATTTTGAAGTTTGAGCAAAATACAAATACCTTCTTTGCTATTGTGATGGGAAAATTTCCTTATACCATAAGGGTTGAATTTGATGAAGGAGGATATTTTTGTGATGCTCTTTGTAATTGCCCTGCCTATGAAGAGAATTGGGGATATTGTAAACATATTATAGCAGTACTTTTTGAGATAATGAGAAATAGAATCAGAAAAGAATCTGTCCATCTTAAGGAAGAAAAAACTGTAAAGGATATATTAGATTTTTTTAGCTATCAAGAAAGCTCTATAAAGACTTCTTTAAATCTAGAGGTAAATTATGAGCATATTATTAGTGGCTATAATCTTCCTAATGATAATTATGTAAGCTTGAGGATAGGTGAAAATAAGCTCTATGTAGTTAAAAACATTAAAAAGCTGATTGAGAGTATAGTAAAGAAAGAAGCACTATATTTTGGTAAAGAATTTACCTTTGACCCTAAGATACATTGCTTTAAGGATGAGGATAAGCCCATAATAGATTTACTGTTGAATCTCCATGATAATGAGGAGGCCCTCAGCGATCTATTACATTACTATAAAAAGCCGAGTCTGTTAAAGGGTAAAAGGGCATATCTTCCTCAAAGTACTATTAAAAAGTTTTTTGAGTTAATTAAATCTAGGCCATTTAATGGAGTAATCGGCGATAAAAAATATGAGGATATACAAATAATCCAAGGGGATTTACCAATTAAATTTTTATTGACAAAGGATGATAGAGATTTAAGGTTGCAGATGGATTTAGGGAAGTCTATAGTTCCCCTTGACAGAGATATGGAATATGTATTTGTCAATGAAAGGATTTACAGGATAACAGAATATCAAAGAGAAAATCTTAAACCATTTTATAAGGCTTTTAGTAAACAAAGTACTAATATTATCAAAATTTCTTCTAAATATAATGAGAGATTTATTTCAGAGGTCTATCCAGTTATTGAAAGGTTGGGAGATATTAAAATTGATGAAAGGCTTCAGGATTCTATTTACAATCCGGGGCTAAGACCAGAAATTTATTTTGATAGCATAGGTGAAAGAATTACTGTAGAGATAAGATTTGTATATGGAGATATCACTTTAAAGGCCTTCGATGATACAACAGATATTCGTAAGGATGGACGAATAATATTGAGAGATATAAGTAAGGAAAAGAAAATATTAAGCTTTTTTGAAACCGCTAGTTTTAAGGTTAACAGTGATTATATATATATGGAAGATGAAGCTGGGATATTTGATTTTATATATAATCAATTGCCTTTGCTTCAACAAATGGCAGATGTCTATTATTCTGAAAGTTTTAAAGGTGTAAAAACTAAGGATACTGTTTCCTTTACAGGTGGGGTAAAATTAAACTCTAAGAACAACTTTCTTGAATTCAATTTTTCTCTTGAAGGAACAGATAATTTGGAGCTAGAAAATATATTCAATTCCCTAAGGGAGAAGAAAAAATATTATAGATTAAAAGACGGCTCCTTTTTACCCTTGGATATTGAAGAACTACATGAAATATCGAACCTATTTGAATACTTAGATGTAGAAGCTGAGGACTTTAAAAAGGAATTTATTAATATTCCTAAATATAGAGCACTATATATAGATGAACACTTGAAAAAGTCTAATATCAATTTAATTAAAAGAAATCTTCAATTTAAAGAATTGGTTCAAAATATAAGGGAACCTGGAGATATGGACTACAATATTCCATATAATCTAGAAAGTGTTTTAAGAGGATATCAGAAATTTGGTTTTAAATGGTTGAAAACCTTATGTTACTATGGATTTGGTGGAATTTTAGCTGACGATATGGGATTGGGTAAAACTCTACAGGTTCTTACTTTTTTACTTTCCGAAAAGGATGAAAAGGGAAATTGTCCTTCTATTATTGTTGCACCTACATCATTAGTATATAATTGGCTAGCAGAGATAGAGAAGTTTACTCCTCAGCTAAAAACCCTTATAGCATCGGGCAAAAAAGAAGATAGGGAGAAAATAATAGAGAATGTTAGTGAATATGATATTGTTATCACCTCTTATCCCCTTATTAGGAGAGATATACACTTATATGAGAATATATCCTTTAGATTTTGTATATTAGATGAAGCCCAACACATAAAAAATCCAAACTCCCAAAATGCAAAGGCAGTAAAGGGAGTAAAGGCTGAAAATTATTTTGCTCTGACGGGGACTCCTATAGAAAATTCCCTAACGGAATTATGGTCAATTTTTGACTTTATAATGCCTAATTATCTCTTGAGCCATGGTAAATTTATTAAAAAGTTTGAAGGACCTATTGTTAAAAATAAAAATAAAGAAGTTTTGGTAGAGTTAAGTAAGTATATAAGACCTTTTTTGCTCAGAAGGGTTAAAAAGGATGTTTTAAAGGAATTGCCAGAGAAGATTGAAAATAAAATCATTGCCGATCTTACAAAGGAGCAGAAGAGAATATACCTAGCCTATTTACAAAAAATTAAAGGAGAAATTGAAGAAGAAATAAATAATAAAGGATTTGAAAGAAGTCATATTAAAATTATCTCGGGATTAACCCGTCTTAGACAAATATGCTGCCATCCATCTATGTTCATGGAGGATTACAAAGATACAAGCGGCAAGCTTCTTCTTTTAGAAGAGTTAATCAATGAATCTATTGAGGGAGGACATAGAATTTTACTCTTTTCACAATTTACATCGATGTTGAGTATCATTAAGGAAATGCTAAACAGAAATAATATTGAGTTTAAATACCTTGATGGCTCAACTGATATGAAAGAAAGGGGAAAGCTTGTTAAGGAGTTTAACGGGGGAGAGAGCGATATTTTTCTTATCTCACTTAAAGCCGGTGGAACAGGGCTGAATTTAACGGGTGCAGATACAGTTATACATTTTGACCCTTGGTGGAATCCTGCCGTTGAAGAGCAGGCTACAGATAGGGCCCACAGAATTGGACAAAGGAACTCTGTTCACGTAATGAAGCTCATAACCAGGGGTACAATAGAAGAAAAAATATATGAACTCCAAGAAAGAAAGAAGAAGTTAATTGAATCTGTAATAAAACCAGGAGAAACCCTTATATCAAAATTAAGTCAGGACGAGATTAAATATTTGTTCGATTTAAATAAAGGATAAAATAGATTTGTAATAGAAAGAAACCCGGAAAAGGGTTAGATTTGAAAATAAATGTATTAAGGGGTAAGGATTAATCGGTGTACTAAGGATTGAACTTAGAGCCCTACCCCTTAATTTTTGAAATAAAAATTAATATTCATAATTTAATATTAGTTCATCGTCAAATGGACCTTCACCCCAAAAGTTTACAGAAACCTCTTGGGATTTTACAGCCTCGGCCTTAAGGTTTAGTTCTGTATCCTTTTTAAGATTTGATTTCTTATTATCTTTTTTTAGCTCC